>PLIG01000171.1 GCA_003139255.1 Acidimicrobiaceae bacterium | reverse complement strand
GACCGCAACGTGCGCGCGCTGGTGGAGGCGAACACGCCCGCCATCTCGATCTTCGGCAAATCGTGGGACCTCCACGTCAAGCGCGCCCTGGGCATCTCGAGCGAATTGAACCTGACGCTGATTTCCGATACCGTGTGTTTCCTCAAGCAGCACGGCAAGGAAGTGATCTACGACGCCGAGCACTTCTTCGACGGCTACCGGGAGAATCCCGAGTTCACTATCCGCGCTCTTCGCGCGGCGCAAGAGGCCGGCGCCGAGACCCTGGTGCTGTGCGACACGAACGGTGGAAGCCTTCCCCACGAGGTGGAGCACGCCGTGGCGTCGGTCGTCTCGCAATTCGACTGCCAGGTCGGGGTGCACTTCCACAACGACTCGGGTTGTGCGGTCGCCAACTCGATCGCAGCGGTCCGAGCCGGGGCCACCCACGTGCAGGGCTGTATGAACGGCTACGGCGAACGCACCGGGAACGCAGACCTGTCAGTGGTGATCGGGGATCTGAGCCTCAAGCTAGGGGTGCGCACGATCCCTCCCGAGCGCCTCGAGCGGCTCACCCCAGTGTCGCACCACATAGCAGAGCTGGTGAACATCGCCCCGAACCCGCAGCAGCCTTATGTGGGCGCGGCGGCGTTCGCGCACAAGGCCGGTCTTCATGCGAGCGCGATCGCGCGCCGACGTGACACCTACGAGCACGTCCTGCCGGACTCGGTGGGCAACGGCACCCGCTTCGTGGTCTCGGAGATGGCGGGTCGCTCGACAGTGGCGCTCAAGGCGACCGAGCTCGGCCTCGAGCTGGACTCGAAGGCGATGGAAGAAGTGCTCGACACCCTGAAGACGCTTGAGCACCACGGGTACCACTTCGCGGTGGCAGACGGCTCGCTCGAGCTGCTGCTTCGGCGGGCGGCGGGGTGGAAGCCGGAGTTCTTCGAGCTCGAGTCGTTCCGGGTCATCTCCGATTGCGACGCCGTGACGAACGGCAATGCCGGCACGAACGGTGCCACCTCGAGGAGCACGTCCCCGGGCTCGGACCGGCCGGTTCCCGACGCCACCTCCCGCTTCGACGACCCGACACGTCACACGACCGAGGCGACCGTGAGGGTCGTGGTAGGAGGTACGAGAGTCCTGTCCACAGCCCAGGGCAACGGGCCGGTGAACGCGCTGGACTCCGCCCTTCGCAGGGCGATCGACTCTCATTTCCCTGCGCTGGAGAGGATCCACCTCACCGACTACCGGGTGCGGGTGCTCGACAGCACCCGGGCCACCGCGGCGGTAACCCGGGTGCTAATCGACACGACCGACGGCGAGCGGACGTGGACGACGATCGGGGTGTCGGAGAACATAATCGAGGCTTCCTGGCAGGCGCTGTTCGACTCGATCGTCTACGGCCTATTGCTGAATCACCCTTCATGATCGAACCCGGCCACCTGTCATGACTCAGCCCAGTTACGCCCCGATCGCCGA
This sequence comes from Acidimicrobiaceae bacterium, assembly GCA_003139255.1. GTDB lineage: Bacteria > Actinomycetota > Acidimicrobiia > Acidimicrobiales > UBA8190 > Bog-564. The sequence continues at coordinate 17,048 of PLIG01000171.1, read as the reverse complement.
GGCGGACAAGGTTCGTCCCGCCTACAGCCCTCAGACCCCGATCGGCTGGCGCGCGAGACGCGTCGCGGAGCTGCGCTCACCCGAACATCCAGTGGGCCCCGGGCTCGGCGTCCCGGGCCCCGACCAGGGGTACGCGCTGCTCGTCGCGCAAGAGCTGTTCTTCGAGCAGCTCCAGCTCTCGTCGGGCGTAAGCGTCGAGGATGCCCTGCGCGGCTGCTCGGCGGTGGCGTGCGCCCGAGCCGCGCACTTTGGACGCGCGCCTACGGGTAAGGACGTGGAGTTCGCGCTGGTGCTCTTCGGCTTCCTGGGTGACGCGCCAGCTGACTTGATCGAATGGCGGACGCCGCTCTTCCAGGCGGCCGCGCAGGACTACGTTGCCCAGCGGCGGATCGTCGACTCGGTACCCACCGAGCAGCTGCAGCTCACCCCTGACCAGGTGCGAGCGCGCTTGGCCGACTGGCGCAGCCTCGTTCTCGCCAGTTCGCCGTCCACCCCGGCTGCGTGATCGTCGTAAAGGTCGAATTACCGGACCACCCCGACGCGCCATTAGCTTGCCGATTGCCATGAATTCCCTTTTTCGCAGGCTCCGATGACGCCCGAAGGCGGGTCCAAAGACCAGGACTCGGTTGCTCGCGGTGGTCCTGACGACGCCCCTTCTGTCTCTCCGGTTGCTGGTCCCGGTGTCTCCGACAGCGGAGCTTCCGGGCCCGGCATCTCGGACTTCGGCATCTCATCGGGCGTGCCTGCGCGTGCGGGTGCCGTCGTGGCGGAGCCGCACCCATACGATCCGCGCTTCGATCTCGCCGCTGTCATGCGCCGCATCACGAGCGCGATGGTGGGTGCCAACCTCACCGAAACCGACATCCATGCCGCGGCGGTCACGTTGGCGGATGTGGCCGACGACCTCGAGCATCGAGCCGGGCCCGGTCGGCGCCGCAGGTCTCAGCCCGACCCTGCCGGCCACCCGCAGGAGTTCTTCCCGACGAGCCCCGTAGTCGGCTTCGCCAACCCGATCTCACCTCCGGTGGTGGTCGAGAGCGTCGAGGGCGGGCTCGCCGGCATGGCTTGGTTCGACTACCAGTACGAGGGTCCGCCCGCCTGCGTCCATGGTGGGGTCATTGCGATGGTGTTCGACGAGATTCTTGGCGCGGCGATCATCGCAGCAGGGTTCCCCGCCGTGACGGGCACGCTCACGATCCGCTACCGCAGACCGACTCCGCTTCGCACGCCGCTGCGGCTCGAAGCGCGTTGCACAGACCACCAGGGGCGCAAGGTTCATGCTCGCGGCGCCATATACCACGAGGGCTCGCTCATGGCAGAGGCCGACGGTGTGTTCATCCAGCTCGTGCCCGAGCGCTTCATGCAGATGATCTCGCAGATAGCCCCGGCTGCAGAGGTATTCGAGCAGGTGCTCGACGATGCCAAAGGTCTCGGACTGGTCCCGATGTTGCACCGCCAGGGCTAGTCTGCGTTCGAACAACGGCGTGCCGACGCCCTGTCAACGCCGATGGTCCGATACCGTAGTGACAGGAGCCGGTGTGACTGCCGGTACCGGTCGGAAGGCGACGGTCCTAGGCAGGGGGCGGCTGGGTTGGGGAACAAGAGAAGCGACGGCCGAGCTATCGATTCGCCGTCTTCGACGGCGAGCACACGAGTCACGCCCTCCGACGCCGAAGTGGCTCAGCGTGCGATGGAGAGCGAGCTCGCCAGGCGTGACCTGCAGCTCGAAGCCGCCGAGGCCGCGAGCGTCGCGAAGAGCGAGTTCCTGACGCGTATGAGCCACGAGCTGCGTACCCCGCTCAACTCGGTCCTCGCCTTCGCACAGCTGCTGCGGATGGAAGACCTGACGCCGGAGCAGGCCGACTGCGTGGACCACATCCTCACTGCCAGCCGTCACGTGCTCGACCTCACAGAGGAGGTCCTCGACATAGCGCGCATCGAGTCGGGCCACCTCGAGCTGTCCATGACGAGCGTGCCCGCGCTCGAGGTCACCTCCGAGGCGGTCGAGCTGACGCGGCCTCTCGCCGAGCGCACAGGAGTGTCGTTGCACATCGAGATCGACCCCGAGCCCGTGCTCAGGGTGAGAGCCGACCGCCAACGCCTCTTGCAGGTGCTGCTGAACCTCCTGTCGAACGCTGTCAAGTACAACCAACCTGGTGGGAGGGTAGTGGTCACGTGCGACGACGCCGGGTCTGACCGAGCGCGTCTGGTGGTGGCCGACACCGGCGGAGGCATCCGCCCAGAGGACCTCTGGAGGGTCTTCGAGCCGTTTGACCGGCTCGGCGCCGAGCTCAGCGCCGTCGAAGGCACCGGCGTGGGGCTCTCGTTGTCGCGCGAGCTGACACAGAGCATGGGAGGGCGCCTCGACTTCGAGTCGGTGCCGGGGAGAGGGAGCACCTTCTTCGTCGAGCTGGACTCGACCACCTCCAATGGCGAGGAAGGCGAGGAGAAGGCGTAAGCGCTCGTTCACCTGGGAGGGTGAGCTTTCAGTCGCTGGTGACACCGTGGCAGCCTGGTGGCGCCCATGCCTACCGAGGCTCGAAGAACTGCGACCCTGCGGCGACGCCAGAGGTCACCGATGACCACCGGCATAGTGGGTGGGCTCTTGTTGCTCCTCGCCACGGTGGTCGGCTGCGGTGGGCTGAACACCACGGCAAAGAGAAACACGCATTCTTCTCACACGGTCGGCGGGTCGAGGCGGTCGCGCGGCTCCTCGATCCATGGTGGTGCAGGTGCTCGGACGTTCCTCGGCCCGAACGGCGTCGAGTCGGCCTCTGTCATCGCCGAGAACAGGCGTTCAGGCACGACTGCCTGGGAGATCTCCGAGGGCGGTGGAAGCGGGTACATCGAGGGCTTCGCAGACCTGAACTATGCGACCGTCGGCGAGAACGTCGCTCTGTACGTGTCGACTACCGCTCCTAGCTTTCGTGTCGTGGCATATCGAATGGGGTGGTACCAGGGAGCGGGCGCACGTCAGATCTGGAGCTCGCCCGTGGAGACGGGCCAAGTCCAGCCGCCGTGCCCCCTCAGTCCAGCTACGAACATGGTCAGTTGCGACAACTGGTCGCGCTCTCTCGCAGTCCCGATCACGGCTGCCTTCGTCTCGGGCGACTATCTGCTGAAGCTGATCGGAAACAGTGGCCAGCAGGGATATGTGCCAGTCACGATCTGGGACCCGTCGAGTCACGCGACCTACCTTGTCATGGCCCGTTCTTTCACAGAGCAGGCCTGGAACACCTACGGGGGTTACTCCTTCTATCAGGGTCGAGGGCCGTGCCCCCCCGGCTCGAATACCTATCCGGTGTGCAACCGAGCTCGTGTGGTCTCGTTCGATCGGCCCTACTCGGACGGCAACGGTGCCTCAGACTTCTTGTCGAACGAGTACCCGATCGTCCGGTTCGCGGAGGAGAACGGCCTCGACGTCACCTATTGCACCGACCTCACCGTGCAGGAGAACCCGGCCACTCTCCTTCAACATCGGGTCCTGTTCTCACTGGGCCACGACGAGGCCTGGTCGTACGGCGAACGCGAGGCGGCGCAGACTGCGCTGGGCAAGGGCGTGAACATGATCTTCTTCGGGGCGGCCTCCGTATTGCGCCACGTCCGCCTCCAAGCTTCGCCATTGGGCCTGGATCGAGAGGAGGTCGACTACCGAGACTCCGCCGAGGACCCGCTGAACGGGAAGGGTGATCCGATGGAGGTCACCGGGAACACCTGGAGCTCGCCTCCGAGCAGTTGGCCCGAGAGTGGCTTCGTCGGCCAGATATACGCCGGCTACCTCGAGCCCCGAAGCCCGGCTGCTTCGTTCGTCGTCTGGGACGCCTCAGCTTGGATCTTCAAGGGGACGGGGCTGCAGGACGGCTCCTCGGTGCCCAATCTGATCGCCTCCGACATCGACCACATCGACCCTTCGCAGCAGATGCCTCGTGATCTTCAGGTCCTCGGCCATTCACCGGTGCCGTTGAAGGACACCTATACGAACCAGGGCAAGTGGGGTCAGTACACGTACTCGGACATGACCTACTACACCGACCCGACGAGCAAGGGCGGGGTGTTCGACAGCGGCAACAACAACTGGATCAATTCGCTCACACCTTGTCCGGGCGACGGCGCGCAATGCCCGGCGGGTCCGGTCGCGCGAATGACGGGCAATCTTCTGTGGTTTTTCGGTCAGGGGCCCGCTGGTGCCATCTTGCCGTCTGTGGCGAACTGGCAGGCGGTGACACCCGCCGGTTCGTGAATTGCCTGCACGCCGTCGATCGGAGGTCGGATCAGGTACCGGCGCCGGGAACCAGCACAGGCTCGATGAGCTGGGGCCCGTCGTTTCGAGGGCTGTTAACCGCCCTGCCGATGGGGTGCCTCAGAAGCGTTCCTCGCGCAGCCGGGTCCAACAGAGCCGATAGGACCTCAGGTTCGTGCTGGTCGGGGTCCAGCCAGGCGTCGAGCTCGGAGCGCTCGAGGATCACCGGCATGCGGTCGTGCACCTCGACCATGTCGGGTCCCGCTTCGGTGGTGATGATCGTGCAGGTGCGTAGCAGGGTCTCGGGGTCAGGCTCCTTCGAGCGCGTCTTGTCCCACCAGATGTCGTAGAGACCGGCGAAGGTGATGGGCTTTGCGTCGGCGCGGTGGAAGTAGAACGGCACCTTGTTCTTCGGGCGCTCGGGGTCGGGGACCTGCCACTCGTAGAAGCCGTCGACCACGATCAGGCAGCGTCGCTGGCGGAACGGGGTGCGGTAGGCCGCGCTCTTGGTCAACGTCTCGGCCTTGGCGTTGATCATCTTGTAGCCGATCCGGGGGTCCTTGGCCCAGTGCGGGAGGAGCCCCCACCGGTAGATGTCCAATCGCCGTCGTAGTTCCTCGCCGGGCACGGGCCGCCTGCCCTCTTGTGCCTCCGTGCCCGTGGTCTCTTCCTGGGTCCCAGGTGACTTCTGCTCTGTGACGACCGGAAGGCCTCTCGTCGGGGGCACGTTCCAGCTCGGCCGGCCGTCGGGGTCCACCCCTGCTGCCAGGGCCACCTCGAGCAGCCGAGCCAGCTGCGGCGGCGGCGTGTGGATATCGACGCGCCCGCACATCGGTCCCGAGCATACGTTGAGGTGCTAGTTCCTGGGCCCTGACGGGCGACGGGGGGCGTTCGCGCTGCACACCTCACTGTTGGCGGTGCCAATGGACTCGGCGTCTACAGAGGTGAACGTTGCAGCGCTGGTCGTTCAAGGTTTGGTGCAAGGTTGCCAGCAAGGTTTGGTGCAAAGCGACGACGAGGCTATGACGTCGAACTTTCTGTCCGGACCTCGATCCTCGGTCCGTGTGACCGCTATACGCGGTCGAGAGGAGACGGAGAGACGCCGTCGGTCCGATGAGCCTCAACCCGCCGCTCTGGAACTTGGCAGCGCCCACCGTCGTCCAATCCGTGATGTGAAGCGTCGGCGGCCCCGCAGCTGTGATCGATGTGCAAGGGACTGTGGGGGGCGAGCGAGAAGGTGAAAAGCAAACGTGACAAGCAATAGGAGCGGACATGAACAACAAGATCTGGGTCGTGGCCGGTGCGGTCGGAATCGTGGTTGCGCTGATGACAGGAGGGACGGCCCTGGGGCTCGCCGGATCCGGCAGCTCCGCCACGTCGACGGTCTCTGACGGTACGGCTTGCAGCGGTTCTGCGCCGAAGCTCACGGTTCAAGGCAGTGGCGTGGCGAGCAACACCCCGAACCTGCTCACGGTGTCGGTCGGCATCGACGTCACCGACCCGAGCGCCCAGGCTTCTCTCGCCGACGACAACTCAAAGGCCTCAGAGGTGACCGCCGTGTTGAAGCAGGGCGGCATCTTGGACAAGGACGTGCAGACCTCGAACCTACAGGTGGAGCCTCATTACAACAGCAACGGCGTGATCACCGGCTACGAGGTGACCAACACCCTCACGGCCAAGCTCCGGGACTTCTCCAACGCAGGGTCGGTCATCGATTCGCTTGCGGGCGCCGCCGGGAACGCCGTGCGCGTCAATTCGCTCACGTTCTCGATGGAGGACTCACGCGGGATCGAAGACCAGGCCCGAACCGACGCAGTCCGCCAGGCCGTCAGCCACGCCCGGTCCATGGCGCAGGCAGCGGGGGAGCGTCTCGGTCCCGTCTGCTCGCTCAGCGACAACTCGCCGGTCGGGTACCTGTCGCCAGACCAGACGTTCAAAGGCGCTCTCGGGGCTGCGAACAGCGTGCAGGTGCCGGTCGAACCGGGAACCCAACAGGCCTCCGCGCAGGTGACGATCGTCTACGCGCTAGAAGGTCCTCGCGCCGGACAGTGAGACGGTCGGTAATGGCGATCGAGCGCACATGCGGGTGACGGTGATCAGCTTGCGGCGACGTCCGGACCGCCGAAGTGCGGCTTGCGCGGTCGGGTGGGGTTGCGCGGCGAGGCTGCAGTCGGTCGCGACGCAGTGGTGGGAAGTCTGGTCGAGGAAACAGGAGCTCGTGGGCTTACGACGTTGTCGGTGCCCTTTATGACTTGGACTACGGCGGTCGTGTCCTCGGCGTTCTCGTCGGCCATAAGGAAGCGCACGAACGCGCGATCGCTCTGGCTCAGCGTCGCGAGAGCGTCCGAGAACGCATCCGCCGGTAGTACGGCGTGCAGTCGGCGGACGACCTGACGTAGCAGGACGCGTTCGTGCTCGGCGACCCGAAGACGCGTCGCAAGCCTCTCCAGGTCTTTCGCCAGGTCCCTTCCCATCGCGAGGTCGGGCCCTACCACGGACGGGTGGTTGCTCCTCTCGGCCTGAACCGGGCCATGCACGCCGTTGCCGGCGACCCCCTGGCCCCCTTGGACACCCTCGGTACGCCGGACCCCTTCGGCACGCCGGATCCCCTGAGGAGGAGTCGATTGGGCCATCTCGGCCGGGGGGTAGGCGGCACGCCAAGCGGTGATCGCCTGCTCGAGGTCTTGACGCAGCCTGGGTACCGACACCGCCACGTTCGGATCCGTCCAGTCCGCCAGATGGGCGATACGCCTCGCGAAGTCGCGCACCGCTTCAGGATCAGCGTGTTCGGCCGAGCGCGACACGGCACGTCCGGTCGCTATGTGCACCAGCCGCCACCGGGTGGTCACAGGTTGGCCGACGAGCGCGAGGCCGGGCACGCCGCTCGGTGCACACTCGGCTTCCACGATCTCCCCTGCGGTCACCATCCGCAGCGTCATCGGCTCTTGCATCGTCATGCTCTACACCTCGGCACGAGCCGGCCCTCTTCGAGCGCTGCGCCTTCTCTCGTAGCGACGATGAACACCGGGTTACTTCGGCTGGACCGGGGCAGACAGAGGCGACGATTCACCGGGTGGTGCTGATCCGGCCCTCCGCTGCCGACGCACCCGCCCGGGGCCACGCGCCCACCCCTGGGGGATGCCTGATTTCTACTTCTTCGACTTCTCTTTCGCACGGCACCGCCGAGCGTCTCGGTGCTGTCGGGCTGCGTCCCTGCTCAGCGGGGCTGGACCGTGCGATCAGGATCCGTCTGGTGGGCAGGAACCGACGGGAAATGGAACAGGTTTCTCTCCAGCGTGCCCCCACTAGGGTGCTTCCCTGTGCCTGAGAGCAGCATTCGAGACAGAGAGCGCGAGCCGCGAGCCACTCCGCTCACCTTGACCCCGGTGCAGGAGGCCCGGCGCCGACGGGTCGTCGACGCCGCGATGGAGCTCGGGCTCGAGGGTGGGTACGAGGCCGTGCAAATGAGAGCCGTCGCGGCGCGCGCGCACGTGGCGATGGGCACGGTCTACCGCTACTTCACCTCCAAGGACCACCTGCTCTCCGCGGCGCTGCTGCAGTGGGTGGGACAGCTCGACACACGCCTGGCCCAGGTCCCGGTGGGGGGGAGCAACGCCTCCCAGCGGGTCCTCGACGTGCTCGACCAGGCGCTTCGGGTCATGGCTCGACAGCCGAAGTTCGTGGCGGCCGCCTTCATCTCACTCGCCTCGCCCGATCCAGCCGCTGTGGAGTGCCAGCGGCAGGTAGTGGAGCTCATGAACGAGATCATCGCTCGGGTGATCGGCGAGCCTCAGCCTCCGGACCACGCCGAGCGCACCCGGTTGATCGGCCACATCTGGTTCTCTTCGCTGGTCGGATGGGTGAAAGGGTGGTTCGATATGACCGGTGTCCGCCAAGAGCTGACCTCGGCGGTGCACCTGTTGTTGCCCGATGTGTTCGATGTCTCCTCGTCTCGCTGAGAGGGTCTCCTCCTTCAACTTCATCTCTGTCATCGGTCTGCGCGAAACTGATGCCCGCCATGACGCCGCGCCGCTGCACACCCGAAGAAGCCGCACACCTCGTTCACACCCGCGACACCGTCGCCTTCGGCCTCGGCCCGGGGATCCCCCCTGCTTTCTTCACCGCTCTCGGCGAACGCGACGACTGGGAGGAGCTGGTCGTCGGAGGCGCGCTGCTCCTCGACTACTTCAAGGTGTTGACCAAGCCTGGCGTCTCCTTTCGCAGTGGGTTCTTCGGTCCGGCAGAGCGCATTCTGTTGGCTGAGGGGTACAACGTCGACCTCGTGCCAGGCGGGTTCCGGCAGTTCGGGACCATCCTCAGCATGTTCCCGCCGAGGATCATGGCTGCGCAGGCGGCTCCTCCCGACTCAGCAGGGAACTTGAGCCTCTCCTTGCACCTGGGCTCGACTTACGACGAGCTGCTGGCCGCCGGGCGTGATCCCGAGCGGCTCTTGTTCGTCGAGGTGAACCCGCACCTCCCGCGGACCCACAGCTTGCCGCCCTACGAGAACACATTGCCGCTCGACATCGTCGACGTGCTGATCGAGGTGACCGACGAGCCTTTCACGCTCGAGGAAGCGGTTCCCGACGAGATCGACACGGCGATCGCGACCAACGCCCTCACATTCGTCACGGATGGGGCGACTCTGCAAACAGGCATCGGCGGCGTGCCCTCGATGGTGGCGACGCGTCTGGCAGAGGGTACCGGCGGAGACTATGGCATCCACAGCGAGATGTTCACGAACGGCTTGATGCGCCTCCATCAGGCCGGCAAGGTCACGAACGCCAAGGGGCTCTTCGACGGGGTGTCTGTGGTCACCTTCGCGCTCGGATCAGCTGATTTGTACCGCTGGCTCGACGACAACCTCGAAGTTGCTTTCCTCCCCGTCGAAGTCGTGAACGATCCGTCGATCATCGCTCGCAATCGCAAGCTGGTTTCGGTGAACGGTGCACTCGCAGTCGATCTGTACGGACAGGTCGTCGCGGACTGTATCGACGGCGAGCAGATCTCAGGCGTCGGCGGCCACGAGGACTTTCTCGCCGCGGCGGACCTCAACCTGGATCACAATTCCCTGGTCTGCCTGCGCTCGACCGTGACGATTGGAGGGGAGCTGCGGTCGCGCATCATGAGTCAGCTGCCCGAGGGGACGGTAGTTTCCACCCCGAGACACCACACGAGCGTGGTGGTGACAGAGTACGGGGCGGTGAAGGTGACCGGCATGACCGTGAAGGAGCGGGCTCGTGCCCTTGCCCAGATTGCCCACCCCGACTTTCGCGAGGAGCTCTGCGAGCAGGCCGAGACCCTCGGCCCGTGCTGCTGATCGGCCCGAGGGGAGCTGTCAGGTCCCGCGTTGCAGACGCGGCCGCACGCTGCCAGCCGCTGTACTGATATAAGCTTCATGTCTAACCGACGCTGAATACCGGGAAGACGCAATGAAGATCAGTGACCCGGAGGGATACCTCGAGAGCCTGCGTGGCCTCAAGCGCGACGTGTTCGTGCTCGGGGAGCGCTGTGACAACACGGTGGACCACCCGCTTTTGAGGCCGTCGGCCAACGCGGTCGCAGAGTCTTACAACGTCGGCGACGAGCCCGAGGCGCCTCAACTCCTCTTCGTCAAGTCACACCTCACGGGCAAGGAAATCAGCCGCTTCACGCACATCCACCAGAGTGTCGAGGACCTCGTCGACAAGGTCCTCATGCAAAGAATGCTTGGACGCAGGACCGGGACGTGCTTTCAGCGCTGCGTAGGGATGGACGGCTTCAACGCTCTGTACTCGGTGACATACGAGTGCGACCAGGCACACGGTACTCCCTACCACAACCGGTTCAAGGATTACCTCGAGTGGGTGCAGGACATGAACATCGTGGTCGAAGGCGCGATGACTGACGTGAAGGGCGACAGAGGTTTGCGCCCGGGCGATCAGCCCGACCCGGATATGTTCGTGCACGTCGTCGACAGGACGCCCATGGGCATCGTGGTTCGTGGCGCGAAGGCGCATCAGACCGGAGCGCTGAATTCGCACGAGATCCTCGTGATGCCGACGATGTCGATGCGTGAGGGGGAAGAAGACTACGCGGTCTCCTTCGCGATCCCGGCAGACTCGCAGGGCATCACCTTCGTCCTGGGACGCCAGCCCTCAGACACGCGCAAGTTGGAGGGAAGCCCTCTCGATGTCGGCAATCCCGGCTACGGCAGCCAGGAGGCACTCGTCATATTCGATGACGTGTTTGTCCCGAACGAACGCGTTTTCATGTGCGGAGAGACTGACCAGAGCGGCAAGGTCGTCGAGCGTTTCGCGTCATTCCACCGGCAGAGCTATGGCGGCTGCAAGGTCGGCGTCGGGGACGTTCTGATAGGCGCGGCCCAACTCGCTGCAGAGTACCAGGGCGTGCAGACGGCGAGCCACGTGCGAGACAAGATCACCGAGATGGTCCACCTGAACGAGACGATGTTCTGCTGCGGTATTGCATGCAGCTCGCGTGGGTGCGAAACGGCTGCGGGCAACTACGAGGTGGACTCGCTGCTTGCAAACATCTGCAAGCTGAACGTCACACGCTTCCCGTTCGAGATAACGCGCTTGGCGCAGGACATCGCGGGCGGGCTCATCGTGACGACGCCGTCGCAGAAGGACTTCGACAACCCAGAGATCGCACCGTACCTCGAGAAGTACCTCAAGGGGAGGAAAGATGTGCCGACCCTGGACCGTATCAAGATCATGAGGTTCATCGAGAACTTGACCGTAGGGTGCGGCGCCGCGGCTTATCTGACGGAGAGCATGCACGGCGCGGGCTCACCCCAGGCACAGCGAATTGCGATTTCCCGGCTTGTGGACCTGAACGAGAAGAAAGAGCTCGCCAAGCGGATCTCGCGGATCAGTTGACAGAAGCCGCGCCGGCTGAGAGCTAGCCTCCAAGAAGTCGTTACTCTACGGGTTTTGACCGCCCGAGGGCGACCAGCGACGCTCCCACGAACATCCATAGGCCGATGCTTGGCGCGACCGGGTTTATCCTCGGGTACGTCACCTGATCAACCAGGAACTCGCTCCCGCTAGCTTCTAACCGTCAGCGAGACGCAACTCCACCAGAGGGGATCCGGAATGCGCGGTGTGGTGTTTCACGAGGTCGGCAAGGAAGTCGTGGAGTGCCGTGATGATATCGAGGTGAACGGCCCTGGCGCAGGACAGGTGCACGTGAAGATCCACGCCGCGGGGGTGTGCCACTCGGACCTCTCGGCAATGAACGGAACCCTGTACCAGCTGACCCCTGCGGTGCTGGGACACGAGGGCTCGGGCGAGGTGATCGCCGTGGGAGAGGGCGTGAGCGAGGTCGCCACCGGCGACCACGTGATCATCGCTTGGTCCCCGCCGTGCGGCATCTGCCGTGCGTGCCGGCGCGGTGAGCCCAACCTGTGCCTGGACATTTTCCTCAAAATCGCCGGGTCCACGCCTTTCAGGATGGGGGGCACACCGATCTACGGCTTTGCCGGCATGGGCACCTTTGCCGAGGAGATAGTCGTCCCCAAGCAAGCGGTGGTGAAGGTCCCCTTCGACGTGCCCTACGAGATCGGTGCGCTCATCGGTTGTGGTGTCACCACCGGCGTGGGTGCCGTCCTCAACACCGCAAAGGTGAAGCCGGGGTCGAACGTCGTGGTGTTCGGCGCAGGAGGAGTGGGGATCGCCGCGATCCAAGGAGCACGTATAGCAGGCGCGGCCGAGATCGTCGCGGTGGACACGATCGAGTCCAAGTTGAAGGACGCCCTGCACTTCGGTGCTACCCGTGGTGTGAAGCCCGACGAGCTCGATGCAGCGAACATCGAGCTGAACGAGAGGGAAGGTTTCGATTATGCCTTCGAGTGCATCGGCCTGCCCCAGACCGTGCGCGGAGCCTATAACGCAGTGCGCCGGGGAGGTACTGCCGTGATCGTGGGAGCGGGCGCGAGAGACAAGATAGTGGAGTTCAATTGCTTCGAGTTGTTCTTCATGGAGAAGAAGCTCCTGGGTTCCTTCTACGGCTCGGCGGACGTGCGCAGCGAGTTCGAGCGCATGATCCGGTTGTGGAAAGCCGGGCGCTTGGACCTCGACGGGATGGTCTCGGCGCGCATGGACATCTCGAAGGCACAGGATGCGTTCGACGCGATGAAGCGCGGCGAGGTCATCCGCCAGATCCTGACGTTCTGAAACGCTGAGAAGATGCGCGAGAGGCGCACGATGGCCGACCGGCGTGCAAGGGTGTCCGCGACGTCACGTGCAGGCTCGGTTGGCTGAGCAGGGACCCGACTGGCATAGCGATAAGGTGTCAGCCGAAGAACCGGCAACACAGGAGCCGTTGGGGTTGCGCTCGCGGCAGCGAGGGCGCCGCGTCTGGTCCACCCGTTAGAGGTCCTCTCAAGACGTGCCCGGATCTTCGCTCTCAGATGGAGGAACGTAGTCTTGATCACCGGCACGAACTTCTCGGACTTCGCTGGAGAACGGCGACGCACTTCGGCTGTTGGCACCGCGCCGAGCGTCGAGGTCCGCGGGCTGACCAAGCACTTCGGCAGCGTCGTCGCCGTAGACGACCTCACCTTCAGTGTTGAGCCAGGGATGGTGACAGGGTTCCTCGGCCCCAACGGCGCAGGCAAGACTACGACGCTTCGGATGTTGCTGGGCCTGGTCTCGCCCACCTCGGGCAGGGCGCTCGTCAACGGCGTCGCCTACCGCGACCTGCCCGACCCTACTCGCACCGTCGGTGCGGTCCTCGAGGCTTCGGGCTTCCACCCGGCGCGCACCGCCCGCAACCACCTGCGCACGATCGCGGCTGTGGCCGGAATCGATTTCGCACGTGTCGACGAAGTCCTAGAGCTGGTGGGGTTGGGGGCTGACGCCGGGCGGACCGTTGGGAAGTTCTCGCTCGGCATGCGCCAGAGGCTCGAGCTGGCTCGGGCGCTTCTGGGCGACCCCGAGGTGCTGGTACTCGACGAGCCGGCCAACGGGCTCGACCCCCAGGGCATCGCCTGGATCCGGGGTTTCCTGCGTTGGTTTGCCTCTTCGGGAATGGTCGTGCTCGTGTCGTCGCACCTGCTGGCCGAGGCGGCCCAGACGGTGGACGACGTCGTCATCCTGGCGAACGGCCACCTCATGGGACACGGACCGCTGCAGCAGCTTCTTCAGGGGACGGCCGCCACCGTCGCCGTGCGCGTGCGCACTCCCGACGCGCAGCGCCTCATCTCGGTGCTCCAGGCAACGCGTCCGGAAGCAGGGAGGGCACGACTCGAAGGTCCCGACACCGTGGTGGCCGAGGGCACCACGCCCGAGGAGATCGGACCCATCATGGCCGAGAGCCGGATCGTCGTCTACGAGATGACCTCCACTGGTGAGTCACTCGAGCAGCTGTTTTTCCAGATGACCGAGGGGGGACAGATGGGCGGCCACCCGATAGGCCAACCCTGGGGATCGGTTGGCGCTCAGGGTTATGCGTCTGCGCCGCCGCCAGAGGAGGGGTCTTCGTGATCCGGCTTCTTCGCGCGGAGGCCTTGAAGCTCCGCACGATCTGGTCGACGTGGGCGATCCTCATCATCACCATGGTCCTGACGGGAGGACTGGGCGTGCTCGTCGGCTTCGCCCCGCACCGCCACGATGTGGAGGCCCTTCTCTTCCCGGCACGGGGGACCTCGAGTTGGTTCGACCTCGTGTTCTCCACGATGACCGTGTCCGTCGACCTGGCGTTGATTCTCGGGGTCATCTGCGTCACGGGCGAGTACCGGCACAAAACGGTGACCCCCACGCTTCTGTGTGAACCGAAGCGCGGGAGAATGGTAGCGGCGAAGCTGCTCTCCTCGGCCGGGGGCGGGGTGGTGGTCGGGGTCGCGGGAGGCCTCACGGGGCTCGTTCTCGGGATCGGGCTCGTGGCCGGCGGGTTCGGCGACACCGGCCGCATGCTCACCGAGTACCGACACGTCTTCCCGGGCGTTCTCGCCGCCTGTGTCCTGTACGGCATCTACGGTCTCGGCCTCGGCGCGCTCTTGAAGAACCAGGTGGTCGCGCTCGTCGTGGGCCTGGGGGTGATAGCCGTCGTGGAGCCGATCGTCGAGGGTGTCGTGCCCTCGGTCGGGCGCTGGCTGCCGGGCCAGGCGGCTGAGGCGCTCGAGTCAGTGGCGGTGAGCGCCAGCCGCCGTGGCGGTGGCGGGATCTTCTCCAGCACCGCCCATCTGATCACCTGGTGGGAGGGGGCCCTGGTGCTCCTCGCCTACGGGGTGGTGCTTGCCGTCGCGGGGACATTCACCACCTTGCGCGCCGACGTCACATAGCGGTGGACGCCCAGCGAAATCACATGAGCCGGCCCGATAGAGGGGTCTCATGCGTAGGCACGATGCCGGGAGCTTCACCGTGCCATCGCTAGAATCGTGAGGATCCTTCCTGGTGGCGGGGAAGGGCGGCCAGGTGAGACGAGGGTGCCCCAGATGAAGGTAGTCGTGGACTTCGACACCTGCGCGTCGAACGTGCTGTGCATGGGGATCGTCCCCGAAGTGTTCGAGGTGCGCGACGACGGGTTCCTGTACGTGCTCGACGAGAACCCCCCGGCGGAGCTGGACGAGAAGCTGCGTACGGCGGAGAGCAACTGCCCGACCAGGTCCATCTCGCTCGTCGAGGACGAGTAACCGCCCCCCGTGGGACGAGGGCGGCAGACGAAGGACTTGTCGTGAGCGACTTCGAGGAGCGGCGGCCGCGGGTTCGTTTCGCGCCGTCGCCCACCGGGTACTTCCACGTGGGAAGCGCTCGAACCGCCCTTTACAACTGGCTCTTCGCGCGCGGCACCGGGGGCACGTTCATCCTGCGCATCGAGGACACCGACATCGAGCGCAACCGCGAAGAGTGGACGACCGGCATCGTCGCCGCGCTCGAGTGGCTCGACATGGTTCCCGACGAAGGTCCATACCACCAGTCGGAGCGTTCAGAGCGTTATGCCGAGGCGATCGACGCGCTGTGGGATGCCGGGGTTCTCTACGCTTGTGACTGTACGCGTGGCGAGCTCGAGGCTCGTACGAAGGACGACCCCACCCCCGGGTACGACGGTTTCTGCCGCGAGAGAGAACTCGGTCGCGCCGAGGGCGCCCTGCGGTTGCGAGTGCCCGACGAGGGAACCACGACCGTGACGGACATAGTGCGCGGCGAGGTCGCCTTTCCCAACGTGTCCATCGAGGACTTCGTGGTGGTGAAGTCGACCGGCGCACCCCTTTTCGTCCTCGCCAACATCGTCGACGACATCGACATGGGCATCACCCACGTCATCCGGGGCGAGGACCTCCTGCCGTCGACACCGAAGGGGTTATTGCTGTGGGACGAGCTCGTGCGTACAGGATTCGGCCCTGATGACAGCAGAGTTGCGCTGATGCCCGCGTTCGCCCATCTTCCGATGCTGGTGAACGAGCGGCGCCAGAAGCTGTCCAAGCGCCGTGACCCCGTCGCGGTCGAGTCGTATCGTGAGGAGGGCTACGTGCCCGGCGCCATGCGCAATTACCTTGCTCTGCTCGGGTGGAGCCATCCCGAAGGTCGCGAGATCCTGAGTGTCGAGGAGATGGTCGACGCCTTCCGGCTCGAGGCGGTGAACCACGCGCCTGCCTTCTTCGACGTAGACAAGCTGCGCTGGATGAACGGTGAGTACCTGCGTGCGATGACATTGGACGAGTTCGTGACAGCGAGCCGGCCGTGGATCTCAGCTCCGCATGCCCCATGGCCCGCCGAGCGTTTCGACGAAGGGGTCTTCCGGCACGTGGGCCCTCTCGTCCAAGACCGCGTCACGCTGCTTCGCGAGGTGCCCGGCATGGTCGACTTCCTCTTCTTGGAGGAACCTGAGGTCGACGTGCAGTCCTGGGCGGCAGTCGCGGCTGACGAGGCGACCCCCGCGATTCTCGACGCCGCGTTCGCCGCCTACCGCGAATGCGCCTGGGAAGAAGGCGTTCTGCACGCGGTGACCCGTGAGCTAGGCGAGTCGGCAGGCCGGAAGCTCAACCGAGCTCAGGCACCGATCAGAGTGGCCGTCACCGGCAGGAGGGTGGGTCCGCCGCTCTTCGAGTCGATGGCTTTGCTCGGGCGTGAAGTTGTGCTCGAGCGGATCGCCGCGGCGCGAGGGCGCCTCGGACCACCGCATGCTTCTTAGGCCGACTGACCGGCAAGGCACTTAGGCGATGCAGATCCTCGCGGGAACGTGGCGGTTCGTTTGGCGGGCGCTCGTCATCACCGTCGTGTTGTTTGCCGGTTACATGGCGGTGACCGCGGTCCAGGTGTGGCTCACCTCGCGTCAATTCGACGCGCGACCCGCCGAGGCGGTGGTGGTGATGGGTGCCGCCCAGTACGACGGCGTTCCCTCGCCGGATCTCGCGGCACGCCTCACTCAAGCGGAGAGCCTTTGGCGTCGCCATCTCGCCCCCATAGTCGTGGTGACGGGGTACAAGGAGCCCGGGGATCGCTACACAGAGGCTCAGGCGTCGGGCACCTGGCTCGTCGATCACGGGCTGGCGGCCGACGAGATCGTCGAGGTCGGCGGCAGCGACTCGTGGGCGAACCTCTCCGAAGCAGCTGACGTGCTGCACCGGCGAGGGCTCGACAAGGTCCTCATCGTCACCGACGGATTCCATGAGGACCGCAGTCTGGCCATCGCTACTGACGTGGGGCTTCAAGCGTGGCCGGCCCCGGTCAAAGACTCACCGATTTCCGGATGGTCGGCGGTGCCGTACTTCGCCAAGGAGACGCTGGGGGTGGCGGTGGGGCGCGTGGTGGGCTATTCCCGTCTGCACGACCTGCGCTCCTAGGCCCCCGGGCATTCGGGTAGC
>PLIG01000207.1 GCA_003139255.1 Acidimicrobiaceae bacterium | reverse complement strand
GTGAACGCTCCGCCGAACTGGCTGAGGAGTTCTGCCGACTCCTTCCAGGGATCTACGAGATTCTGCGGGCCGATGCCGACGCCATCGTTGCGGGCGACCCTGCGGCCGAGGGTCTTGAAGAAGTCATCGCCGCCTATCCGGGCTTCCTCGCGATCACGGTCCACCGGCTCGCGCACGGACTCCACACCCTCACCGTGCCTATCGTGCCGAGGTTGCTCGCGGAGGTCGCGCACACCCGCACCGGCATCGACATCCANNACGAGGTGAAGATCTACCAGGGTGTGACGCTGGGTGCTCTCAGCGTCGTCAAGAGCACTGCCGGCAAGAAGCGCCACCCGACTATCGAGGACCGGGTCGTCATATATGCAAATGCAACGGTGCTGGGCGGCGACACCACGGTGGGCCACGACAGCATCATTGGCGGAAACGTCTGGATCACGACCAGTGTGCCCCCCCGTTCTTACGTTCACCAGACGAGCCAAGTCAGCGTCCGTAGCGTGGCGGACACGCTGGACCCTCTTGACTACTCCATCTGACCAGCCCCAAACGAGGAGGGGCCGTGCCCTACGACGACATCCTGGCCACGATCGGGAACACCCCCCACGTGCGCATAAACAGGCTCTTCGACGCACGTGTCAGCGTCTGGTTCAAGCAGGAGCGCGTCAACCCCGGCGGAAGCATCAAGGATCGAATCGCCCTTTCCATGGTCGAAGACGCCGAGCGTCGCTGCCTCATCGCTTCTGGGTCCGTCATCATCGAGCCGACTTCTGGGAACACGGGGATCGGCCTCGCCTTCGTCTGCGCGGTGAAGGGTTACAGGTTGATCCTGTGCATGCCGGAGTCGTTCTCCNNTCGAACGCCGTCGCCTGATGACGGCTTACGGGGCAGAGCTAGAGCTCACCCCGCGTGAACTGGGGATGAAAGGTGCAATCGCACGTGCCGAAGAGCTGCATGGAGAGATCCCGGGCTCATGGATACCGATGCAGTTCGACAATCCAGCGAACGTGGAGGTGCACCGGCGGACCACGGCGGGCGAGATCGTTCGGGACTTCCCCGATGGCCTTGACTACATAATTGGCGGCGTCGGGACCGGTGGCCACATAACGGGTTGTGCCGAAGCATTGAAACCCCTATGGTCCCAGCTCAAGGTCTTCGCCGTCGAGCCCACGCTCTCACCCGTTCTGTCGGGCGGCTCCCACTCGCCGCATCCCATCCAGGGGATAGGCGCCGGCTTCGTCCCCGGCATCCTGCGCGCCGACCTGCTCGATGGCATCGTCCAGGTGGCTCCCGAAGCGGCCGTGGAGTACACGCGCCGTTGCGCGCGCGAGGAGGGGGTCCTGATCGGCGTGTCGTCGGGGGCAGCACTGGCGGCAGTGGCGCAAAAGCTACCCGAAATGCCCGACGGCGCCCGAGTCCTCACCTTCAGTTACGACTCCGGGGAACGTTACCTGTCCGTCGAAGGCCTGTTCCCCTGATCCGCATTGACCCGGTCATCTCGCTCATGACACTTACAGAGTCATAATTCGTCGGTAACGACCGGCAAGTTGCNNGAACCGAGGGGCTTTGCACCCAAAAACCATGAAAGGCGCTGATTTAGGTGCAACCTGAGAATCTGCACCAAAAATCACCTTCGGCCCTCTTCGCGGGTGCTACTGGCTTAGGTCAGGATGAAGCCATGTCCACTTGTCCTATTAGTTGCGGATACTGCGAAAAAGGAGTCTCGCCCGACGTTGTTTCGGGTTGGCCCATGGTGGGCTCCATGCGCCCCGCCCAGTGCATCCTGTGGCTCAAATGTCCCCACTGTGGCAAGGGGAGCGTAAAGACCGCGGACGGAACCATCTATCCGACACTGCATCCACAGCGAACGAGGCGTCCATGACGGCTCTTATTACTCAACATCTGCTCACATCAGCCTACGAATTGCCGGGGATGACCCCTTAGCCACCAATGCGGGGATCTGTCGTGGCTCGGCGAAGACAGGAGCTTCCAACCCGATTTCGTGAATGCAGGCGATCAGCNNTCCGAACTTCCTCTTGATCATGGAGAATGTGGACTCGACATTTGACCGAACTCGGTGGTGATCGGAGTGCCCGGTCAGGTCATCGCCCGCAGTCGACCGCACCTGGCTACGGACCGGCCAGATCTCGAGTCCGCGTTGATGCCGGACCTTCTCGGATCCAGCCTGCAGTCGCTACTGTTGCGTGTCGACAAGTTGGAGACGGTGTTTGAGGGTCACGCGAACCACCAAGATGTCCGNNCGGAGTGTGGCCGGGGGAAGACTTCTCGATCCGAAACCCCAAAGGGGGATGTCGTGCCCGAATTTTCGGCTCCCGTCGCAGACCAAGTTCTTGATAACTTTAATTAAATGCCAATTATTGTACCTGAGAGGGGTGGCGATGACCATCTATTTGGTCGACTTGAGACCGCCGGCGTGCCGCTAATTGGTGAAGCCGTTGCCCAGACTCAAGATATCCGCCCCGCACGAATAGGTCTGATGAACTTAATGCCAAGAGAAGCTATGGAAGCCACCGAAGTCCAATGGCTACGTTGGATTGGACGTCAATCGGTGTTACAAATTGTACCCATACTCATAAAGTTCGATGATGATAAGCGGGAAGCCCAAGGCGCGAGCCGTGAAGATATCCTAAAACGCTATATGCCCCTCTCAAGGGTTAGGGACGAGGGGCTAGATGGTTTAATCGTTACGGGAGATAATCTGGAAATTCGCAAACATGCTTATGGCCCTTCAAGCAACCCTCACGAAATGTTGCCTGACCAGGATGTTACTTACCATAGTCAGCTCACAGAGCTCTTTGACTGGGCAGACCAGAATGTGCATTCGACTATATATTCATGTTTAGCTGCTTATTTTGTTCTGCGACATCGATTTGGTTTAGTTAGAGATGTCCGCACCCAAGAAGAGGGAAAAATTTTTGGCGTTTACGACCACGATATTGTTACACTGAGTAGTGAGCTTGTACAAGGTATGAATGATGTGATTCGAGCACCTCACTCTCGGTGGAGTAATTTACCAGTCGAAAAAATCCTAGGCGAAGGAGCCCTTAATCTTGTAGCTTCCAGTGAAGAAGCTGGATGGTTGTTTGTTGAGGCTAGCAATGCTGCAGGAGGCAAAGACGTTTTTGTCCAAGCTCACCCTGAGTACGACAGGTTGGATTTGCATAGAGAGTATAAGCGGGATCGAGCCGAGGGCTTAGCTATACCGGCGAATTACTATGATGGAGATGACCCGATAGAAGAAAATGTCGTATACCTCTGTACGGCTGATGGACGTGTCTTTCACGAAAACTGGATTGGTAATATGGTTTACCCCGGCTATTCGCAATCTGCTTAGGAAGTCAAGGCCTGTGGGTGCCGAGAACTCCATCCGTATGCCTCAAGCAGCAAGTTCGTACTCAGGGATGAGGCCACCTGTAAACGTTCATTGAAAACTGACCTGACCTGTAGGTTCCGAAAACCCCGATGCACCGGCGGATCTCGGGCGTGCGCCGCGTGATAAGCGGTCAATTAACCCAGATTGACATTATTGGCACCCTCACGGTCATCGGGTTCTCCAGTTCACGAGTCCGTCAAGGGCTTCGACTTCGTTGCCGTTGACGTACAGCGGGTTCACTTCCAGTGCGGTCAGGTCGTCACCGAGACCGAGTGCGAGGTCAGCGATCGCGGCGATCGCGTCGGTGACTCGATCGAGGTTGGCGGGCGGGCGTCCGCGGGTACCCTGCAGGATTACGGCGCCCCGCAGGCTCTCCAGACCCCGGCGAATGTCATCGCGAGCGGCCGGTAAGCGCAGCAGAGCGGTGTCGTCCAGGACCTCGACGAAAATGCCGCCGAGTCCGACGGCGAGTACGAGTCCCCAGTCAGGGTCGCGGGCAACACCGACGAGCAGCTCGATGCCGCCTGAGCGCATCGGGCTGACCAGGACACCGTCGACTTGACGTGCGGGCTTGAGGCTGTTCGCGCAGGTGAACACCTTGTGGAACGCCGCTGCGACCTCCTCGGCACCGCTGACACCGAGGACTACGCCACCGATGTCGCTCTTGTGCTCGATCGTCGCAGAGACGATCTTGAGGGCGACTGGTCCCCCGAAATCCTCGGCGATGGCAACGGCTTCGGCGGCAGTTCCCGCTAGTACCGCCGGAGCGACCGGAACACCGGCACGCTGCAACAACTGGCGAACCTCGTACTCGGACATCGCCGTCCCAAGCTGCAAATCCGGTGCCAGTGACGCGGTCGTGGGATGGCGCTCATCTGCTTTGTCCTGCAGCTGACGGAGCCGCGTCGACCAGTGCGACAGCTTGGCCATGGCGTTGACTGCATCGCGGGTGCTGGGCAGGTAGACGAGATGCGCGGCGGCGACGGCCTCGGCGGTGCTTCCGGATAAGTCCCGGGAGACGATCGCGGTGAACGCGCCAGGCACAGGTGCCTCGGCTAGGGCCTGTCCGACGCCGGGCAGGAAATTGTCGGTGCCACCGATGATGGCAACGAATCCCACCTGTGGGTCGGTGGCCAGGATGGCGGTGACTTTGCCCAGCAGCGTGGGGTCCATGACCGCGGCCCCAGTGACATCGAGCGGGTTCTGAACATGCCCAAAGGCCGAGATCACCCCTCGTAACGCGTTTTCGGTAATCGGGTCAAGGCGCGGGATGGGCAGGCCGAGCTCCTGGGCGCGGTCGGCGATGATGTCGCATGCCCCGCCGGACGACGCCGCCACGGCGATGCCTGGCCGCGCCCACGGTCCGGTGTTGGCGGCCAGATGACCGGTGATCAGCAGCTCTTCCATGTGTTCGACGCGAATGACGCCTTCCTGGCGGAGCACGGCGTCGATCACGGCGTCGTTGCCGACCAACGCACCCGTGTGCGCAGCGGCGGTACGCGCGGAGAGTTCACTAATGCCGGCTTTCAGCATCACGATGGCCTTGCCGAGGCGAGCGGCCTTACGTGCCGCTTGGAGGAACAGCTCGGGTTTGCGGATTGTCTCAGCGAACATCGCCACCGCTGTGGTCTGCGGGTCGACTAGGACATAGTTCAAGACGTCCTCGGCGCTGACCATCGCCTCGTTGCCGGTGGTGGCCACGTAACTGAACTTGATTCCGTGACTGGCGGCGAACAGGGTGAACATGCTGGCCAAGGCGCCGCTTTGAGAAATTAAGGCGAGCGTTCCCGGAGTGGGAGACAGGCCGGCCAACGCACATACCGCGATACCGGCACCGACGTTCGCGAAGCCAAGCTGGTTGGGACCGAGCAGGATCATGCCGTGCCGCCGGCACTGCTCGACCAGAGCGTGCTGTGCCGCGGCACCGGCGCCATCGACCTCGGCATATCCCGAGCTGACCACGACGACCGTACGGGCACCGGCCGCCGCGGCGTCATCGATCGCCTGAGGCACCAGTTTCTGCGGGACCATGACATACGCGCAGTCGAACCCACCGGGCACGTCGGCACAGGAGGCATAGGTCGTGGTGCCGTGCACCCGCGACTTATTCGGATTGATCAGGTACGTGCGATCCACCGATCCGAACCGCTGCATCACGCCGAAGGCGAGCCACGAGAACATCGACTTGTCGCTGGCACCGATGAAAGCAACCGACTCGGGTGCGAAAAGTGTGTCGAGTTGCTCGTGGGCGAGGGGGCTGGTCATGTGGTGCTCTCGGTGACTGGCAGGGAGAGGCGGCGTAGGGTCGCTCCGGTCAGGGTGAAGTGCGGAGCATGACGACCTCGACTGCCAAACCGGTTTCGTGATCCTTTCTGAGACGAAGTGGCTGGAAATTCCGCATGAATGCTAGGTAGAGGAACGACAGGGTCATGGCCCATCTTCGCTGTCACCGCTGGCTCATGGAAAGTCCCAGGTAGGCGGCATGGATCGGATACCTCGGCACCCACAGCCTCGGCCCGTACGGTCCGAAAACTCGCTTTGCCCCTCACGCGGCGAGCTCGTACTCGTGGATCGGTCCTCCGAGCCGGTCGCGTCGACGGACGTGCAGCGGGTGGGAGTGCGAAGGCTGTGCAGGCGTCGCTGCCAACATAGGAGAGGGCAATGTTGGGGCCGGGATCTCTTGGAATAGCCCCTGGTGCGGGTGATGGACGTTGTAGTGCCTGGCATAGCTCCGAAGGATGCACTCGAGATGTCGTGCATTGACGATGAGAAGATGATCCAGGCACTCGGACCTGACCGTCCTCACGAACCGCTCGGCGAAGGCATTCGCGTTCGGTGCCCGGAATGGGGTTCGCAGGATCTGGGCGCCTTCGGACCGAAAGACCTCGTCGAAGCTCGCCACGAACTTCGTGTCGCGATCACGGACAAGGAACTTGACATCGATTCTCTCGTCGACGATGTTGCCAGCCACATTCCTCGCCTGCTGTGTGACCCAGGCCCCGTTGGGTGGGCGGTGACGCCAGTGATCCAGATTCTCCTGCGGCCGAGCTCGATGGAGAAAAGGACGTAGAGGCGCCGAAGCAGCACCGTGTCCACGCTGAAGAAATCGGTTGCCACGATGTGCGACGCCTGGGCTCGCACGAACTCCCCCCACGTGGCGCCTGAGCGACGTGGGGCTGGCCCAAGGCCGTGGTCGTGGAGGACTCGGGCAATCGTGCTCGCTGCNNCCCTGGATGCGGCGATAGCCCCATCGTGGGTTCTCTTTGGCCAAACGGATCACGAGTGCGGTGGTCTCCTTGTCGACTTTGGGGCGCGTAGTGTCCGAAAACTCGATGTGCCCATTACGCAGCTAGTTTTCGAGCCTACAAGCCGAGGGGAATGAGAGCCGGGGAAGTTCCTGCTCAACGGTGCGATCGAATATTCGGGCAGTACGAGTCGGTGGGCCGTAGTCTCTCCTATTCGAACCCGGTAATACGTGGTACCCAGAAAAGTAAATCTGCTCCAGACGGTGCTCCCATCGAGGCACGACGACTGGACCGGGTTGGAATCCTCCGGCAACCGCGCCACCGAGTGGCACCGCTGCAAAAGTGCCCATAACGTCGCGGCTTATGCCCATCTCCTGGTCCAGGGCAAAAGCCCGTGTGCGAGCCTCGATAGCCTCTCCCGCTCAGGACGAACCTGGCGAAGCCTCAGCGCGCGCTGAAGTGACCTCTGATCACTTCTGTCGCGATGTGCCGAGTCCGAAGACGGCCATAGACATCTTTGCCGGGGCGTGGAGCTCGCGACTGCCAGCGCCATACGACGAGCTGACTGGTGGCCAGGTTGCGCTGTTCGACGACGCGCGCATCCACTGGGGGGTGGAGCAGTTCGGCGGGGTGATGGGCATGCGAGTCCTCGAGCTGGGTCCACTCGAAGGTGGCCACACCTACATGCTCGACCGCAAGGGGGCGAGCGAGGTCACCGCCGTCGAAGCAAACCAGAGGGCTTTCCTGCGCTGCCTGATCGTGAAGGAGCTGCTTGGAATACCAAGCGCCGGGTTCCTGTGTGGCGAATTCGTCAAGTACCTGGAGCAGGCGGTGTGGAGCCACGCCGCGCCTTGGGACCTGTGCTCAGCGGTAGGAGTCCTCTACCACCAACAGGACCCGGTCGCCCTCTTGGAGCTAGCCAGCAAGGTGAGTGATCGCCTGTTGCTGTGGACCCACTACTACGACGAAGCGGTGATCTCGGCGCGGCGCGAGCTCGTAGCGAAGTTTCCGTCATCCAGCACGGCAGCGACGGCGGGCTTCTCGCATACGCTTTACCGCTACGAATACGGGTCCGCGCTCGAATCGGTTGGCTTCTGCGGAGGCCTCGCGACCTGGTCTCACTGGATGCGCCGTGACGAGATTCTGGGGTGCCTCGAGCATCTGGGTTTCAAGGTCATCGCAACCGCGTTCGACGATCCAGCGCACACGAACGGTCCCGTCTTCTGCGTGGCGGCCCAGCGCCGATAGCCGTGACCCCCCAATCGGGCGCTCCAGAGGAGACCTCGGCACGCAGGTTGATGGGGACGACGAGCGAGTCGCTTATACGGGGTCAATCCAGCTGTAGGGCACCAAAATCTCAGTCAGGCCGCTGAACTGGCACTGCACATTGACGTCGGCCATCATCCTGTGGGTGCCGAGAATGCCATCCAGATCCTTCACCTGGGAATTCACGTCGGGCGAAGGTGACGCCAATGATGGACTGTGGCCTTGTCGTTCCTTTACATCGCGTTCGTGCGGATCCTCCAGCTATTCCGTCTCAGGAGGGTCGACGGCACCGACTTGGCGATCGAGGTTGTGATACTCCGACATGAGGTGGCGGTCCTTCGACGCCAGGTGAGGCGCCCGGCAGTGCGACCCGCCGATCGTGCACTGCTGTCGGGATTCAGCCGGCTGCTCTCCCGAAGTCGTGAGGCCAGATTCTTCGTTCAACCCGAGACGCTGCTGCGGTGGCATCGGGATCTAGTGCGTCGGCGATGGACGTATCCGCAACCCCCGGGGCGACCAACAGTGCCTGCGGGAACGGTGCAGCTCGTCATCACACTTGCGAGGGAGAATCCGACCTGGGGCTACCGCCGGATCCAGGGCGAGCTAACGAGGCTCGGCATCGGCCTGGCTCCCTCGAGCGTCTGGGCGATCCTCAAGCGACACGACATCGACCCATCACCGAAGAGGTCGGGTCCGACCTGGGCCGAGTTCCTGCAAGTCCAAGCCGCTACCACGCTGGCTTGCGACTTCTTTACCGTGGAGACCGTATTGCTTCGGCGGCTCTACGTACTGTTCTTCATCGAGTTGGACACCCGGTGGGTGTACGTAGCGGGAATCACGGCGAACCCCGTAGGTCAGTGGGTGACCCAGCAGGCGAGGAATCTGAGTCTCGTCCTTGCGGAGCGAACTCCTCTTATCAGGTTCCTGATCCGGGATCGTGACGCTAAGTTCACCACGAGCTTCGACGAGGTCTTTCGCTCCGAAGGCATCGGGGTCATCCACACTCCAGTGCGGGCTCCTCGAGCCAATGCCTTCGCCGAGCGTTTCGTCGGCACCGTCCGTCGTGAATGCCTCGATCGGATGCTGATCTTCCATCGCCGCCAGCTCGAAAAAGTGCTCAGCGAGTTCGTCGACCACTACAACACCCATCGCCCGCACCGCTCCCTCGATCATGCGTCGCCCTTAGCTCCGGTGCCCCCGCTGCTGCACAAAATCCATCCTCATCCGACGCAGTTACGACGCACGGACAAGCTCGCTGGTCTGATCCATGGATATCGGCTGGTCGCGTGATGTGGATGGGATTTTCGGCACCCACACCTTGAGCGACCGGTAGCTCCCGTCTCCCGCTGCGGATATACGCCTACGACGGCTTGCGGCAAAGCAGACACAGGATGTAGCAGTCAGCCGCTTCTGCGAACAGGCCCGGGTAGCGAGCCACCTCGTCGGCGTCGAACATCCCGCTGCCGAGGGAGTCACCCGCATAGTTCAGGCCCTTGACCTCTACGACCTCGTACCCCGCCCCGGTCGCCATCTCCACGAGCTCGGGCAACTGGTATTCGACCTTGTGATCTGGGTCGATGAATTCCTGTTGTTGAAGACGAGTCACTCGCGCGTTTGGTGTGTCGAGCGCGAAGTAACCACCCGGGCAAAGAAGACGATGCACCTGGGCGAACACGAAAGCTCCCTCTTCGGAAGTGACGTGCTCGATCGACTGCCCCGAGTAGACAA
This sequence comes from Acidimicrobiaceae bacterium, assembly GCA_003139255.1. GTDB lineage: Bacteria > Actinomycetota > Acidimicrobiia > Acidimicrobiales > UBA8190 > Bog-564. The sequence goes on along the minus strand of PLIG01000207.1, from coordinate 900 downwards.
GGTCGAAGGACGAGTCCTCGAATCCGCTCAGATCGGTCATGGAGTGGTACTGGTAGCGGACCAGACCAAGGCGTGTCTCCACCTCGGTCAGGCGCTGTGACGACTGGTAGATCTCATGGCGCTCCTCCGACGGGAGATCGACGATGACGAGCTCTTTGAATCGGTAGGGGTAGCCGAGCCCGACCATGGCGCCCTCGTCCGAGTACAGGTGCGTGCCCCCGAGGTCGAGGATTCGCTCTGCGCGGGGTAAGCCGCGGATGAATTGGCATCGTCCCGAATGGATCGAATGACCGAGCGTGCGACCGGTGAATCCGGGACTGCGATTGAACTCGTCGAACCCGCGTATCATCTGCACGAGGTCCTGTCGGCTAGTGGCACCGGATTCAAGTGCCGGTAGATGGGCGGCCACTCCAGCGGGCCCTGGTTCCCGGCCCAGCATGACCTGGTACGCGATGCGAATGGTTGACTTCGGCGGTAGCTTCTCAAAAGAAACGGGTCGCGAGATGACGCGGCGGGCCTTGCGGGTGATCCGGCGCGCCGTCCTCCACCCGGCTCGAAGCGTCGGAGAGCGACCGAGCGTCGACCGTACCGTCATGCCCGGCGAGTATACGGTTAGCAGTCTGGCGACTTCCGTGTCATTGCTTGCCGCCAGCCCGACACCACTGTGGAAACGGTGGTGGGATGGTCGCGGAATCGAGCTGCACGGCATTGCCTCTTCCTTCACCCCCTGTCCGTCCGCTGCCTGTGGCGCCAACCCATCCGGTAACGCTCAACGCACCCAGACACCACTGCAAGCTCGGTGCCAAGATGCACCGCGTGGCCCATGTCGCCAACGTCGCCTGGCGCATGCCGGGTCCTTGTTTCCGCATGGTGCAGGCGTAAGGTCCGAAAAGTCGATCC
>PLIG01000075.1 GCA_003139255.1 Acidimicrobiaceae bacterium | reverse complement strand
CCGAACACAACTATGCCGAACAGTGGAACGAGGCGGGTCCCCTGGACGAGCGGTGGTCCACCGTAGAGGCGAAGCCGGAGATGCGGATCGGGTCACCTCCAGATGCTCAAAGCGCGACCAGGACAAGTCGGTCCCGTTGCGGCGCGAGCGGCACGATTGCTTCGACCACGGTTCCCTCGCCGGGTGCCGAGCGCACCTCGAGCTTGCCGCCGAGCAGGCGCGCTCGCTCTGCCATGCCGCGCAGGCCGAGGTGTACCGGCTCGCGCTCGTCTGGTCCTTATGGGGAAAAGTCGCACCCGTCATCGGTGATGGTGAGCTGTAGCTCGCCGGGCTCGAAGCGCAGGCTGACGCAAAGCGTGCACGCTCGGGCGTGGTGGAGCGCGTTGCGCACCGCCTCTTGGGCGATGCGAAAGACGCCCAGCTCCATCTCGGGGACGAGGCGTGCCGCCAACGGTTGACCCACCTCGCCACCTTCGAGCGAGACGCCCGGAGACCGCCTTGTCGAGCACGACGACGCCGTCGGCCACGGCTCGCACGGCGTCTACAAGCTCCTTGGCCGAGACGGTCTTCAACAGGTAGCCGCAGACGCCAATATCGAGCACCTCGGTGACGTACGCGTAGTCGTCGTAGGCGCTCACGATTAGGACCCTGACCTCCGGGTGGCTCGCGGCCGCCACCCGGGCGAGCTTGAGCCCGCTCATCCCGGGGAGGTTTATGTCGACGAGCGCCACGTCGGGACTTGTCCGTCCGAAGAGATCGAGGCCTTCTTCAGCGTTGCCGGCCTGCCCGACCACCTCCAGGTCGGGTTCGACCTCGAGTAGTTGTCGTGTGCCCTCGGCGACGAGTGCGTGGTCGTCGACGATCAACACCCGGATCGGTGCCAGGGCCCGGGACAACCCCCCGCGGTCCACGGCCTTCCCTGGTGTTCTTAGCCGAGCGGTCCCGCGCGCATCTGAGCACTCATCGGCCCCAGTTTGCGTCGGGCCGTGTCATCCCGCCAGGTGGAATCGGGCGCCTGCCCCCATGGTCTTACGCGACCACGATGGGAACTGGGGAGGCGACCCCGTGGCCCCAGGGTCCTGTGCGACCTCGAGGTGGACCTTGTTGGGCGCTACGGTCCAAGGACTCTGGACCTACGCCGTCGCACCACCAACGAGGGTGGAGGAGAGGACGGCACGAGAGCCAGGAGGCGAGGAGGCAGATCGTGGGCGAACAGCAGCCCGGACGCAGTGACCTTGTGCGGTGGTGGGCGTCGCGTCCGACCAACTTCTACGTCGCCACGCCCAACTTGCGCGCGGTGCTCATGGTTCGTGCCGGTACGACACGCGCCGCCGCCATGGAGCCGCGCCTGAGCGACTTCGGCAAGATGGTCGTCGAGGTGGTCGATCCGGCAGTCGATGTGCTCGAGCGCCATCGCGAACTGCCGGCGCACGTCCCCTATGACGCCATAGGCCGCAGCGTCGAGAAGGTCGAGTTCCACCCTGCGTACCGTCTTGCCGGCCAGGCGGTGTGGGCGTCGGGGGTGCTTGCCGCATACGGAGACGGCCAGGGTGCCTTCGAGCAGGCGGCGTTGTTCTACTTGCTGTCGCATGCCGGTGAAGGCGGGCACGCCTGTCCAGTGGTGTGCACAGCGGGCCTGGCCCGGGCGTTGGAGCACCGTGCTTCGCCTGAGCTCAGGGCGCGCTACCTGCCGGGCCTCCAGCAGGTCGACTACGAGCGCTGCCTGCGAGGATCACAGTTCCTCACCGAGATCCAAGGGGGCTCCGACGTCGGTGCCAACGCGGCGCGCGCCGTGCCCGACTCCGCAGAGCCCGGAATGTGGCGGCTCACCGGCGAGAAGTGGTTCTGCTCGGTGGCCGACGCCGACCTCTTCGCCGTGACCGCGCGCCCCGAGGGCGCGGACGACGGAACGCGGGGCCTCGGCTGTTTCCTCGTGCCAAGGAGCCTCGACGGCACCACCCCAAACGGTTTTCGGATCCGCAGGTTGAAGGACAAGCTCGGGACGCGTTGTCTCGCGTCGGCGGAGATCGACTTCGAGGGGGCCGGGGGCTGGCCGATCGGCCCGGTCGAAGAGGGGTTCCACGTAGCCGTCGAGGAGCTTCTCAACACCTCGCGCTGGCTCAACGCGGTCGGTTCGACCGGGATCATGCGGCGCGCCTATCTCGAGGCGTCTACCTTCGCTCGGTGCCGTCCGGCTTTCGGGCGCGCCATCGGGTCGTTCCCGGCCGTGCGCGAGCACCTGGCCGTCATGAAGGTCGAGGAGCAGGCCGCGTTGGCCTCGACGATGGCGCTCACCGGATTGCTCGATCTCCTGGACCGTCACCGGGCCACCGAGACCGAGGCCAGCTCCTATCGGGTCCTCGTGAACGCGAACAAGTACGTCACCTCGATCACGGCCACCGATGTCGTGCACCGCGCGATAGAAATGCTGGCCGGCAACGGCACGATCGAGGACTTCTCTCCGTTGCCCCGGCTCTATCGCGACGCGTTGGTGTTCGAGAGCTGGGAGGGCGCCCACAACGTGTTGTGCGCTCAGGTGCACCGCGACTGCGTTCGCCTCGGTCTGCTCGACCACCTGCTCGAGTGGCTCCGTGGGGAGCTGGCCTCTGCCGGTGAGAGCGGTGACGGCGCGACTGTCGCCTACGCGCTCGACGCGCTCGAGCCTCGCTTGAGGCACTCGCTGTCCGACCCTGCACACGCGTCAGCCCATTTCCGGCGTCAGCTGGACCAGCTGACTCGTGCTGTCCAGGCATCCTGCCTGCTCGCGGAGGCCGCCGCGGAAGGGCGTGGGACCCAGAAGGCCGCCGTGGCGTCGCTGTTCGTACGCCTGCATCTGGTTCGCGACCACGATCCCGAGGACGACCAGCGCTGGCGCGAGCTGGTGGATGAGGTGTTAGGCGAGGACCTCCCGTGATGGCGCGCGTCGCGTGGTCTCGAACCAGGGAATGGGCGAAAGATGGGTCAAGACGCTCGGCGGGGTCTCCACCATGTCTAGACGGGTGAGTCGCCTATGTCGCGACACATCACAATGGTGTGCATCACGTCGTGGGCCTGTGCACGTGGTGGGCCTGTGCACGTGGTGCGCCCCGGGGGATTCGAACCCCCAACCTGCGGATTAAGAGTCCGTTGCTCTGCCGTTGAGCTAGAGGCGCAGGAGGGAGTGTACGCGATCGTCGACGCTCGTCTTCATTCGGACGATCGGATCTGTGGTGATCGAGGGTGATCGTCAGTTTCAGAGCGGGTGACCGAGAGGGTGCGCGAATCCAAGAGGGTGACCGAGGGGACTTGAACCCCCGACCTCCAGGGCCACAACCTGGCGCTCTAACCAACTGAGCTACGGCCACCGTGGGTCTCAAGCATGACACACTGCCCATCGGGACGATACAGACGCACATGCCGGCTGTCATGCGGGTCCGCAGCGACGATGTCAGTGACGTCCCAGCGTCGCCGGATCGACCATCCCTAGTGGTGCAGGCTCTATCGTTGGGTCACGGGCCGGGCGGCCGTCCGGAAGTTCCGACACCGTGCCCGCCCCCGTAGCTCAACTGGACAGAGCGGGTGGCTTCTACCCACCAGGTTGCGGGTTCGACTCCTGCCGGGGGCGCGTTTGTGCCGGGGGCACGTTTTCCCAGCTGAGACTGTGTGTGCATCGACGGCGACTTGATCCGAGCGCGCCATGGACGCGAACCGATCGTCTCCTTGCGCAAGGGGAAAGAGCGAGCGGGTGTGATGAACGGCGTGAGAGCCTCGAGATCGCCAATATCTCGTCGTGTCGTAGTACTCAACACGACTCCACCGCGTAGGATCTCGAGCCCTGACGACATGATCGGGAGTTCGGCCGATGGGTAGCGAGTATCGGGACCGCTGGATCGAGTGCGCGGCAGATGCGATGAGAATCCGTGGGTACTACTTCCCTTGGGGAACCAAGCACATTCCCTACAGTTCGATTCGCTCGTTCCGGCGCGTTGACATTGACAACTTCACGGGGAGGTGGCGGATATGGGGGACGGCCAACCCGCGTTACTGGGCACACCTTGACCCGCAACGACCCAAGAAGGAGGTCGGGCTCATACTCGACCTCGGCCGATTCGTCCGTCCATTCATTACCCCTGACGACACTGATGCCGTAGAAGCCGCCATCCGGGCGCATTCCAAGCTCGGTCCGGCCGAAGACAGTGGACGCGGTCCGGTCATCTGAATGTCGTGCGTCTGTCGACCGATTGGTTGACGAGGCGCCTCGATGCTTTCTTGCGCCCGGTGTTGCTTCTCGCGCCGAAGCGGTTCAATCCTTGCGGCCGGTGACGGCGACGGCCAATACCACAGCGATCATGGCCAGGCCGCCAGCCCCTCCGACAAGCTCCAGGCGTCGAGGGGAGCGAGCAAACCAGGCCCGCATGGTTGCGGCGGCGAACGCCCATCCGCTGTCGGAGATCAGGGCGATCAAAGACGAGACCACGGCGAGAACCAGCATCTGTTCAGGTACATGACCAGCGGAGCGGTCAACGAACTGGGGCAGGATCGCAGCGAAAAGGATCACCGCTTTGGGGTTGGCCAAACTAACCACGAACCCATCGCGCATTGCACGGCGCTGACCGTGGGGCGATCTATCGGTGGCGAGAACCGAGTCAAGGTCCCGGCGATGGCGAAGCGCGTTCAGCCCAAGCCAGATCAGGTAGGCGGCACCGGCGAACTTGACCGCGGTGAACACGGTGTCAGAACGTGCAACCACCGAGCCCACCCCGAAAGCCACCAGTGCGGCCACCACATAGATGCCGACGGCAGTTCTTACCACCGTGGCAAGCGCGACCCGTCTTCCGTGCGAGAGCGCTCGTCCGACGATGAAGGGCACGCTCGGTCCGGGGATGACGATGAGGACGAACGACGCCGCCGCGAAAGCCAGGAGCTGACCGCCGGACACTACGTGAAGACGGTAGCGCGGTTGTCCAGCCGTCCAAAGGTGGAGCGCGGTTCGGCAGCGGGCGCGCTGGGAGCGCGAAAGGGTGGCGGCGGTGGGTGTGCCCGCGGCATCATCGTCAGGGTGGTCGCGCTGAGAGCGTCAGCCCTCTGGCTTCGGAGGTGTTGAGCTTGTTCGCCAGCATCGCCACGTGGCTGGAGCACTTCCACGGTCCGGCCGTCTACGCCCTGTGCGGAGCGTTCGTGTTCGGCGAAGCGGCGGTGCTACTGGGCTTCGTCATACCCGGCGAGACCGCCGCGCTCGTCGGCGGTGCGCTTGCCTCCTTGCACGACGCCAACCTCGTCGTCATGCTCGTCGTGATAGTCGCGTGCGCCATCGGTGGCGACTCCACCGGGTATGAGGTCGGCAAGTACCTGGGGCCATGGCTGCTCGAGCGGCGGCCCCTGCGCGACAACCTGGGCGTGCACAAGGCGCGCCAGGTAATCGCCCGCTTCGGAGGGCCAGCCGTCTTCTTGGGGCGGTGGGTGGCTCTCGCCCGTGCGATGGTCCCAGGCCTCACCGGCATGAGTGGAATGCGCTATCGCACGTTTCTGGCTTACAACGCGGCGGGAGGCATCGTGTGGGGTTCGACGTTCGTACTGCTGGGCTACGCCATCGGCGAGAAGTTCCAGTCCGTGCTCTCGACAGCAAGCACAGGGTCGTACATCGTCGCCGCGGTGGCGGCAGCGGCGATTGTCGGTTACGTCGCCTTCCGCAAGCGGCGGGAGCGAAGGGAAAGGCGAGCTCTGTTGGCGTCCGGGGAGTTGCACGGGCAGCGACAGCGAACACGAACGAAGTCGGCGGGACCGCGCCCAGATGGCACGTAGACGAAAAGGCTCCGGAGTCTGGTTCGAAGGGACCTCGATAAGAATTAGCGGCCGGAGGCCGTTCGGGACCGGATCACCTGGACCGACGACACCGGCACGCCGCTCGACTCGCCGCCCACCACCCAGGTCACAGACCCCTCGAGCGCAACGCCCGCCCGTGCTACTGGCTCGGGGAGCTGTGCTACGCGCGACACCTTGGCGGTGACCGCATCGAAAGACCAGATGGTCGCCACGGTCGTCGTCGAGTAACCACCTGCCGAGCCGGTCGCGGAGCTCGTGGCGACGGACGGCACGGAGCCGGGGCCATGTTCAGTCGTGATGCCGCCCATGACCAGGACCTGGTTCCCGACGGTCACGGCCGACGCTTCCGACAGAGGCTCGGGCAGGTGGCCGACTATCCGTGTTCGATGGGTAGCCGGATCGACCATCTGGATGGTGTCCACCGGGGGCGACGTGGTCGACTGGGACATGCTCTGGCCGCCGAACACGTACAGTTTCTTTGCGAGCTCGGCGACAGCTGCGAACCGCACTGGCTGGGCAAGAGAAGCCACCGTGACGAATGTCCGCCCGTCGTTTGTTGCAAGCACCTGGGGGACGGTGTTCGTTCCGTCGTCCCCGCCCACGAGATAGGTGGTCGTGCCGATCGTCGCCACGCCGGCGTCGGCGCGCGCCTGGGGGAGAGTGCCCAGCACGGTCGCCGTCGTGAGGGCGCCAGCACTGCTCGATCCGCCACCTGCCGTCGCGAGGGGGCCAGGTTCGGGGAGCCCCTGCACGGTGGAGAGCGCGGCGGAGGAGCTGCCGCCGAAGACGATGTCCTGTCCTGCGATGACGGCTCCACTGGCATCCTCGATGGCCCTGGTGAGATTCCCGACGTGCACGAGCTTGCCGGTGGAGGTGTCGAACACGAAGACGCCCGAAGCCAATGAGCCGCCGGTCGTCGCACCGCCCATCACCACCAGTTGAGTGCTCGAGCCGGGAAGCACCACCTCGCCAGTGACAGGCGCGGTCAGCTGCGAAGAAACGAGGGCGGCGGTGAAGGTGGGCGTGGCCCCCGATGCCCTTGACGAAGGCGTTGCGCCATGTTGGGAAGAGATGGGGGACGTGGGCCGCTCGCTTGTCGCGCCATTGGTGGCACGCCCCGAGCCTCCCAGGTACTTCACTAGGTACACCGTCGCCGCCGCCGTGACGAGCAGGATCGCCCCTGACACGACCATTGCACGCACCCTCCGGGCGCGTCGTGTGGCGTGGCGGGCGTCGAAGCCCGGGAGGCGCCTGGCAAGCGAGGCGTTGCCGACCGGTCCGCTCTTTGGCGAGCTCAACGTCTCTGCACGCCTCGGGACATGCTCGGCACCGTAGGCACAGCGCCGGGCCACGGACCAGTCCCCTCAGGGCAAATCCCGAGCACCGAGGTGTTGCCTGCGGGGCGGATGTGCACTGTGGCAGGAAATGAACCGGTCCGTAATGTTGTTGTACACACAAGTATCTACCAGAGAGGACAGAGTTCCAGCACGGGAGAAGGCAGCAGACAGCAGGAGACCATGAAGGAGGAGCCCGATGACCGATACGCAGACCGTTTCGTTGACCAGGGAGTACAAGGGCACAATGGTGCCCACCCCCGGCGTCTACGAGATCGACCCTAAGCACACGACGGTCGAGTTCGTCGCCCGCCACCTCATGATCACCAAGGTGCGCGGGCGTCTCGACGACGCGTCAGGCACCATCTGCATCGCCGAGGTGCCCGAGGAGTCTTCGGTGGAGGTGACAATAGGAGCGAAGAGCGTGCACACAGGCGAAGAACAGCGAGACACGCACCTGCGGAGCGCGGACTTCTTCGACGTAGAGCAGCACCCGACGTGGACGTTCAAGAGCACGGCTATTGAGCATGCGGGCGACAACGCTTGGAAAGTGACCGGTGACCTTACGATCCGGGGCACAACCAGACCCGTGGTGCTCGCCACCGAGTTCGACGGAGCAGGCCCGACGCCGTGGGGCCCTAGCGCCTTGGCCTTCAGCGCGGTGACCGAGATCGACCGGGAGGACTGGGGACTGACCTGGAACATGGCCCTCGAGACCGGGGGAGTCCTCGTTGGCAAGAAGGTCCGAATCGAGCTCAACGTGGAGGCTCTTGCCCGCCAGCCCGAGGACTCTCCGTCGAGCTGAGTGAACCGTGCCCGTCAATGGGCTGGTGCGACCTCGTCGACCTCGTCGAGCTGCGCGGCGGTGAGCACCCAGCTGCTTGCCTTGGCATTCGCACTCACCTGTACGGGCGCGGTGGCACCGGCGATGACCGAAGCCACCATGGGCTGCATCACCAGCCAGGCGATGGCCAGCTCTAGGACGCTGTGACCGTTTCGAGCTGCGAAGGCCTCCAGGGCCTCGACCACCGAGAGAGTCTGGTCCGAGAGGGGGCTGTCCGGGCGTCCGGTCGGCACGCCTGCGAGACGGGTCCCTGAGGGCGGTGGCTCGCCCCGGCGGTACTTACCGGTGAGCACCCCCGAGGAGAGTGGGAAGTAGGGGATGAACGCCAACGCGAGGCGATCGCACTCCGGTAGCACCTCGAGCTCGGGCTCGCGCTTCAGCAGGCTGTACTCGTTCTGAACGCTGATGAAGCGCGCCGCCCCCTGGCGCACTGCTGCTTGGGCTTCGCGAATCTGCGCCGCAGAGAAGTTCGAGCATCCGANNCCTTGCCGGCGCGCACCAGCTCGTCAAGCGCTGCCAGGGTGTCGGCCATCGGGGTTTCGGGGTCCGGCCGGTGCAGCTGATAGAGGTCGACGTGATCGGTTCCGAGTCGCCGCAAGCTTTCCTCCACAGCGCGCCGGACATAGGCCGGCTTGGCCCCAGTGCGCTCGGCGTCCACAGGCATTCCGAACTTNNTCGGCGGTGTCGAAGAAGGTGATGCCCGCGTCGAGGGCGGCGGAGACCACCTCGGCCGTCTGGTGCTCGTCGATCCTCCCTCCGAAGTTGTTGCAGCCCAACCCGACGACTGATACCTCGAGCGAACCGATGTGGCGCTTGGCCAAGGCGTCGGTCAAGGCGTCGACTCTTTCATCGTGGGAATGCTATCTCCGGCCTCGGTTGTCCGAGGTGGCGTCGGTGAAAGGGCTTGCATGTCGTGGAGTCTGGCTTCGTTCACCGTCATGCCGTCACTTGACGAAGCGTGACAGGCGGCGGTCGGCCAAGGGTTTGCCGCCGGTCTGGCAGGTGGCGCAGTACTGCAGCGACTTCGTGGCGAAGGAGACCTGGCGGATGACGTCGCCGCAGGACGGGCATGGCTCCCCGGTTCGCCCGTGCACCCGCATGGAGCGTTTCTTGTCCCCCTTGAGCTCGGTCGCGCTCAAGGGACTACTGCGCTCGACGGCCTCGCGAAGCACACCCACGAGGGCCTCGTGCAGCCGAGCGACCTCGGCGTGGTCCAGCTTGGCAGCAAACTTGAACGGTGAGAGCTTCGCCGCGTGAAGTGCCTCGTCGGAGTAGGCGTTGCCCACGCCCGCTATCAGAGACTGATGCACGAGCGCGTTCTTGATGGTTCCTGACTCGCCCGCAAGCAGCCCCCCCAGGGTGTCGGGGTCGAAGTCGGGGTCGAGTGGGTCTCGGCCGAGCGTCGCTATCGCCTCGACCTCGCTCGGATCGCGGACCACCCATAGAGCCAGTCGTTTTTCAGTGCCCATTTCGGTGAAGTCCATGCCGCTGCCATCGGAGAACCCGACACGCAGGGCGAGGGGGCTTCGTCCCGGCGTGGCCCGAGTGGCCGGCAGCGATTCCGACCATTTCACCCAGCCCCCTCGAGCGAGGTGCGCCACAAGCCACATCCCGTCGAAGTCCGTGCACAGGTACTTTCCGCGCCGGGTGCACTTGGTCAGCGTGCGTCCGATCAGCGTGTCGAGAGCGGGTTCGAAGGTCTTGAGCGCGGCGATTGCCGCGAGCTCACAGCGCTCGACATGAAGGCCTCGCACGCGCTTGTCGATGAACTCGGTGAGCGCCTGGACCTCCGGGAGCTCAGGCATGTTCAACTGTCTCACACGCGCGGCGGCCGTTGAGGCGTTGTGCGTGTCAAGGTGGTGGCGTGCTCCGATGGTCACAGGTCGGCGGCCGTGGTGGCGCTGGGACGCGCGAGGCCGAGTGTGCCCTCGCCGTTGTCATCGCGACGATCTTTCTCGCAGGGTGTGGTGTCATCGGCAAGAGCGACTCGGCCTCCGGGCATCCGAAGTCCCTGTCACCTTCGTCTATCGCCGCGACGACCACGACCGAGCCGCTCCTGCCCGTAACGCCGATCCTGTGGAGCGCCTGCAGCTCGGACCTCCAGTGTGGTTCGGTGACCGTTCCCCTGGACTACTCCCACCCCCAAGGCGCCACGATCCAGATCGCCGTTGAGCGCCATCCCGCTGAGCTGCCCGCGCAGAGAATCGGCTCGCTCGTGATCAACCCCGGTGGACCCGGCGGATCGGGCATCAACGATCTCCCGAACGAGCTGAGCGTGCTCACGCCCGGGCTTCTCGACGACTTCGACATCGTCTCGTTCGACCCTCGTGGGGTCCAGCGAAGCGACTCCTTCACTTGTGGTTCGAACGGCGTGCCCTCCGACACGACCAGCGCGCTTCCCGACCCTGCTCCCACCACTGCCGCTGCCCAACAAGCTCTCTTGTCGAACGATCGGGCGTACGCGTCGCAGTGCGAGCAGGACAGCGGCAGCGTGCTGCCGTACGTCGGCACTGTGGACACCGCACGTGACCTCGACCGCATCCGCGCCGCTCTTGGAGACGCCAAGCTGACATTCATAGGCCATTCCTACGGGACCCTTCTCGGCGCGACCTACGCGCAGATGTTCCCCACGCACGTGCGCGCGATGGTCCTCGACGCGGTGATCGACCCAGCCATGAGCACCGACCAGTTTGTCCTCGATCAAGCCAAGAGTTTCGAGGGTGTGCTCGACGACTTCTTCACCTGGTGCCGCAGCTCCTCGACGTGTCCGTGGCACCCATCCGCAGACCCCACCTCCACTCTGCTCGCGCTCATCGACCAGAGTCGCCAGCAGCAGATCCCTGCCGGCAACGGTCGCAGCGCCGGGCCCGGCGAGATCTACGAAGCCTTGCTCGACGGGCTCTACGCCCGCACCTACTGGTCTTCTCTGGCAGGCGCACTGGGGGAGGCGGCAGCGGGCAACGCGAGCGCGGTGCTCTCGATGTCCGACGCTTACCGGCGAAACGGTTCCACGAACGGCGGCGATGCCGCCGAGGCGATCGATTGCCTGGATCATCCTGTGTCACGGGACATCTCGGGCTACGCAGCGTTGGCAAGTGCCGCCGGGTCAGAGGCTCCCGTGTTCGGGCCGCTGCTCGCGTGGGGCCTTCTCGGCTGTGCCGTGTGGCCGGTGCCGCCCACTCGCATCCCGGCGCCTACGGCTGCGGTGGGCGCACCCCCCATAGTGGTGACGGGCACTACCAGCGACCNNTCGACGGCACCTACGAGCTCTTCCGCCACTTCTACGGCCGCCCGTCCAGAACAGGCGCCGACGGTAGGGAGGTAGGAGCGGTCCTCGGCGTGCTCCGGGACATGGTGTCGATGCTGGGCAGAGGAGCGACCCACCTGGGAGTCGCAACCGACCACGTGATCGAGTCGTTTCGCAACGACCTGTGGCCCGGCTACAAGACCGGATCAGGTGTCCCAGCAGAACTTCTCACGCAGTTTCCGCTCCTAGAGAGATCCCTCGAGGCACTGGGCGTGGTGGTCTGGCCGATGGTCGAGCTCGAGGCGGACGACGCGTTGGCGTCAGCGGCCGCTGCGGCAGAAACCGATCCCGCTGTCGAGCAGGTCCTCATATGCACACCCGACAAGGATCTGGCCCAGTGCGTGGTGGGAAGCCGGGTGGTTCAGCTCGACCGGCGCACGGGCGATGTTCGTGAGGAAAGCGGGGTGTGGGCCAAGTTCGGCGTCGCCCCACGATCGATCCCCGACTGGCTGGCACTCGTGGGTGACTCGGCTGATGGCTTTCCTGGCCTGCGCGGGTGGGGCAAGCGCTCGGCGTCTGTGGTGTTGGCTCGCTACGAGCACATAGACGCAGTACCCGCGGACTCTGCTGACTGGGCCCCGAGCGTGCGCCAAGCGCTGCGCAGCGCGCCCAAGCTTGCAAGCTGCCTCGTTGCCGGCAGGGAGCTGGCGTTGTTGTTCAGAGACCTGGCGACACTCCGGGTGGAACGGTCCTTGCTCACCAGGACAGAGGAGCTCGAATGGCGTGGTCCGACGCCTGGGTTCGCGCAGATGTGCACGGAGTTACGCGACAAGGCCCTCGCCGATCACGTCGCCTCGCTGGCGAGGATCATCTAGCTGCGTAATCACGCCTGGTCGCTCAGGGCGCCTGTCTTTCAAGCACACGCTGCTAGGTGTTCGTCTCCCATCCCTCATAGGCCCGGCAGGGCACCCGTACCGAGGCTGTAGCCGATACCCGGGGCCGTCCTCAGCAGCGTGCCCGACGGGTCGTGCAGCTTCTGGCGGAGCCTGTGCACGTACGCATGGAGGTACTGTGCCTCGCCCGCGTAGGCGGTGCCCCACACGGCGACCAGGATCATTTGGTGCGTGCAGGTCTTCCCGGCGTGGAGTGCGAGGAAGGAGAGCACGTCGAACTCCTTAGACGTGAGCTCAATGTTGGTCTCTTCCAAGAGAGCCTCGCGGTGCACCATGTCCAGGCGAAGCGTGCCGATCGAGATCTCCGCAGGCTGTTGCTCGTCGGGATCTGTCCTTCTGTGACGTATCGCGGTCCGGATGCGCGCCTCGAGCTCCGCCATGCCGAAGGGCTTCGTCACGTAGTCGTCAGCACCTCCGTCCAGCGCTGCGACCTTGCGATCCTCGGCGTCGGTCGCGGACAAGACGACTATGGGAACGTCGCTCCACTGGCGAATCCTCCGACAGACCGTGAGCCCGTCCACGTCGGGAAGACCGAGGTCGAGCACTATGACGTCGGGGGAGACCAGGGCAGCCTGCGAGATTCCCTGTTCCCCGTTCGTGGCGCTGGCCACTTCGTGCCCGCCGGCGCATAGTCCCAGACGCAGTGCCCGCAGCAGGGAAGGGTCGTCGTCGATCACCAGGACCTTGGCCATCGCACCTAGCTCTTAGTTCCGTTGGTGATCGCGAGGGGCAGCGTGAAAACGAAGCGCGCACCGCCGCCGGGGGGATCCTCGATCCAGATGCGTCCACCGTGCGCCTCGACGAAGGTCTTGGCCAGAGAAAGCCCGAGACCGGCCCTGCCGCCGGTGTCGAAGCGCACGAAGCTCTCGAACACCGCTTCACGCTCGCCTGGCGGCACCCCGGACCCCTTGTCGGCTACAGAGAGCGCGAGGTCGCCGTTGTCGAGCTCGCCGGCCACGGTGATGGGGGTGCCCGGGGGGCCGTGGCGGTTGGCGTTGTCGAGGAGGTTCGTGAGCACCTGTCCTATGAGTAGGTGATCCACCTCGACTGCAGGTAGTTGCTCGGGAAGGAGCACCTCTATCTGGTGCTCCTTCAGTGAGGGGCGGATCCCCGCCACAGCCTCGGCGACGAGGTCGAGCACGGGCCAAGGGGCTTTGCGGATCTCGAGCACCCCTGCTTCAAGGCGCGTCATGTCGAGCAGGTTGGTGACCAGCCGGGTCAGACGGTCAGCCTGAAGATCGATGAGGCTGTGCAGCTCGTAGGTATCGGTGTCGGAGAGGGTGTTGGTGGGGTTCAAGAGGGTGGAGGAAGCGACCTTTATGGTCGCCAGCGGTGTGCGCAAGTCATGTGAGACCGCTCCGACAAGTGCCCGCCGCAGCCGATCGCTCTCCTCGAGCACCTCGGTGTGAAGGGCGCGCTCGTGAAGCTGCGCGCGCTCGAGGGCAAGGGCCAGGTGGTTTGCGAGCGTGGGCAGCAGCTCGAGCAGGGCTCTGTCGTTTGGGACACCTCGCAGGACCAACAGGCCCACCGGGCGCCCGGAAGCGCTCAGGGCCAGCAGCCGGACTGTCTCGCCTGAGCTCTGTGTGCTGAGCGGAACCGGAACCCGCGCCCCTGGACGCAGCTGCGCCAGCTCGGCCTCGCCGACCGAGGTTCCAGAAGACGCCACGACCTCGAGCCGGCTGTCAACCGACAGCAACAGTGCGACGCCACTGAGCCCGAAGGACTCCCGCACCTCCTGCACGATCGACTGCCCTAGGTCGGGGACCGGTTTGTCGGCCAGCAGCAGCTCGGAGAGCTCGAAGAGGTGACGGGCGTTCGCCGAGCGAGCATTGGATGCAACACGCGCCTCGCCGAGGCCCGTGACAACGCGTGCAACGAGCACCATGACGACGGCGTAGACGCCCAGCGCAACCCAGTTCTGAGCAGCCCTCACGGGAAGCGTGTAGTAGGGAGGGATGAAGACGAAGTCGTAGACGAGGAACCCGGCGGCCACGCTGACCAGTCCGGCTACGAACCCTCCCGTCACCACCCCCGTCACCACCGGCACCACCAGCACGAGCCCCGTGGTGGCGATGCTCAGGTGCGAGCGCAGCGGGAGCATCGCAGCGCCGAGGCCCGCGGAGGCGAAGACCCCGACGGCCGATCCTATGAGCCGCCGGTTCATACAGGGATTGTTCCACTGGACGAGCAGCCTCGGAGCAGTGGCCGGCTCGTTCAGAAACTATTCAGGAGATTGGTCACGTTTTCAGATCCTGTTCAGGCGACCCCACGGCATGATCAGGTCATGGCCGATTTCCTCGCAGTGGTGGGCACCATCGTCTTCGTGATGGTGATGCTCGGGCTGATCTGGGGGTTCGAGCGGGTATGACCGCCGTCCAGGGCATCTTGCTCGCAGTCTCCATCGCAGTCTTCGTCTACCTCGGGCTGGCCCTCTTCAAGCCCGAGTGGTTCTGACCTAGATGGGGTACTTCTGGACGATCGTCGCCCTCGTGGTGATTCTGGCCGTCGCCTGGCGCTACCTCGGTTCCTACATGGCAGCGGTGTACGAGGGTCGGGTGAGCTATCTGGGTTGGCTCGAGCGCCCCATCTACCGCACGCTCGGGGTCGACCCCGACGCGGAGCAGTCCTGGCAGCGTTATGGAGGGGCGCTCATCGTCTTCTCGGGCGTGGCCATCCTGTTCACCTACGCCATCTTGCGCCTCCAGGGCAGCCTGCCGCTGAACCCGCAGCATTTCGGCGCCGTGACCCCAGCGCTGGGTTGGAACACGGCGGTATCGTTCATCACCAACACGAACTGGCAGAACTACGCGGGCGAGTCGACGATGTCGTACTTCTCGCAGATGGCTGCGCTTACCGTGCAACAGTTCGTGAGCGCGGCGGTGGGTATGGCCGTGGCGATCGCGCTCATCCGCGGCTTCGCACGCAAGGGCTCACCGACGATCGGGAACTTCTGGGTCGATCTCGTACGGGGCGTGATCTACATCCTCGTTCCCATTGCATTCGTGGCAGGGATCATCTTCGTGGGTCAGGGCGCGGTCCAGACCCTGGCGGGCCCGGCGACGATCCACAACACGTTGACGGGGGCGAAGCAGGTGATACCCCGCGGTCCGGTGGGCTTCATGGAGACCATCAAGGAGCTCGGTACGAACGGTGGTGGTTTTTTCAACGCCAACGGCGGACATCCATTCGAGGATCCCACCGGAGTCACCCACTTCCTGTCGTACTCCTTAATACTGTGCATCCCNNTACACGTTCGGCAAGATGGTCGGCAGCATCCGTCAGGGTGTGGCCGTGCTCATGGCGATGGTGATCATCTTCGGCGCCTGGGTGGGCTTCGCCTCATACGCCGAGTCTCAGCCGAACCCCGCGGTGAGCGCCGCCCATGTCGTGAAGCAGCCAGAGGGGAACATGGTGGGCAAGGAGGTGCGCTTCGGGGCGCTGCCCACGACGCTGTACAACGTCGCGTCGACGCAGACCTCCACCGGGTCCGTCTCCGGCGCCAACGACTCGTTCACACCCATCGGCGGTTTCGCCCTCATCTCGGGGATGATGCTCGGCGAGGTGTCGCCGGGGGGAACCGGCAGCGGCCTGTACACGATCTTGCTTTTCGCCCTCATCACCGTGTTCCTGGGCGGGCTCATGATCGGGAGGACACCTGAGTACCTGGGAAAGAAGATCCAGGCACGGGAGGTGAAGCTGGCCGCGTTCGGGGTCCTGATAATGCCGCTCGTCGTCCTCGTCATCGTGGGAATCGCCGTGTCCATCCACGCCGGCCGGGTGGCACCCGGCAATTCCGGGCCCCATGGATTCAGCGAGATCCTCTACGCGTTCATCTCCCAGACGAACAACAACGGCTCCGCGTTCGCGGGGCTGAGCGGGAACACGGCCTTCTACAACGTCACGGGTGGGATCGCGATGCTCCT
Source organism: Acidimicrobiaceae bacterium (assembly GCA_003139255.1). Classification (GTDB taxonomy): domain Bacteria; phylum Actinomycetota; class Acidimicrobiia; order Acidimicrobiales; family UBA8190; genus Bog-564. The sequence continues at coordinate 15,631 of PLIG01000075.1, read as the reverse complement.
CGGGCGCTTCGCGATCATGGTTCCGGTCCTCGCTCTGGCCGGATCACTTGCCGCCAAGAACATCGTGCCGGCAGGACTGGGCACGTTCAAGACCGACACGCCTCTGTTCACGGGCCTGCTGATCGGCGTGATCCTCATCGTGGGAGGGCTCACGTTCTTCCCCGCCGTTTCACTGGGGCCGATCGTCGAGCAGCTCCTCCACGGAAGGCTCTTCTGATGACCATTGCAACGATGCAACCTCACTTGGAACCGCCGATGGCCAGGGGAGTCGCGCAGCCTCGGAGCCTCTTCGATCGGCAGATCTTCGTACAGGGCGTGATCGGGTCGTTCAAGAAGTTCGACCCGAGGGTCCAGGTGAAGAACCCCGTGATGTTCGTGGTGCTCGTCGGGTCGATCGTCACCTTGATCGAGGCAGTCGCGCACCCGGGCATCTTCACCTGGAGCATCACGATCTGGCTGTTCCTCACCGTCTTGTTCGCGAACTTCGCGGAGGCGATGGCTGAGGGGCGTGGCAAGGCCCAGGCCGAGTCCCTTCGACGTATGCGGGCCGAGACTGAGGCGCGCCGCCTTCGTCCGGACGGTACAGAGGAGCGAGTACCCGCGTCGGCGCTCGCAAAGGGCGACGTCGTCGTGTGCGAAGCGGGGGACCCGGTCCCTTCCGACGGTGAGATCACCGAAGGGATCGCCTCGGTCGACGAGTCCGCGATCACCGGGGAATCGGCTCCGGTGATCCGCGAGTCCGGGGGCGACCGCTCCGCTGTGACGGGTGGCACCAAGGTGCTGTCGGACCGGATCGTCGTACGCATCGCGGCCGAGCGTGGTCACACATTCCTGGACCGCATGATCGGTCTGGTAGAGGGCGCGAACCGGCAGAGGACGCCGAACGAGATCGCCCTCACGATCCTGCTGGCCGCGCTGACCATCGTGTTTCTGCCCGTCGTGGTGGTCCTCCAGCCCTTCGGCCACTATTCGGGCGCCACGGTGTCGGTGGTGATCCTCGTCTCGCTTCTCGTCTGCCTCATCCCCACGACCATCGGGGCATTGCTGTCCGCCATCGGCATCGCCGGGATGGACCGTCTCGTCCAGCGAAACGTGCTCGCCATGAGCGGGCGTGCTGTGGAGGCGGCGGGTGACGTGCAGACGTTGCTTCTGGACAAGACCGGCACGATCACTCTGGGGAACCGGATGGCCTCGCGCTTCATACCAGTCGGGAGCGAGGGGGAGCAGGAGCTCGCAGACGCCGCCCAGCTCGCCTCGCTCGCCGACGAGACCCCGGAAGGGCGCTCGATCGTGGTGCTCGCCAAGGAGCGCTTCGCCATTCGCGAGCGCGAGCTGGGCGAGGGGCGCGAGTTCATCCCCTTCTCTGCCACCACCCGCATGTCAGGCATCGACATGGACGGCCGGCGCATCCGAAAGGGTGCGGCCGACGCTGTGTGCCGCTGGGCGACCGAGCAAGGTGGCACGGTCCCTGCCGGTCTTGACGAGATGGTGGAGCAGATCTCTCGCTCGGGCTCCACCCCGCTCGTGGTGACCGACGGACCGAGGATCCTCGGCGTGATCGAGCTGAAAGACGTCGTGAAGGAGGGTATCCGGGAGCGCTTCGACGCGCTGCGCGCGGTCGGGATCCGAACGGTGATGATCACAGGCGACAACCCCCTCACTGCGGCGACCATCGCCCAGGAGGCCGGCGTGGACGACTACCTGGCGGAAGCCACTCCCGAAGCGAAGATGGACCTGATCAGGGCCGAGCAGGAGGGCGGGAAGCTCGTGGCCATGACCGGGGACGGGACCAACGATGCTCCCGCTCTCGCACAAGCGGACGTGGGGGTGGCGATGAACACCGGCACCACGGCCGCCAAGGAGGCCGGGAACATGATCGACCTTGACTCGAACCCCACCAAGTTGATCGACGTGGTCGAGGTCGGGAAGCAGCTCCTCATAACGCGCGGCGCGCTCACCACGTTCTCGGTTGCCAACGACGTGGCCAAGTACTTCGCCATCATCCCGGCTCTCTTTGTTGCCGCCTATCCGCAGCTCAACGCGCTCAACGTCATGAAGCTCCACAGCCCGAAGAGCGCTGTGCTCTCCGCTGTGATCTTCAACGCGCTCGTGATCGTTGCGTTGATCCCGCTCGCGCTTCGCGGAGTGCGGTGGCGACCGAGCAGCGCCGTAGCGGTCCTGCGACGCAACGTGTTCACCTACGGCGTCGGCGGTCTCATAGTTCCATTCGCGTTCATCAAGCTGATCGACCTGCTCCTCACGGCGCTCCATGCCTACTGACCTGCCTGATAGGCACCTACCGATGAGGGGACACTGATGCTCGTCCATCTGCGTCGTTCGGTCATCGTCTCGATCATCTTCCTGGTCCTGTTGGGCCTGGCCTATCCACTTGCAGGCACCGGATTGTCCCAGGTGCTCTTCCGGCACCAGGCCGATGGGTCGCTCACTGCCGACGGGTCGACTCTCATCGGCCAGCAGTGGTCGGGACCGAAGTGGTTCCAGGGACGCCCCGACGGCACCGTCGTCACCACCGGGCCCGGCGGGGTGGTGGTGTCCGGGACGAACCAGCCAGGGCCACGCTCGAAGACCCTCGAAAAGGCCGTGGCGAAGCAGGCCGCTTTGTTGAGGAAGGAAGGCATCGTCCCCACGAACGACCTCGTCACCACCTCCGGCAGCCTCGTCGACCCTGACATCAGCCCCGCAGACGCATATGCCCAGGTGAACGCTGTGGCCGCGGCACGCGGCCTTTCGGCCAGTGCCGTGCGACGTCTCGTTGCCACCCACGTTCACAGCAGGGAGCTGGGTTTCTTGGGCGCGGACTACGTGACGGTCCTCGAGCTCAACGAGGCCCTCGTCCGGCTCGGGTGAGCACCTTGGAGCTCACCGAGGCCGCCTCCGGGGGCCAAAGCCATAGATTGCGAACAGGCCGATCAGCAGAGCCAACGTGCTGGGAGCACTTTGAGTGAGGCGACACAACAGAGGCCATCGATCGGTTCGCTGATAACCAACGAAGGAGCAAACGTGGCCGGGGCGACCCGACCGGACGCCACCAGCGTCGTGGAGGCGGCCGGGCACTTCCGTATCTATCTGGGTGCTGCCGCCGGTGTCGGCAAGACCTTCTCGATGTTGGACGAGGGACAACGCCGCCACGGCAGAGGCTCCGACGTGGTGATCGGCTTCGTGGAATGCCACGGTCGACACCTGACGGAGGAGCGGATGGCGGGACTGGAGGTGGTCCCGCGCAAGGTCGTCGAGTACCGAGGCACCCGATTCGAGGAGATGGACCTCGACGCTGTGTTGAAGCGGCACCCGAAGGTCGCTCTCGTCGACGAGCTCGCGCACACCAATGTTCCCGGCTCGGGCCGCCACGAGAAACGGTGGCAGGACGTGTTGGAGCTCCTCGAGGTGGGGATCGACGTGATCACGACCGTGAACATCCAGCATCTGGAGAGCATTGCGGACGCCGTGGAGCAGATGTCCGAGGTCCAAGTCCGTGAACGGGTCCCGGACTGGGTCGTGCGCATGGCAGACCAGATCGAGCTGATCGACTCCTCGCCCGAGCAGCTTCGACGCAGGATGCTGCACGGCAACATCTACTCGCAGGAGAAGGTCCCCCAGGCCCTCACGCACTTCTTCCGCACCGACAACCTGATCGCGTTGAGAGAGCTAGCGCTGCGGTTCCTGGCCGACGAGACCGAAGAGGAGCTCCTCGAGCACCTACAGCGCCACCAGGCTCAAATCCTTTGGGAGACCACGGAACGGATCCTGGTAGGGGTGACCGGCGCTCCGGGAATCGACGCGATCATCCGGCGCGCCGCCAGGATGGCCGCCAGGCTCAAGGCTGATCTTCACGTGGTCCACGTGATAAGCGGCGATGTAGAGCATCGGTCGGGCGCCGAACGCGTCGCGGCCTTGCACCGCCTGGCCTCGGACACCGGCGCGCACTGGCATGAGGTGCGAGCCGACGACCCGGGAAAGGCGCTCATGGACTTCGCTCGCGCCCACCAGATCACCCAAATCATCCTGGGATCCAGCCAGCGCAGCCGTTGGCAGGAGCTGATCGGTCGCGATTCGGTCGTCCGCACGGTTCGGCGACTGGCGGCATCCGCTGGCATCGACCTGCACATCATCGCAAGGCGCGACGAGTCCACTGAGCCGCAGACGGTCAACCCGCCAGAAGACTCCCAGGGCGGATCCTCCCACCTATAGGACGCTCCAGTACGCGGACAAGGTGCGTACGGAACCACAGAGGATGGCCCTACAGATGACGTCAGGGTGCTCGTCTGCGTAGCTCGACAACTGTTGCCCCGAGTGTGGCCAAACGTGGTCCAAAATGTGCAGAATGTGCGCTCAAGTGTGTCCAGAGTGTGTGTCCACAGTGTGTGTCCACAGTGTGTGTGACCTCGGCCATCCGAGCGGGTGATCTGGGCCCAGGACTGGACCTTCGCTAGTGGGCAGGTGAGGGAGCCTGGCAGCCATCAGGGGCCAAACACGGGCTGACCATGGGCCTATGGACTCTACCCACACTCCGATGTCGGAGTATCATGATTACGCGGGTCTCTTATTGGGGTCCCCTATTGGCACGTAGGCCGTCCGATCGAGCTGGCCCCCGTTCACTCGGTCGTGGCGCCTCGGAGGTGAGGAATACATGACTGTTTATGCTGCTCCGCTGGCTGACATCGAATTTGCTATGGGATTGGTCGGGCTCGACGAGCTATCGAAACTATCCGGCTTTGAGCACTCCGACCTGGCCACCGTAAGGGACCTGCTGTCCGAGTTCGGTCGTTTCGTGGCAGAGCAAATCGCCCCTCTGAACACGGTGAGCGACGAGGTGGGAAGTAATTTCGATCCCGCCGTCGGCCACGTGGTCACACCTGACGGCTTCAAGCAGGCCTACGAGCGCTACATCGAGGCCGGCTGGTCCACCGTGACCTTCGATCCGGAGCACGGCGGCGGCGGCTTCCCCGGGCTGGTTGGCGCTCCCCTTGTGGAGATGCTGGTGTCGGGCTGCTTCGGGTTCGCGATGTGTCCCGGGTTGACCCACTCGGCCGCCGATCTGCTCGCACGGTTCGGGACCGAGGAGCAGAAGCAGAAGTTCCTCCCCAAGATGGTGCCAGGGGTCTGGACCGGCACCATGGACCTCACAGAGCCGGACGCCGGGTCCGACCTCGCGCAAGTGCGGACCATGGCCAAGCCCTGCGACGACGGAACATGGCGGGTGTCGGGCAGCAAGATCTTCATCAGCTGGGGCGATCACGACATGGCTGAGAACATCGTGCACCTCGTCCTGGCCCGTACCCCCGATGCCCCAGCCGGGACCCGGGGTATCTCGTTGTTTGCCGTTCCTTCCCGCCTGGTCGGCCCCGACGGCGGGGCGGGCGCCGCGAACGCGGTTAGCTGTGCCTCCACCGAACACAAGCTCGGGATCCGCGGTAGCGCCACCTGCACGATGGCGTTCGATGACGCCCAAGGGGAGCTGGTAGGGGAGCTTCACAAGGGCCTGAAGGCCATGTTCATGATGATGAACGCGTCCCGGATCGGGGTCGGTATCCAGGGTCTTGCCGTGAGTGAGCGCGCCTACCAGGCGGCTGTTGCGTACGCGGCTGAGCGCCGACAGGGTCGCATGATAGGCGGTGACGCGACGCCGGTCACGATCATCAACCACCCGGACGTGCGGCGCATGCTGACCACCATGCGGGCTCAGGTGGAGGCCATGAGGCTCCTGCTGTACGCCACTTCCCACGCCGTGGACATGGCAAAAAGGCTCCCCGACGGGCCGGAGAAAGAAGCGGCTTCTCGCATGGAGGCTTTCTTGACCCCCATCGCCAAGGCCTGGCCGACCGATCTGGCCAACGAGGTGACGTCGCTCGCCATCCAGGTCCACGGGGGCGCCGGGTACATTGAGGAGACCGGGGTGGCGCAGCACTACCGCGACGCCCGGATCACCGCCATCTACGAGGGCACCAACGGGATCCAGGCCATGGACTTGGTGGGCCGGAAGCTACGCATGGACGAGGGCGAGCCGATGCTCCAGATCGTGGCCGGCATGCGTGACGTTTCAACCCGCCTGAGCTCGCTCGGCCACGAGGTCGAGGCCAAGCAGCTCCTCGAAACGGCTGACGTCTGGAGCAGCTCGGCCCGATGGATCGTCGAGAACCTAGCGACACATACCCTCGACGTCTTCGCCGGCGCTTCGCCGTTCCTTGCCATGTCGGGTCTCGCCGTGGGCGGATGGCTTATGGGAAAGCAGCTGCTGGCTGCCAAGTCGTCAGGGACCGACAAGGGTGCCGACGCCAGGGTCGTCTCGGCGTCGTTCTTCCTCACCCAGCTGCTGCCAGAGGCGGCAAGCCTGGCCCAGGCGGTGCGCGCCGGACTCGACAACCTGCTCAGCCCAGAAGCGCTGGGAGTCGAAGCTTGAATGATCCTGGTTCGCGTTAGACACGTCCGAACCCAGTTCGGCGCGGTCGAAGGGACGTCGGATACTCGAGCGCGGCTCAGTCTGCGTGCAGCTCCTTCTTGAGGATCTTCCCTGTGGGGCCCTTGGGGAGCTCGGCGACGATGCGCACAGCACGCGGGTACTTGTAGGCCGCTAGCCGTTCCTTGCAGTAGGAGATGACGTCGTCGCTCGTAACGTTCGCGCCCTGCTTGAGGACGATGACCGCGACGACTTCCTGGCCCAGCTTCTCATCGGGACGGCCGATGACAGCGGCCTCGGCGATTGCGGGGTGGTCGTAGAGGACGTCTTCGATCTCGCGCGGGTAGACGTTGAAGCCGCCGCGGATGATGAGGTCCTTCTTCCGGTCGACGATGAACAGATAACCGTCCTCGTCGGCGTAGGCGAGGTCTCCCGTATGGAACCAGCCGCCGCGGAACGCCTCCTCGGTGGCCTCTGGGTTCTTGTAGTAACCCTTCATCACGTTGTGCCCGCGGATGACGATCTCGCCAACGTTCTGTGTCCCCGGCGGGAGCGGTTGCTCGTCCGTGTCGACGACGCGGATCTCGACACCCCAGATCGGTTTGCCGATCGAGCGTACCTTGCGCTGCTCTGCGCTGACATTGAACGTCGCCGTGCTAGCGGTCTCCGACAGGCCGTAGCCCTCGAGGATCACCAAGCCGTGGAACTTCTCCTCGAACGCCTTGATGACCTCGCCGGGGATTGCATCGCCGCCCGACACGCCCCTGCGCAGCGATGACACGTCGCGCTGCGCCAGGTCGGCTCGCAGTAGTTCGAAGTACATCGTGGGGACACCGGAGAAGATCGTGCAACGGTGCCGTTCGATCAAGTCGAGCACTGGCTCCGGCTGAAATCGCGGCACGAGCACAAGGGTGCCGCCGTAACGGACGTTGACGTTGAGCACGCTGGACAACCCGAACACGTGGAACAGCGGTAGGACAGCGAGACCGATGTCGTCGTCGTCGAACCCGAACACCTCGCCGGACACCGTGCAGTTCATGTACAACTGGAAGTGGGTGAGCTCGGCACCCTTCGGTCTGCCGGTCGTGCCGCTCGTGTAGATGATGACCGCGGTGTCGTCGGCGTTCGTCGGCTCGACCTCACCGGTGTCCACGCCGGCGTACAGCTCGTCGAAGTGACGAGTGCCCGCAGGGCGCTCGCCGCCTCCCGGCATGTCGACGACGTAGGTCGTCACGCCCCCGGCCTGCGAGGCGCCCTTGAGTGCTTCCTCGGCGAACACCGTGAAGGTGATGAGCATCTTCGCGTCGGAGTCTTCGAGGTAGTAGGCGATCTCCGGGGCCCGAAGGAGCGGGTTGAGCGGGCACATGACGAGGCCTGCCTTGAGGAGGCCGAAGTACGTGAAGATGAACTGCGGGAGATTGGGCAGTTGAACCGCGACTACCTGACCACGCGTGAGCCCGAGATCCAGCAGGCTCGTCGCTATGCGACCTGAGATCTCGTCCACCTGGGCGTACGTGAAGGTGAGCTCGGCGAAGTGCGCCAGCGGCTTGTCTGGGTCCGACCTTCGGGACTCACGCAGGATCGTCGCGAGGTTGAAGCTCATGCGGCTCCTACTGCGAATGAAGTCACTTCATCCCCCCATGTCCGAGCAGCCTCGCCCTGCCTGCAAGGAGAGCCGGTGCTCACGAAACGCCACACTACGCGAACACGGCCGGTGGCGTGCTCACACTTCGCGTCGGCTNNCTCGACCATCTGGTCGCCGCCGTGCAGGAGCACGCCCGTGGCCCCCACGACCAAGAGGTGTCACGCGAGCACATCTCGGAGGAGCTGACATCGGCTTGAAGGCTGGGCTCGGTTCGCGGGCCTTGGGCCTTCAAGATCGTTTCACGCGGCCGTCACAGCGAAGGTCGGGACGGTACCGGAGCCATATCAGCCCGGCACCGTTCTGGGCGATGAGTGATCGCGCCATACGCTTCACGATCGAGCCGGAGGGTCCCTTCTCGCTGCAAGACGCGACCCTGTTCGGATTCGGACAGCGCGCCGAGAGCACCTTCGACGGGGTCATGCGCCTCGCGTTCTGCCTCGACGGGTATCGGACGCAGGTGGGGGTCGAGGTCCGCCAGGACGAGGGCAGCGTCCATTGCCGAGCATCGGATTCGTCTGACGTGGAGAGCGTCCGCCGGCAAGTCGCACGGGTCCTGTCGTTGGACGTCGACGCGAACGACTTCATGAGGATCGGCGAGGCCGATCGCGTCATCGGCCGGCTTCAACGTGCTGCTCCGGGGGTCACGTCCGCCGCTGTTCTACTCCCCGTACGAGGCGGCAGTGGGGTGTGATGAGCGCGCGCCGGCCGAGGCGTCAGATGGCCGAGGTGCGCAGGGCGATGAGCGAAGCCCACGGCCGTATCTTCGATTTGGCGGGGCATCGGACCGCTGCGCTGCCCACACCGCAACAGCTGCTAGGGGCATAGGCGCAGTTCCGGGGTTGTCGGAGCAGAAGGTGTCCAGATTGAACGGCGTGGCCCGAGCCGCGCTCGACGGTCTGCTAGATGTCGGGCGCTTGCGCGAGATGGGGCCGGAACTTGCTTTGACCGACGTCCAGCAGCTGGGAGGGATCGGTCCGTTCTACGCGTCGCTCATCGTCATCCGCGCGAGTGGGTTCGTCGATGTTCTGCCGACACAGGAACCGCGCCTGCGCGCGCTGGTGGGCCAGCTCTACGGCTTGGACCCCGCACCCACGGCCGGCGAGCTCACCGAGCTGGCCGAAGCCTGGCGGCCGATGCGGAGCTGGGCCGCGGTGCTCATCCGAGCAGCGGCACCGAGAGTGCTCGCCGGAAAGACCGACGGGCAAGCCTGGTAGCTCTGTCTCGTTTCGCCTACGACGAGGAGCTGGAGGAAGACTGCGAAGGCTGGGGCATCCAACTGCTTGCGTTGTTCTGGAGCACCGTGCGGTCCCTGACTTCCTTCGCTGTAGCCGTTGCATTGTTGTCGAGCGCCAGAACGGTGACCGTGTCACCTTGTTTCACGCTCGAGATGCCCATCTCGCCACCGTCGACCGAGGTTCCCGAGTCGACGGTGAAGGCGGCGGAGGTTCCGTCTGAGCTCTTCACCTCGAGCGACCAGGTGCTGCCTGACGTGTTCGTGATGCTCGAGAGCGTGCCTGTGCGCTCGTCCAGCGTCTCGTAGCCGTTGGGACCCTGGATCGTGAACTGACCATGGATCACGGGGCCACCCATCATGCCGAAACCCCGACCGGGACCACCAAGGCGCGATCCCGGTGACGAGGGTGGGCTTGTCGAGCTCGACGAGCCCGAGCTCGACAAGGCTCCCTGTGCGGTCGAGGAGGCGCCGGGCAGGTTCGACGTCGACCGAGTCCTGCCCGGCGAAGTCGCGGCACTAGCGATGAGCGTCGCCGCGATCGCCACTCCGGCCGCGATGCCCACCCCTATCCCGGCTTTCATCAGGCCGCGTCCGATCGACCGCCGTCGGGGCGTCGCGGACGGTGCCTGGGGAGGTTGCGACGCCGGGGGAGCTCCCCACGTGTAGGGGCCGTACCACTGCTGTGGCGCATGGTAGGGGGGCGGAGGAGGCACTTGGGGCGGCTGTCCCCACTGTGGTTCGCTCGGTCCCTGGTCCATCTCGATCCTCCTTGCTTCGTGTCTACAGCAGGTCCCGTCTACAGGTCCTCTCCGGCTGAAGAAAAGACGGCAACTTGTGGCGAAGCTGAGACTTGTGGCGGGACGTCTGAGATCTGGGCCTGGTGCATCCGCGCCACCTCGGCCAGTGGTTCGGTCCTGGAGGTCAGGATCGCTCAACCGGCGAGCCGGAGCAGAAGAGCAAGGAGAGGCTCGCGTTTACCGGCCGGCGCGGAGAACTCGGCGTCTGTCTCTTCGACCGAGGCGATCCCCTGCTGGGCGAGCGCAGCTCCCCTCGACGTCACGCCCAACAGCGATGCTCGCGTCCCACGCAATGTCGACGTGCTCAGCTAGGAAGCTCGAAGGCCGGCAGGTGGCCTGGTCGGCGGATCCTGAAATGCCTGTGATCCTGTGTGGTGGTCTGACTGATTCTCAGTCGCTCGACCGCGCCGAGCACTGCGTCGACCGGCGGTTCTTCTCGTCGATTCGGACATCGATGCAGTACAGCTCGCGGATCGGGCGCACTGCATGGTAAGATGTTTATGCGCTCCATCAACGTCACGCAGGAAATGAGCGCCGTTGCCGGGTTTCCCTGAGTCTCCCCGCAAGGTTCGTGCGTGGAGAGAGGAAACAGATATGGCTACCGGAACCGTGAAGTGGTTCAACGCGACTAAAGGCTTCGGCTTCATCACACCCGAGGATGGGAGCGAGGACCTTTTCGTGCACCAGAGCGAAATCCAGGTCCTGGGTTACCGCGAGTTGAACGAGGGCCAGCGCGTCGAGTTCGAAGTGACGAAAGGTCAGAAGGGCATGCAGGCGAGCTCCGTAAAGCCTGTGGGCTGATCGATTGTTCAACGACTGCTGCGGAGCGAGGTGTTAACTCGCTCCGCAGCAGTCGTTACGCCCCAACGAGGCCGCGTGGTCCTGCTCATTGAGCAACGCCACGAATGTCGGTGGCGTTGCGCCCGTGCGCTCTACGCGCCCAGCTGATTCCGGACAGGACAAGTCGAGGGCGGCTGCCGGCACCTGCGCCAGCGGGTAGATTGTGGGAGCAAGGCTCGCCCGAGGTCGCCCTCGAAGGGGAGTCGGCGCGAGCCGGGTCAGCCGAGTTCAGCGATAGCGCCCCTCGTGAGTGTCGTCAACTCAGCGAACGACGTCGGGAACACAGCGTTCGGAGTCCCTGCCGCTGCCCAGATCACTTCGAACCGCTCGAGACTCTCGTCGACGATTGTCCTCATCGGGCGCGGATGCCCGACTGGGGCGACACCGCCGATCGGAAACCCAGTCGCCTCTCGCACCACGTCCACATCCGCTCTCTTGATGCTGTTGGCGTCGAGAGCTCGACTTGCCCTGTCTGGATCGACGCGGTGATCGCCGGCCACGAGCAGGAGCACCGGCTCGCCGTCGGCCACGAAGACGAGCGACTTCACGATCTGGCCGACCTCGACGCCGAGGCTCTGTGCAGCCTCCTCGGCGGTCCGGGCCGAGGACTGGACCTCGAGCACTTGTGCCGTTGAACCGGCTGCTTCGAGCGCTTCTTGGACACGCCAGGCATTACGGTGAAGAGCCTGCTGCTCCCGTCTTTCCATTCCTGCCAGTCTGGCGCGCTCTGAGGACATGGTCAGACCGTGGACGGGCCGAGACGAGGCATCCAGAGCACAAATGACAGCTTGGTTCTAACGGGAGTGCCCGTCGAGCAGTCATTACGGGCTGGCCGATGAAATTGACGAGACGGGGCTGGAGCTGCTCGGTGCAGTCACCGACACGCCCTCGCCCCAGTACGAGAACGTCACGAGGGAGGTGCCGGACTGCGTACCTTGATGTACGTGGGCCACAAGTCTGACAGGTAGATACGGGAGCGTGTCCGAAACATAGAGAACCTCGGAGCCGGTGATACCACCTTGGGTCGCGTCTGCGAGAAGGCCACCGGAAATGCCAACGACGCTCTTTCCATCCACCATGGTCGCCTTCGTCATGGTGAGAGAACCCGTCGGTGTGGCGGTCAGTGCCGTAGACAGGGTATCTCCGCCAGCAACCTGTTCGTAACCGTTATCGCTCGACCGAAACGCAATCCATCGACCGGCGTATGTCGAAGCCCCCGACGCTGTAAGCCCTAATGAGTTCTGCAAGTAGTTCGCGTCGCCTTGGAGATAGGCCACTCCAGCCCCGGAGAGCTTTCGTCGCCCACCAACCTGTTTGTGGCTGGCAATGATCCTGAGGCCAAGGCGATCGTGATAGGCCTGCTCACGTTGTTCGGCTGGACGCAGGAACAAATCGTGGATCTGGGCGACATCACCGGAGCGCGCGGCATGGAGGCATATCTGCTGTTGCGGGTGCGCATGATGCAGGCGATTGGAACAGCCGCCTTCAACGTGTCGATGGTCACGGCTTGATCGTCGGCAAGTTCAACACGTGCTGCCAGCAATGCTACCACCAAGGGCTAATGGTGTACGGACGATACGAGTAGAAAGAGGTCGAGAAGCGCGAATCCGGTTGTCGCGAGGATGATGGAGCGAAGAATCCATGCGGGCAATCTCTTTGCGGTGGCATCTCTGGCCGGATGTGCGACGCTGAAGGCGTTTGGGGAGTGCTGAACTACCCGCGGGTCACGCAGTTGTACCGAAGCACCGCTCGATCCAGAGATTTGATGGAACCTGGCGGTCATGCGTCACCGTCCCAGGAATACGGCGTCGGCATCGGGATCACAAGAGTGCGAAACTACGTGTACAGCTTGGATACGATGGTGTTGCAGTCGGGCGATGCCCGTCTGGTCCCAGAAGCGCAGTACCTCACGGCCAAGGACAAGCAGGACGAGGACGAGCGCCATGATCCAGCCGACCGGATCGATGTGTCGACCGCGCAAGAGTTCGATCGCGGTCACTGCCAGTACGACCAGCACGGGCACGTATGGAGCCACCAGCGACATAGTCGATACGTCGGCCTGCCTTGTCTCGCGCGACGGCGACGTGATCGCCCACAACGCCCCCAGACCGATCAACAGGTAGCCCGCCACCCAGCCCGTGTCCAGAAAGGTTCCGTTGCCGTAGTTGTTGACGACCGTCAGATAGGAAAACGCAGCGTCGGCTACGGCGAAGGCGACCACTCCGGCCATCACCAGCGCCAAGCTCGTCCGTCCCCGCCGTCCGGTACGCGCGATCAAGATGACGACCAAGGACACCATGACTACGTCGCTCATGGGGTACGCGAGCGAAAGAACGGGCTTGAGCACGCCACTTTGGTGGGAGCGGTACAGGGGACCGAGGATGGTCGCCCAGCTGGCGAAGAGCAGCGACATGGCGATGATGCAGCCATCAAGGAATCCCTGGATGCGATGCGCGGCGCGTCGCGGGGAGCTGGGGAAGAGCAAGAGCCCGGCACACGTTAAGGGAACGGCGGTGAGGAATCCGACATCGGCGAACGATGGGAACGGCACCTGTATGCCGTCGATGAGGACGTAGTAGCACCACAGAGCCTCTCCGACCGCCCAGGCGAAGCTAGCCGCAGCGAGGAGCGCCCAACTCCGCCGGCCCGGTGAGGTTCGCCAGGCTGCCGCGCCACATAGGAAGGCGGCACACAACGGCGCCAACAGTTGCCCGATGTCGTCGACCTCGACTGTCACGCGTACGCCGTCGATGCCTAGGACGGTCCACAGTAAGAACGCGAGAATCGTCGATCCAGCCAGCACCGACCCGACGAGGAGTTGCCGTCTCTGTCTCAGCGCGAAAGCCAAGCGAGTCTCAGAGTGAGCCACTGAAGCTATATCGGCGCGGACGCCAGAAGTAATAAGGTGTGGATGCCTGATGCCTTGTCGGGCACGTCGTGTATGGCACTAGCCAGGTGAAAGAAGAAGAACAAGATGTACGACTTTCTTCTAACCAGCCAGCAGCTCGAGCTCAAGGAAGAGGTGCGCGATCTCGTACGCTGGGTCCCTCGCGAGATGATCGTGAAGATGGACAGGGACGAGATTCGGTTCCCGCGTGAATTTCTCCGCGAGGCCGGAAGACGCAATCTCCTCGGGATTCGCTATCCCAAGGTGTGGGGCGGCCGGGAGCTCGACTGGGTGTCGAGCTGCATGGCCATCGAGGAGATCGGGACCCTCGGCTACATCTTTGCTTGTACCTTCGGAGTGGGGGCCGAGCTGGTCTGCGACGCCATCATCCAGCACGGCACCGACGCCCAGAAGGAGAGGTACGTGCAGCCGCTGTTACGCGGCGAGCTCTTTGCTGCCGAGGCCCTTACCGAGCCTCGAGGCGGCTCGGACTTCTTCGGCGCCACGACGACGGCGGAGGACAAGGGCGACCACTTCGTCCTCAATGGTCAGAAGCGCTTCATCGTCGGTGCCGAGGGTGCAGACTTCTTCCTCGTCTACGCGCGCAGCAACACCGACACAAAACCGCACGAGGGGATCACCTCCTTCATTGTCGACCGGGGCCCCGGCGTGACCGTGGAGTACCTTTACGGCCTGATGGGTTCCCGAGGCGGTGGTACCGGCCGCGTCAGGTTCAGAGACGTCGAGGTCCCGAAGGAGAACGTTGTCGGCCGGGTGAACGGCGGCGTGGGCGTGTTCAATACCATGATGGTCCCCGAGCGTCTCGGGACCGCGGCCATGACAATCGGGCCTGCCGTGGCGGCGCTCGAGGTCGCCGGCGGTTACACGACTCGTCGCAAGGCCTTCGGGCAGCACATCAACCGTTTCGAGGGCGTGAGCTTCCAGGTCGCAGAGGCGTCCATGCTCCTCGACGCCTCCAGGTCCCTCGTCTACACGACCGCCAGAGCTGTCGACGCGGGCGAGGACCCTGCGACGACCCGGCGTTACATCAGCGAGACCAAGAAGTTCGTCACCGAGTCGTGTGAGAAGGTGGTCCACAACGCCATGCAGGTCATGGGCGGCATCGGCTACACCGACGTTTACCCGGTGGAGCGTCACTACCGCGACCTTCGTCTCGCGCCCATCTGGACGGGCACCAACGAGGTGATGAGCATGATTATCGCCCACGAGTGGTACAGAGAGTACGCCGAGCAGGTAGCCCGGCGCCGGGCCGCGAGGACCCGCGAGCGCGACCTTGAGGCAGACGCGGTGAACGCCGAGGCCACCGAAGAGAAGGTCTACGAATAGCACTCTCGGTAAGGATTCCCCCCGAGGCGGGGCGATGCGATTTTTCCGGGTGTGGTCCGCGAAGAGTGGTTCGGGCAGAGCCGAGCGGGACAGTTCGCGTTCAGACGCCACGCCGTCAAGGCGCTCCGAGCCAAAGGGGCCGTACTCCCGGGTCTCGTTTCTACTTCAGAATGCCTGGCGAAGCAGTCCGAGCACATCCGCTGGATCGCTTACCGGGCGTGCGTTGAAAAGTGTGGCGGTGTCGGCGAGGGCGTGCATCGCGTCGGCCTCCAGCGCGTCCTCGGGAACGCCGAGTTCGCGCAGGGTCATCGGGTGCTTGATTTTCCGCATCAGGGCCTCGACCGCGTCGGCGGCAGCCAGCGCCGCGTCATGATCGGTCATGTCAGCGGTGTCGACTCCTAGCGCTTGTCCCGCCATGGCGAGCTTGTCGGCGGCGTGGTCGGTGTTGAAGCGCATCACCTTGGGC
>PLIG01000053.1:8170-8392 GCA_003139255.1 Acidimicrobiaceae bacterium | reverse complement strand
GCGCCAGTTCCACATGATCGACGCGACCGCGGCGCAGGTCTCGCAATAGGCGCGGTCTGGTGGGAGCTCGTAGGCGTCGCCGAAGGCTTCGTCCTTGTGTCTCGAACCGATCCCACCGGTGAGGTAGGTCTTCGTCGAGATCATGTCGCGCCACTGGGCAAGGATCGGCGTCAAGAGCGTCGATCGACCAGTCTCGGTGTAGAGATCGGTCGCCCCGGCAAG
>PLIG01000053.1:0-8151 GCA_003139255.1 Acidimicrobiaceae bacterium | reverse complement strand
CAAGCTCGACAAGCCGGGCATCACCATTCGTCCTGTACAGCTCGACGAGTGCCATTTCGATCTCCGGGTGGCCCGGCACGTAGTCAGCCTGCTCTGAGGGCAACACCTTGACGAGCAGGGACGCGAAGCGGTTCGCAATCCCCGCGATCCTGCCCGGGACGTCCCCGGTGCGAGTATCGGCCACAGAGGCCTGCATGAGGTGACCTGCGCAGTAGAGCTCGTGACCCATCGCAGGATCGGCGAAACGGTGACCGTTTTCGACTACCTGGACGTAGGAGTTCACATAGCCATCGCGCTCCTGGGCTGCCTCGATGACTTCGACGCTCGANNTCGTCGTTACTGTGCTGGGTCCTCGATGACTTCGACGCTCGATGCGAAGAACCTTTCCTGCTCGGCGTCGCGGCCGCGTGCTCGTTCCCAGGCAATCGCTTCAAGGACCTTGTAGAGGTCCGAGTCACGAAACAACGGCAATCGGTACTCGGCACGTGACCTCTTGGCCGCGACGCGGAAGTTCTCGACTGCGCCGGTCTCCTCGAGCATCTTCATCCCGTAGGGGATCGTCACCTCGCGGTTGAGACGTTGCCTCACTCCCCAGAACCCGTCGGCAATCTCGACAACGCCGTCAAGAAAGGGATACAGCGCAAGTGACTTCCCCGCGACTGGTTTGACGGGTCCAGCGCTCACCTAGCCATCCTCCCGGCTCGACCAGTGCTGTGAGCACTCCGATGGAAAACCTTTTCTTGACACCGAAATAATAACGACGGACTCTGATCGGGTCAAGGGTGCAATGTCCCCATAGACGGCGGAGCCAGCGAAAGCTCCGGGATTCACTTTCTCAGGAGAAACGACGACTCGATGCAAGGGCCCATCTCGTACGGGCAGGATAGGCAACGCTGAGCATCCTGTGACGACCGCCAGTGCAATTGACGTCCTGATTGTGATTGCCCGAAGCGTTCGGTCGCGGTCGCCAGCTGTGGCTCCGTCGAAAAGCTCAGCCTCGACGGCACAATCCTGTGGATGCCGAGAATCTCATCCACCCAGTTCGCGCAGCTAACCGGTACTCGTTGATCAAGCCGTCGAGGATCTCGTTTCGTCGTTACTGTGCTGGGTCCGGCTCGGGCTACGTAAAGGCGAAGCCCGTGCACACCGAGAACAGCTGCTCGAGAGACCCCGACCACCCTTCGCCCAGCCTGGCGGCCAACCCCGCTCCACGCAGGCCGGCGTGGCCGCCCGAGAAAAGAACCCCACGACTGATCTCGGCGCCCGCGCCGGCGCCCCGTTCGCCCTCTTGACCAGACGAGGACGGACTACTAACATCTGAAAACCGCGAAAAGGTTTTCGGTACGAGAGGGGCAGTTCGGGTCGCAGCGAGAGGACGTCCAGTTGACATGAGCAGCGTCGTGACGATCGACCCCTGTCGCGAGCTCGGCAGCCTCGACCGGCGGGTCTTCGGCGGATTCGTCGAGCACCTCGGCCGCTGTATCTACGGCGGCCTCTACGACGAGGGCTCGCCGCTGAGCGACCAGCGCGGCTTCCGCCGCGATGTCCTCGAGCTGCTCAAGTCGATGCGCATCTCGGTGCTGCGCTGGCCAGGAGGGAACTTCGTCTCCAACTACCACTGGCAGGACGGCATCGGGCCGAAGGACGAGCGCCCGGTGCGCGCCGAGCTGGCCTGGGGAGGGACCGAGTCCAACCGCTTCGGTACTGACGAGTTCGTCGGGTACTGCGCCGAGCTCGGCGCCGAGCCCTACATCTGCCTGAACATGGGGACGGGCACCCTCGAAGAGGCGCTCGCCTGGCTCGAGTACTGCAACTCCGCTCGGCCGACTGGGTGGGCAGACCGGCGCCGACGCAACGGGCACGAAGCGTCCTTCGGGATCCGCTGGTGGGGACTCGGGAACGAGATCTACGGGCCCTGGCAGGTCGGCGCCCTCTCCGCCGAGGAGTACGTCGCCGAGGCGACCCGCTGGGCGCGGGCGCTGCGGATGCTCGACCCGAGCATCCACCTCGTCTCCTGCGGTGAGCTCGGCTGGACCGACTGGGACCGCAAGGTGATCGACGGTCTCGGCGCCCTGGTCGACCTGCACTCGATCCACCTCTACACGGGCAGCGAGGACTACTGGACCAACGTGCTCTCGCCGCACGCGGCGGAGCGGGCGATCGCCACCGCCTCGGCGCTGCTGCGCCAGACGGCGTACAACCAGCACCTCAAGCACCAGCCTCGCCTCGTCTACGACGAGTGGAACGTCTGGTACCGGGACATGAAGGGGGGGCTCGAGGAGCGCTACGCCTTCGCCGACGCGCTCGCCGTCGGGACCTACCTAAACATCTTCGTGCGCAACTGCGAGTGGGTGCGGATGGCCAACCTCGCCCAGCTCGTCAACGCCATCGCCCCGATCGTGACGACCCCCGCCCTCGCGGTCGTCCAACCCATCTACTACCCGTTCCTCCTGCACTCGAGCGGCCACCTCGAGCTCGCCGTCGATGCCCACGTCACCGGCGAGACCGTGCCTGCGCCGGCTGAGCACCTGAGTCGCTGGCCGCTCCGCATCGACGACCTCGCTCCCTTCGCCGTCGTCGACGCCGCGGCGACNNTGCGCCGCTCAGTCTTCGCCGGGCAGGCACGCGTCCGCTGCCTCACGGCCAGCGACGAGCCGACGGGTGTCGAGGGGGTCTCGTCGGCGCATCTCGACTCGACAGAGGAGGTGACGAAGGAGGCGAAGCTTCGCCTGACGCTGCCGGCAAGCTCGTTCGCGCTCGTCGAGGCGGACATTGCACCGGACTGATGACGACCACCAGCTCCGCCGGCGCGCACGGGGCGCAAGGTCCCGGCGAGCACTCCGACCACAGCAGCGAGCAGCCGGAGGCACAGATGCAGTACCCAGAGCAACACGAAAGCCGCCCAGCGGGGCGGAAAAGGGAAAGGAGAGCAAGTTGACATACAGGAGATACGGATCGAGCCGGGCGGCGCTCCCACAGCGGGCGTTCTCCACGAAAGTGTTGTGCGGCGCGGCCTTGGCGGTGGCTGTGTCACTTCTGGGCTTAGCGCCCACACTGACGTCGGTCTCCTCGGCCGCCTCACGCACGGGGCCGACCTACAGCACCAAGACCACCTCCTACTGCAAGGCGGGAGCCACACCGATCACCTTCTGGGGATGGGTCCCGGGCATCTACAGGGTGGTGGACGTCTTCAACCAGACTCACCCGAAAATCTGCGTTGACTACGTCACCAAGGTGGGTGGTTCGGGCGAATACATCCCGCTGCTGAATGCCTTGAAGGCGAACTCGGGTGCGCCTGACGTGGCCGAGATCGAGTTCGACGTCCTGCCCGAGTTCGAGGCCCTGCACTACACCGTGGACCTCTCGCCGTACGGCGCAGGGATGTACAAGAACGACTTCGTCAAGTGGGCGTGGGGTGAGGTGACCGAGGGTAGCAACATCTGGGCCATGCCGGACGATGGGGGCTCGATGGGTCTGCTCTACAATGCCGTCGACCTCGCCAAGTACGGCATCACCAGCCCGCCCTCGACGTGGGCTCAGTACGCAGCCGACGCGCTCAAGGTGCACAAGGCCAACCCGAAGGTCTACTTCGGCGACTTCGCGGCCGGCGACGGGCAGTGGGTCCTCGCGCTGATGCAACAGGCCGGCGCGTGGCCCTTCGCGTGGAACGGTGGCAGCACGGTCACGATCGACTTCACCGGGCCCAAGGAGATGGCGTTCGCCAACTACTGGCAGAAGCTGGTAAGCGAGGGCGCGATCGACCACGCGAACGACCCGTTCACGAGCAGCAGCCCCTTCTTCGAGGGGCTCAACACGGGCCTCTACCTCACCTGGCCGACGTCAGCATGGGGCCCCTCGTACTTCGCCAGCTACGTGACGAGCGCCTCCGCCGGCGACTGGGTCCAGGGCCCGCTGCCGGGTAGCGCCACGTCTTCTGGCAACTGGGGAGGCTCGACCTACCCGGTGTTCACGGAGAGCAAGCACCCGGCACAGGCGGCGACCTTCGTCGAGTGGCTCGCCGCTTCGCCAACGGCGTGGAAGCTCGAGGTCACCCCTCCGTCGCTGCTGTTCCCCAACTTCAAGCCTGAGCTGAGCCAACCCGGGCTGCTGAAAGAAACCATCCCGATGCTGAAGAAGGGCACCTCGCTGTTCGCGGCACCCGCCAAGTCGGCACCCGGGATCCCGCCGATCAGCTGGCCCCCGTTCATGACGTACTACCTCAACAGCACCACGGCATGGGCGGCGAAGTTCTTCAATGGCACGCAGACCATCCCGCAGTACTTCCAGTACCTGCAGTCCACAATGGTCACGTACGCCCATCAGGAGGGCTTCACGGTCAACACCTAGGAAGGCTGTGAGCTATCCGCTCGGTCTGACGAGCAGGTCATAGGTGTTCCACGAGCACTCCAAGGAGAGCGGCGAGGGGCTTTGGACCCTCGCCGCTCCTCTGGGTACCATTAGCTGTCCCGCGAAAAAGGGGGCGAGCAGCCGAACAGCCTCGACTCCTCAGTACTGGTCGGATGTGGCGCTGCAACGGTGGAGGCGAAGTTGAGCCAAGTCGTTATCGGGGGGGCACAACAACCCAGCACAGAGCCGCCATATCGCGGGCTGCCGGTGGCGCGAGGGCTGGCCTCGCGGCGACAGAAGGGATTCGGGCATCGTCGTGATCGCCGAGGCCTGTGGTTTGTCTTGCCTTTCTTTGTGATCTTTTTCATGTTCCTCGTGGTTCCGCTCGGCTACTCGATTTACACGAGCTTCTTCACGACGCGAATGATCGGCGGCACCGTCTTTACTGGGTTCGCCAACTACACCCAAGCCCTGGAGTCTGGGGCGTTCTGGTCAGGCATGGCACGTGTGCTGCTGTTCGCCGCCATTCAGGTCCCCATCATGGTCGTCATCGCTATCTTTTTTGCGGCGACCTTCGACATGGGCGTTGCTCGCTTCGGTGGCTTCTTCCGGGCGATCTTCTTTCTTCCTTACGCAGTCCCCGGTGTGGTGGCCACCGCGATGTGGGGGGGCATGCTGCAGACAAGGGTAGGGGTGTTCGTGCGCATCTTCGAGGATCTCGGGCTGCCTGACCCGAACTTCTTTGGTGCCAGCCACCTTCTCGGGGTCATCGTACTTATTGCCATCTGGGAGTGGACCGGCTTCACGATCATGCTACTGTACACGGCGCTCAAATCGGTCCCGAAGGAGGTCGTCGAGTCCGCAATCGTCGATGGCGCCAAGTTTGGCCGGATAGTCACAGGCATCAAGCTCCCGATCATCCGGCCCGCGATCATCCTAGTGGTGATCATCAACGTGATAGGTGCCCTGCAGCTCTTCACGGAGCCGTACCTGCTGTCGCCTATGGCGCCCAACATCTCGGCTAACTACACGCCCACCCTGTACATGTACAACGAAGCCTTTTCGGCGCAGTTCTATAGCTACGCAGCAGCTATCGCTGTAGTGCTCGCTTTCGTCATCATCCTCATCTCTGTGGCCTTCCTGCTCTCGCAGCGCCGGAAAGGGGCGATCACATGAGCACCGCAACCATGCCGGACGGCACTGCCGCGCCTCGGACCGAGCGCCGGGCGCACAAAGAGAAGCCCGACGCCTCCGCACTGCGCCTTTACGGTGTACGGCGGAGGAACGTGAACCTGGTCATGCTGGCGTGCGTGGTTTTCGCCGTGTTCACCCTCATACCGATCTGGTGGATCATCGTCTCGTCCACCAAGACCGTGCCCAACTTCAACTCTACGTTTGGCTTCTGGTTCGCCCGCCCCTTCGAACTTCTGTCCAACCTTAAAGAGGTCTTCTCCAACCAGGAAGACGGCTCATACTTGCGGTGGCTAGGCAACACCGCAATTTATGCGGGCGCCGGAGGCGTCGGCGCGACAGTGTTGTCCGCGATGGCTGGTTACGGATTCGCCCGCTTCGACTTCCGCGGCAAGAACGCGTTGTTCGTGTTCGTCATGGGCGCCCTTCTCATCCCGCTTGTCGCCTTCGCCGTCCCGCTCTACCTGGTTTACGCCAAGGTCGGCCTGGACAGCACGATGCCAGGCATATTCATCCCGTTCATGATCAGCCCGGTCAGCGTGTACTTGATGCGCGTCTACGCCGGGGGGTCAATCCCGCGTGAGCTCATCGATGCGGCCCGTATCGATGGCGCCGGGGAGGGGCGTATATTCCTCCGGGTTGCCTGGCCGTTGATGACCCCGGCGCTCATCACGGTGTTCATGCTCAACGTGGTCAGCTCATGGAACAATTTCTTCCTTCCCTTCATCATCAACAATAACAACAATCTGTACCCGCTGACCGAGGGCATGCAAGTGTGGTTCTGGCACACCAACATTTCGGGCAGCAGTGAGAACTTCACGGTCCTTACGATGGCGGGCTGCATGATCAGCATCCTGCCGCTGCTTTTGATGTTCATAGTGCTCCAGCGCTATTGGCGGAGCGGGCTGCTGCTCGGCGGCCTCACGGGCTAGGAAGTGCATCGCCGGATGGCCGCGCCTTCCCGCGGCGTATAGATAGCACCTGTCCCCGTTGGGCTGTGCATAAACAAACTGTCTCAGTTTAGGATGTTAGCGGTCACCGCAACGGCTTCAGCAAGGCTGCTTGGTGGTCTGGCAAGGGCCGGCGGCTCCTCCAAAGAGGCATGAGCCGCGCTGGTTGGGGCCTCCAAGGACTGCAGGGGAAAAATGAACGCTCACAGCATGACCATTGCCCGAGCTGGCCGCAGCGCGCCGTCCGGCCTCGGGCCAGCCCGCTCCACTGCCTCGGGGCTAGCTGTCGCCCTCTGCGTGGCCCTGGGTGCGCTTGGCTGGGCCGGGGCCCTGAGCGCGACGGCGGCCCCCAAGAGCGCTAACGGCCGGACCGTGCCTCTACCAGGGTACGTTTTCGTCCACGACCCGAGCATGACCAAACAGGGCACTACCTGGTACCTGTTCTCCACCGGGGACCCCCAGGGCGGGGTGAACAGCGGGAACATCCAGATCCGCGAGTCGACAAACCTGACAAGCTGGAAACTGGTTGGCACGGTGTTCCACAGCACGCCGACGTGGGTGACCGACCAGCTCGGCGCCCCCCCAACCAACCTGTGGGCGCCAGACATCTCCTATTTCGACGGCTCCTATCACCTGTACTACGCCGCCTCCAACTTCGGGTCTAACACGTCGATAATCGCCCTGGCCACCAACGCTACCCTTGACCCGGCCAGCCCCCGGTACCACTGGGCAGACCAGGGCGAGGTCTTTTCGTCCCGCGCTGGCGACGATTACAACGCAATCGACCCCGCGCTGGTGACAGGGCCGAGCGGTTCGGAATGGATGCTTTTCGGCTCCTTCTGGAGCGGGATAAAGCTATTCGCCCTCAACCCGGCGACCGGGATGCCGGCGTCGGAGCACCCCCAGCTGTTCTCTTTATCCGAGGCGCCGGCGTCGGACGCCGAAGAGGGCGGCTACATCGTGGCCCACGGCGGTTACTACTACCTGCTCGTCTCCAGTGGCGCCTGCTGCAAAGGGATCGGGAGCACGTACCAGGTCATCGTGGGGCGGTCATCCCGGGTGACCGGCCCTTACGTCGACCCCAACGGGACAGCCATGACAGATGGCGGCGGCATGGAGCTCCTCGGCAGCGACGAGGGGATGATCGGGCCGGGCAGCCCGTCCGTCTACGTCGGCGCGGGTGGTGACCTGATCGATTATCACTACTACGACGCCTGGGACGAGGGCGACCCTTGGATCCAGATCCGCCGGCTCCTGTGGACAGCGGACGGGTGGCCCGTCACTGGTCCGCCCATCGTGCCCGTCCCTGGGGCGCCTCTGTCCACGCCGGCCCCCGCTTCGGGAAGGTCTGGGCCGCTTCGCTCACCGAACGCTTGACCGGCGATATCCCCTGAAGGGTGCCACATCACACGCGGCCGCGTGACAAGGACCGACACACCCGTCCACCTGGCAACCAGACTGGGCCGGTGACTGTCCGCCTTATCACGCTCTCCCTTCGCCAGGTACTCCGGCTCCTACTCCTCGCCTGCAGGTCGTCTCGCTCGAAGGACCTCGAACTGCTCGTGTTGCGCCAGGAACTCGCCGTGCTGCGTCGCCAGGTGCCCCATCCGAAGACGAGGCGCGAGGAGCGGCTCGTGCTCACTGTCCTACAGCGGCTCCGTCC
>PLIG01000055.1:1693-4519 GCA_003139255.1 Acidimicrobiaceae bacterium | reverse complement strand
AGAAAGTCCTTGTTTACTGGGCTTTTGCGAACTCGCATCCGTAGCCGTCCCCGTCTATTCGGAGCCGTCCGTGCGTTTTGGTTAGCAATTGGTTAGCAAGTTGCGTAGGGTCTTGATCGCTCTTCTGTTGCCGCCGGCTCTCTTTGGAGAGTCTGGCGCAGTCCTCGGACGGCATTCAGGAGGATGACCCACCGGGACTCTCGGTGGGGTGATACCCCTTGTCCGGCGTCGCTCTCGTCCGCTCCATTGACGTACGGAGTGGCTACACACCAGTACCCCGGGACTTTTCACGGCAGTGAAAGCCCAGGGCGTTGGGGCCGCAGGCCAGGGTGACAGCCTGCCATCAACGGTTGGCGCCGACGGATTCGGCCCTGCGCCTGGTCCCCACTCCCGCAGCACCCGACGTGGGCTATGACGGCACCGATCTCGCTTGGCCGGTGTACGAGCCCACAGCGATGTCGGTAGGTGAGGTGCGCAGGGCATAGAACAACGTCCTTGAACCCGCGCCAATCAACGAGCACTGCTTTCCGACGGCAGCCCTGGAGGTCGCAGCGCTTAGCCGCCGGTTGCGAGACGGCGAAGTAACCTGAAGATCTCGTCGGGGCTGAAGCCGAGGGTGGCATCTCCTACAGACATCTCGATGCGCAGCTGTGTCGGGTCATCCAGGGCAAAGGGTTCGGGGAAGGTCCATATGCTTTCGGAATCCGCTATGGCGAGAGCACGGTCGAGTAACTCGGCCTTAGACACCCGCAGCTGTAGGTGCATCATCGACGTCTGCGGTGGGTCGGGCAGCACCCGGACCCAGTCGAACCCGGTCATGGCAGCGGCGATGAGACGAGCGTGCTCGAGGTAATCGGGCATGCGGCACCGCCGGCTGCGCAGCTCCGCGAGAGCCGATGCGGCATACGGCCAAAGGGCAAAGGCCCGTCCGCCGTGGCGGGTCCGCCACTCCGACACCTCCGCGATGACATCGGCCGGTCCGGCCACGCAGCATCCGGAGATGGCACCAAGACCCTTGTAGAAAGAGGCGTAGACAGTATCGAAGGCATCGGCGAGTTCAGCCTCGCTGCGCCCGTACCCCGCTGCAGCTTCCCAGATGCGGGCTCCGTCCATGTGGACAGCTGCGCCGCGCTGACGCGCCCACGCAGTCATGGCCACCATCTCGTCCCATGGGGGTAGAATCCCGCCGAGGTCTCGCTGCGGCAGCTCGATCAGCAGAGCGGCCGGCGTCTCGGTAACGGCTGTGAGGGCGTCGAGAGTCAGCGGCGCTCGTATGTCGCCCACGGGTATCCCGACCAGGTTGTGCAGCCACTGGTAGCCGCGACCCTCATGCCAGTCGAGGTGGCACGCCGGATGCCACATCACGCTCCGCCGGCCGTGCCGATCTGCGTGAATACGCAACACGATTTGTTGGGCCATGGTCCCAGTCGGCACGAAGACGGCCGCGGGTTTGCCGAGCAGGTCGGCCACCTCCGCCTCGAGTTCCTCGACGACTCCGCCTGTGCCGTATCGATCCGCTCGGGTGTCGTCTGGAATCCGAGCCAGAAGCTCGCTCGGAGGACGGTTCCCATGGCTATTGAGGAACCGAGTACAACGAGCGCGCAACTCTTCGATCCTGGCGCGGTCCTCCTCGTCGTTGGCTCCCACCGACGGAAGGCTACTAACGGGGAAGACAGATTTCTTCGGGAGCAGTGGCTTGTCCGACTCGGCCTCCCCCATAGAGTGTCACGCTCCCCGGCTAGCGGTTGACACCCAGGCGCAGGCGACATC
Source organism: Acidimicrobiaceae bacterium (assembly GCA_003139255.1). GTDB lineage: Bacteria > Actinomycetota > Acidimicrobiia > Acidimicrobiales > UBA8190 > Bog-564. The sequence continues at coordinate 2,749 of PLIG01000055.1, read as the reverse complement.
GTCGTTCACGCGCCATCAGCTGAAGATCCTCAGTCGTCCTGACCAGTTCTTCGTTCTCGAGGTCATCGGACGTTGACCAGTTTGGAAGGCTGGCTCGAGCGTACGAGGGCGAACTGCATCGTACAGAAATCGCAGGTCACAGTGGGTGCGTGGTCAGTGACGGATACGCACGAACGGCAGCGGCCGCGGGATATTCGCGGGATGAGATCGATCCGACGAGGCGTCCGTTGGTGGCGACCGGCCCGACGACCTTTCCGGGAGACTCTGTCCCTCATCGTCGATGTCCGTGAGCCTGCGCAGGTCGAAGCCGGGACCTTATGGTGGGAGCAGCTGAGGACTGCCGGCGGTGAGGGGATAGCGGTCAAGCCGTGCGAGGTAGTCCGTGGAGGAGCGAAAAAGCCAAGCGGGTAGAGGACGCCAGCGGTTCGGGTGATGGCTCGACCTACAACTGGAACATCAGGCCCAGATGGCTGCCCCGTTCTCGTAGTCGAAGAAGTTGAGCCGCTCGGTGTCGACGCTGAAGGTGGCGCGCGAGCCGGCCTTGAGCTCGCTGCGGGGAGAGACCCGGGCGACGCCGGCAGCCCTGACCCCTCCGGTCTGAAGTGTCTGGAGCCCTTCGAGCTCACGGGTCTCGGNNGGCGGCCTGGGCCTCTTCTGATTGGACGCGCGTCGCGTCGATGATGAAGTGCACCTGCAACTCGTTGCCGAGGGCCTCGATCAGCTCCACATCGGCGGTGAGGGTGGTGCCCGGTGCGGTCACCGGTGCCAAGGCGGCATCTGTGAGGTGCTCGGGGCGGATGCCTATGACCACCTTGCGGTCCTTGTAGCCCCTGAGGCCCGGGCGGGCCTGCAAGAGGGCGTCGGACAAGTTGAGCGACTGGGAGCCCACCTTGATCTGCGTGGCGTCGGTGGAGATGACCGCCTCGTACAGGTTCATGGCGGGAGATCCGATGAAGGCGGCCACGAACAGGTTGTCGGGGTGCTCATAGAGCGCCTGGGGCGAGTCGCACTGCTGGAGCCGGCCCATGTGCAGTACGGCCACCCTGTCGCCCATGG
>PLIG01000055.1:0-1544 GCA_003139255.1 Acidimicrobiaceae bacterium | reverse complement strand
CTTGGGGAACTTTCTCAGCTTCAGGGCGAAGCCGATGTTCTGGGCCACGGTCATGTGCGGGTACAGGGCGTAGTTCTGGAACACCATGGCCACGTTGCGGTCCTTGGGGGGCAGGTCGTTGACCTCCTTGCCGCCCATGCGAAGCGTCCCCGAGGTGATGTCCTCGAGTCCCGCCACCATCCTGAGAGCCGTCGTCTTTCCCGAGCCCGATGGGCCCACCAGCACCATCAGCTCCCCCTCGGCGACGTCGAGGTCCAGGTCGGACACCGCGGGCAGGCCATTCGGGTAGACCTTGCTCACCTTTTCCAGGGTGATCGGCGCCATCAGTTCTCCGTTTCTAGAAGTGCCCGAGCATCCCGGGACACAGATGGTGAGGTCGGAACCTCACCCTTGTACAAGCGGTCAGGGGTTCTTGTCGACGCTCGGACGATGAGTTGGCATGGCACGAGCCTCGTGCCGTGGGTGCTATGGCCATCGATAGCGGCGAGAAGGATCTGCGCGGCTGTCTGTCCGATCTGGGAGAGGTTCATATCGATCGTCGTGAGCGGCGGTCTCGAAGCGTCTGCCATGACCGTCCAGTTGTCGAAGCCGACAAGCGCGATGTCATCGGGCACCTTGCAACCGCTCTCCCTGAGAAACTCGGCAACTCCGCGCGCGATCTGGTCGCTTCCGCAGAACACGGCGTCGACGTCAGGCGCCTGGCGCAACAGGATGCTTGCCGCTTGTCGTCCCCACTCCTCGCTCCACTCGCCATGGATAGGGCCATCACCAGCCATCAAGAGTCCTGCATCTGCCAGGGCTGCGGTCGCGCCCGCCGCGCGAAGTCGGACTGCGCGAAACTCTGATGGCCCGGTGATATGTCCTATCCTTTCCCGACCCGTCGCGAGGAGATACTCGACAGCGAGGCGCCCACCCCCCTCGTCGTCTGGCAAGACCGAAACGTCCTCGGGGTTGGTTGACTCGCACATCGCATAGACGATCGGGATGGTGCCGTTCGTGCTGAGCGGCGCTCGTGCGTCGCTGCGTCGTCCGGTAACGATGATCCCGTCGACCCGGCGGGAGAGAAGCGTACGTAAGTAGTGCTGCTCGCGAATCGCGTCATCGCGCCCGTCGCACAGCAACACGGCGATTTGGCCGGCGTGGAGTGCATCCTCCGCTCCGAGCATCACGGGAATGCTGAACCTGCCAAAGCTGTCGTTGGTGATCAGCCCTACTGTGAAGCTCCTCCCAGTGAGCAGGTTCCTGGCCAGCGCATTCGAGTGGAAGCCCAACTGCTCGGCGGCCTTTAACACCTCCGCACGCGTCCGAGTGCTGACACCCTCGCGTCCATTCAGCGACTTCGACACCGTGCCGATGGACACGCCCGCGACCATGGCAACGTCGCGAATCGTCGGCGTCCTACGGTGCTTGTGTGCCTGACGGACGGTGGCGTTGCGCTCGCCAGCCCATGGCCCATCATCGCCTTGTACGGGGATCGCACTAGACATCTCTTCCACCGGATCCTGGTGCTCCATGTCTCTGCTCAGCGCGCCAAGCCCTGGGCG
>PLIG01000047.1 GCA_003139255.1 Acidimicrobiaceae bacterium | reverse complement strand
CCGGGGCCGGTCAGGTTCGGCATGGGGTCGCGCAACCCGGCAATAGCGGTCGGTCTTCTCACGGTTTCCGGGGGGTCAGGCGCCGGCAATATCGGGCGGGTCACATCGAGTGACTCCGTGATATGGGCGGGTCTGTTCTACGACGTCCAGGGTGATTCCGAGGCACGCGCAGCTTCTGACTCGTTGAGCTGATCGAGGGTTGCCGACCATGTGGCGAGGAGGTTGAGCGAATCCTGCGTCTTGGAACCGGGCTCGGCGGTGTAGACGAGGAGCGTGAGTCCTGGATCCGCTGGAAGCTCCATCGCCTCGTAGGTGAGGTCCAGGTCGCCCACGGTGGGGTGGTGCAACTTCTTGGCCCCCGTCTGGTGAGAGCGCACGTTGTGGGCTGCCCACCGAGTTCGGAACTCGTCGCTGCGGGTGGACAGTTCGCCGATGAGATCGGTCAGTCCGCGGTCGTACGGGTTCCGGCCGGCCTCGGCGCGCAGGATCCCCACCATGTCGTTGGCGATCCGGTCCCAGTCGACATAGAACTCCGGCGCGTGGGGGTCGAGGAAGGTGAACCGGGCGGTGTTGGCCGGTCGGACTGGGTCTTCGAAGATCGGATCGTAAAGGGCGAAGCCAAGTCGGTTCGCTGCGAGGAAGTCCGACCGCCCGTTGCGTACCCAGGCCGGGGCAGCGACCATGGAGTCGAGAACGCGCTGCACGTTCGGCCGGATTCGCAGAGGGCCTGGGCGGCGCCGCTTGGTGGGTGACGCGTTCGCGGTGCGAGCCAGATCGAACAGATGGGCGCGCTCGGCTTCGTCGAGTTGGAGCGCACCCGCCAGCGCATCGAGGACACCCTCGGAGACTCCGCTAAGGTTCCCCCGTTCAAGGCGGGTGTAGTACTCGACGCTGATGCCGGCAAGCACAGCCACCTCGTCCCGGCGGAGCCCGGGAACGCGCCGGTTTGCCCCGTAGAGTGGCAGGCCCGCCTGCTGGGGCGTCAGCCTGGCCCGCCTGGTAGCCAGGAAGTCACGAGCCTCACTCCGGTTGTCCATGGCCACCAGCGTAAGGCCACGTCCCGGTCCGTGGGAGGCCCTGCCGGTACCCGTATTGGCAGAATCTTCCTGATCGGTCTCGTACCCCGTTTACTGATGCCAGGAGGTCACTACCGACCAGATCCGGAGCAGTCCAGAGGGCACCTGTGAGGGCGACGTCGCATGACAAAGGAGACACCGTGATGACCACCTGGACGAGCGATGAACTGGTGAAGATCGGCACAGCAGATGAGCTACAGGTTTCGTCTCTTCGCCGCGATGGAACTTCGCGTCGGCCGCGAACCATCTGGGTCGTCCGCCACGGCGACGACCTATACGTCCGATCCGTCAACGGACGCACTTCGGCGTGGTTCCGCGGTGTCCAGGATCGCCATGAGGGCGACATCCGAGCTGGGGGGGTGGACATGGACGTCACGTTCGTCGAGGTCGGAAATGACATGGACGACGAACTCGACGCGGTCTACCGGAACAAGTACCACCGATACGCCCAAAGCATTATTGACCACATCATGAGCCCGGACGCCCGGTCGGCCACCCTCAAGTTGGTGCCGAGGTCATGATGATGCAACCACAAAGTTGCGCCTCGAACGACGTAAGCAGACGAAGGGATCCATCATGCGAGCAACGATCATCCATGGAGCCGGAGACATCCGAGTGGAAAACGTCCCCGATCCCCAGCTTCGGGAGCCCACCGACGCGCTGGTGCGCGTCGTGCAGGCCTGCATTTGTGGCAGTGACCTGTGGCCATACCGGTCGATGCCACCCTCCGAGGCGGGCGAACGGATCGGCCACGAGTTCCTTGGCATCGTCGAGGAACTCGGTTCTGACGTATCGGGTCTACACAGGGGTGATCTGGTGGTGGCGCCGTTCGTATGGTCGGACAACACGTGCGACTTCTGCTCTGAAGGGCTGCAAACATCTTGCCGGCACGGCGGGCTGTGGGCACGAGACGGTATCGACGGCGGCCAGGGAGAAGCCGTCCGCGTTCCCCAGGCGCAGGGCACCCTGGTCAAGCTGCCCGTCACAGAAGATGCAGCTCTCCTGCCTTCACTTCTCACCCTCTCGGATGTGTTCCCGACCGGTTACCACTGCGCCCACACGGCGAAAGTCAATCCCCGGACGACCGTGACGGTGATCGGCGACGGCGCAGTCGGACTGTCCGCAGTGCTGGCAGCCAAGCGGCTCGGCGCAGAGCGCATCATTCTGATGGGCCACCACAAGGACCGCACCGATCTGGGGATCGAGTTCGGCGCCACCGACGTAATCGCCGAGCGGGGCGAGGAGAGCGTCGAGAAGGTGCGAAACCTTACCGGCGGGGACGGCACCCACCGAGTGTTGGAGTGCGTCGGCCTGAAGGAGGCCATCGAGACGGCCTTCGCAGTGGTGCGCGACGGTGGCACCGTGAGCCGGGTCGGCGCCCCCCAATACGACGAGGTGCCGATGGACTTCGGGGTGTTCATGCGCAACGTGACCCTCACTGGTGGCGTCGCCCCCGCACGCGCCTACATCGACGAGCTTCTGCCCGACATCCTCGACGGCACCATCCAGCCCGGCCGGGTCTTCGATCGCACCGTCAGCCTCGACGACGTCGCCGACGGCTACCGGGCGATGGCCGACCGTGAGGCGCTCAAGGTCGTCGTCCGGCCCTGAACCGAACGCATCAGCGCACACTAGGAACAAGGAGACTCACATGAGCATCCGACCTAAGCAGCCGACTACCAAAGGAGCGGCCGAGACGTTCACCGGCGATGTCTGGATCGACTCGGTCGTCCAGGGTGAAGAGCCCTCACGGGTGAGGGTCAACCTGGTGCGGTTCACCCCCGGAGCACGCACCGCCTGGCACTCCCACGCCCTCGGCCAGACCCTCTATGTCACCGAGGGCCTGGGGCGGGTGCAGTCCAGAGGAGAGGAGATCACCGAGATCCGCCCCGGCGACATCGTTTTCACCCCCTCGGACGAGTGGCATTGGCACGGTGCTACCCCCGACAACTTCATGGCCCACTTCTCCATCACCGAAGGTGTCG
>PLIG01000013.1:4162-4423 GCA_003139255.1 Acidimicrobiaceae bacterium | reverse complement strand
ACAGCACGATGCGCTGGTACTCCCGAACGATCTTCACCGAAAGTGCGAACACGATGAGCAGGAAGAGGACTACCACCCCGACGATGACACCGATGATCATGTGCTGCGCTCCTTGTTCTCACCCTCGTCAAGGCTGAAGGCCTCGTCGGTAGGCACCGCCTCCGCCTCCTCGCCCCAGACCTCCAGATGGACCCCGGATGTCCGTAGGACCTGTACTCGAGTGCCCGCTTGCAGCGTCCCGTTGACCGACACCGCCGACCA
>PLIG01000013.1:0-4091 GCA_003139255.1 Acidimicrobiaceae bacterium | reverse complement strand
GAGTGGAAACCGACCAACGAGGTGAGAACGACCAGTCCGAGCAGGACCCCGGCGATGATCCACATGGGCGCCTCCTCAGGCGGTTGTGCCCTCTCCATCATACCGGCGGCTGCCTCTGGCTCAAGCGCATCACGATGGCCAAACGGATGCGGACCAAGCTTGCCGAGTTCTATGACCAACTCAAGCGCCGCGGCTCTGTTGCATTGATGGATTGTCGAACGCTTGGCTGGCGAGCTCCGGTGCGACTCGCCCCTCAGACCACGAGCGCGAGCTCGTCAAAGGCCGCGGCGATGGCCATTCCGGGAAGTGCATCGACCCCGAGTTCGTAGTGGCCTCGCCGCAGGTTCTGGATGAAGGCATGGCCTTCGATGATCACGCTGCCGGTCCGGTCCTGTTTGAGGTGAAGGGCGCAAGAATCCCAATTGGACCCCTGGACTGGCACTTCTCGTAAGGGCTCGGCCATGATCCGGCGTGGCTTTCTCGCTCGTCTACATCGGCCTGTGTCGGATCCTCGGCCTCGTCGTGTCGTCCCGACGGACGGAGTCGGACAAGGACATCGAGATCATGGTGCTCCGTCACCAGTTGCGTGTTCTCGAGCGCCAGCTCCACGCCCGGGTTCGCTACCGTCCTGCCGATCGAGCGATCCTCGCTGTACTCAGCCGATTGCTCTCTCGCGACCGGTGGCACTCCTTCCTGGTCACCCCCGACACCCTGCTCCGATGGCACCGGGGAGCGGCCAAACACAAGTGGCGCCGGTGGCGGAAGCAGCGTGGCCCTGGTCGACCGCCGCTGAGCGACGAGTTGGTTGATCTCATCGTTCGCCTCGGTCGAGAGAACCGAACCTGGGGATGTGTCCGGATCCAGGGCGAGCTCCGAAAGCTCGGGATCCGCGTCTCGGCCACCTCGGTGCGGAGGGTACTGCGCCGATCTGGCCTGGGCCCCGCTCCACGGGGTGGGCCCACCTGGTCGGAGTTCCTTCGTTCCCAGGCCTACAGCGTGTTGGCCACCGACTTCTTCACCGTGGACACCGTGGGGCTCAAATAGCTCTACGTGCTGTTCGTCGTCGAACTGTCGACTCGGCAGGTCCACATCCTCGGCGTCACCGATCATCCGACCGGTGCGTTCGTCACCCAGGTGGCCCGCAACTTCATGGGGGACCTGGCCGACCGCGGCCGATCCGTCAAGTTCCTGATCCGGGACCGGGACACCAAGTTCACGGCCAACTTTGACGAGGTGTTTCGCTCCGAAGGTGTCCGGGTGATCAGGACCCCCGTCCGATCCCCTCGGGCCAACGCCTATGCGGAGCGCTGGGTGAGAACCGTGCGGACCGAGTGCCTGGACCGGATGCTCATCCTGGGCCGGGGGCACCTCCAACGGGTGCTGCGGGAGTACGTCGGCCACTACAACCACCAGCGGCCTCACCGCGGGATCGACCTCGGCGTGCCCGCACCCGCCATCACGATCAAGATTCCACCCCCGTCGGCAAACGTCGTTCGTCACGACGTGCTGGGCGGCCTCATTCACGAGTACCACCCGGTGGCCGCGTAGCCAGAGGGGTGTCAGGGGAACGTCGGGAGTACGTTCTTCGCCAGGCTGGAGTTGGGGGTCTCGAGGGAAGTGATCGCTTCAAGGCGTCGCTACGGCTCACACCCGATGACAATGACTCGTGGCCGGCGAGAGCGCGTGCAGGAGTTCCTGTCAGGGCGAGACCGCAACGTCTTGATAGCGGAGATGGACTCCCGGTCGGGCCCGTGCGTCACGATCGAGATATTGGTGTCCTATACCACGTTGCTTCCGCCAACGGCGCCACTTGTGTTTGGCCACTTCCCGGTGCCATCGCAGCAGCGTGTCGGGGGTAACCAGGAAGGACCGCCACCGAGTTCGAGGAAGCAATCGGCTGAGTGCAGCGAGAATCCGCTCGATCGGCTGGTCGATACCGGACACGTGCGTGCAACTGGCGTTCGAGAACACGCACCTGGTGCCGGAGCACCATGATCTCGACGTTCTTGTCCGACTCGCTTTGCCGGCCAGACAAAACGAGATCGAAGATCCGGCACAAGCCGATGTAGAGGAGTGAGAGGCCGAGCGTCGATAGGAAGTGCCAGTCCAGAGGCCCGATCGTCGTATTGGTGTCCTTCAGCTCGAGGGTCAGAGCGCAAGCGGCGTGGGGGAGGGTGGTGTCCTTGTGATCCTTCACAAAGGTGATCTGCCCGATACCGCCATGGAAATGGCCCGTAGTAAAGGACACCATCACCGTTCGGGGAAGTGCTCCCTTGGGGAGGCGGCACAGGTACTGCGCCATGGCGATAATGGTGTTGGGTCCGTTGTCCTCCACGGCATTGGGCCCGTCGGTGTGAGAGTTGAGGATGACCACCTCGTTGGTGCGACCTGGGATGAGGCCGACCACGTTGCGGCTGACCATGTGCTCGGTGGTGGCCGCGAGGGTGAGGCGGACCGGGGTGTTGGAGGTGGCCAGGGCAGCCAAATACTGACCGGTGGGCCCGTCGACAAAGACCCCGGGGACCTTTCGGATGCTGCCATCGTAGGGATAGTAGGAACCGTGAGCGCCGGCGGCGGGGAGATCGATGATGCCGATGCAGCCGATGGCCCCTGTGACCGTGAGGGCGTCGAGGAAGGTGATGAGATCGCCTACGCCACCCCAGGGCCTCGAGTACTGGCCGGCCGGATCGATCAGACCCTGCGGGTCGTACCTTCCATAGGAGATCTCCTCCATGAGGGAATAGGCGACGGGGGAGGTGGGCACGTCGAAGAGAGCAATCTTGCCGACCAGAGATCCCGGGGCCAGCGGCTCTCCGGCCTTGACGAGGGTGAGCGGCCCGGTGACGCCACCCGGGGGGGTGCTGCCCGAGTAAGGGATGAAGGAGGAGGAGGCGATTCGGCCCTTCGAATGCGCAGCGGCGTGTTGAAGCGACCACGCATGGGCCGACCATCGCTCGAGAGGGACCGGTTCGGTGTGCACCTGGTCCACCCCCGCCTGCCGGAGACGCGATACCAGGACGTCGATGAAGTGCTCATGGACTGGTGATCCCGTCGAGCGCATGCCCATGGCATCGAGTTCTTCGTGCCACTGCCGCAGCTGGGCCACGGAGAGGAACTGTGAAGCATCTACTGTCGTGGCGCCTTTGCTGCCGAGGCGTTTGACCGGCCAAGAGAGGGTCGATGCGCCGGCGACATCGTGACCGGCATCTGCAGCAAGGGCGGCGCCGGCCAGGGCGCCGGCACCGAGCAACAGGTTGCGGCGGGAGAACCGCACATGATGATGGCCAGCGGGGAGTTGCACTTTTCCACCAAGCTTCCTGACCGGTTCTTGTTGGATGGGTTTTCAGTATGGGGACCGCTGAAGTCCCAGGCAGCCTTGACTCTGTAGTGGAGGGCGTACTCCAGCCGGGCGGTGGCGAGGCCGAACTTTCCTCCCCAGTTGCCATTGACGGACACGGCCTGTGTCGAGTTGTGATCGTCGAGCATGCCCACCGAGCCTGCCCACCGAGCCTGCCGACCGAGGTAGCGATGGTACCAGAGACGGCGAGGTGAAGGGCGTTCGATCGCGTTGCTCGATCCCGGCTGGGAACGCATCACCGCGGCCGCGACGTTACGATCGCGTGCTGACGCCGGCCCCTCAGCGCGCTATTGCCAGCAGCGAGCAATCGTGAGTCCCCGGGGTCTGGGCGGAAGCGAGACCTCGCAGTGACCTCCGCCCCCGATGCACCCAACTGCAGTCCACCTACGGGAGGGCTCCCGCCGTTCCCGTGGCACCCCTTCGGCTACGCGCCCACGGGGTTGTACTCGTGGACGAGGCGACCGGGCACATCGCGACGATGGACGTTGAGCGACGAGGGAATGGTGGTCATTCCGCTGTCGGGGACGGGCCCACCGAGGTCGATACCACGATGTGGACGCTGCCGGCTGTAGTGGGTGACGTACTCCCGAAGCACTCGCTCCAGATGCCCGCGTCCGAGGATGCGCACGTGGTCGAGACATTGATTGCGCACGGTTCTCACCCAACGCTCCGCATAGGCATCTGCCAGAGGAGATCGGACTGGCGTCTTGAGGCTCTGTTGCATTGATTGATC
>PLIG01000097.1 GCA_003139255.1 Acidimicrobiaceae bacterium | reverse complement strand
TACGAGCTCGCCGCTTGAGGGGAACAGTGAATTCTCGGACCGTACGGCCATAAGTGACTCGCCCTGAACTCCCCTGAACGGCCCTTGACGGCATGCCTTGCAAGCTCAGTGGTGTGGTGCCCAAGACCCCGTCCGTAGTCCGCGGGCCCGTCTTTGCTCTCGGCCCACGCGAGGGAAAAGTCCTGGTCAACTAGTCTAGATGAGATTGTCGGCACGTACACCCTCCCGGGCCAACGTTCCGGACATTTAACCACGTTTCGTGTTAAGTGAACTACGTCCCGTGACGATACGCCAGGAATGGAGAAGCTCACTTCTCGTGTTCGGATGTTCATCGCGGCAATCGCGGTCGCGGCGGCGCCATCCTTATTGCTCACGACATCAGCACCGGCATCGGCCTCTTCGACCACACTGTCCTCGGCCGCTTCGACCGGACTGGCTGCGGCCATCTCCCCCGGAGACGTCTCTAGCCTCAGCGGCACCCAGCTAACGAACATGATGAATAGCATTGCTGCCTCTGGCGCAACGTGGGTGCGGTTGGGGGCACAGTGGGCAGCGGCCGAGCCCTCGTCAGGTGTCTATTCGTGGAACGCTTACGATCCCGCCATACAAGCAGCCGTCGCAGCAGGACTTCAGGTCTTGTTCTGCATTAACGGGGGGAATGCCCCCCTTCCCTCGTGGGCTGCGTCCCCTTCGGCCAATCTCAACACGTTCGCGTCACAGTACGCGGCCTTTGCCAAAGCTGCCGTCGAGCGCTACTCGGTGTCCCCGTTCAACATTCACACCTACGAGATCTGGAATGAACCGAACCTGGGGAGCAACTGGGGAGGAACGGCATCGGGAACTCAATACGCCACGGTGCTCAAGTCTGCCTACAGCGCAATCAAGACCGCAGACGCCAGTTCTTTCGTCATCTCCGGTGGCCTCTCGCCCGCTGGCAACGACGGCACGGACGTCTCTCCACAGACATTCCTGACCGAGATGTACTTGGCGGGCGCGGGTGGCTACTTCGACGCGGTTGGAGCTCACCCTTACTGCTTCCCCGCCGACCCGACGGACTCTTCTAGTGCCTCGTGGAGCTTCTTCTACAACCTGCCGAACTGGATCTACCAGGTCATGGTCGCGAACGGCGACGGTGCCAAGAAGGTCTGGATGACCGAGTTCGGAGACCCCACCGGCACCGACACGTCCGACGGTGCAGTGTCCGTGCAGACCCAGGCGCAGCAGCTCACCGATGCGTTCAACCAGGCGAAGCAGTGGTCGTGGGCAGGTCCGCTCTTCTGGTACAACTGGCAAGACGGGACTAACGCGTCATCGATCTATGACAACTTCGGCCTGGTCGACGCGTCGGGCAACCCAAAACCCGCGCTCAGCGCCTTTGAGTCAAGTGCCACCAGCCTCGCCGTCAGCACCTCCTCGGGTAGCGGCTCGTCCGTATCTTCACTGCTCGCAGCTCCCGCCAACCTAGTGGTGGCGGTCGAGGGCGGCACCGATGCGATCGGGACCTCGATCGCCGTGTCGCAGGCCGAGTTTCCGACCAATGACTCCGCCAAGGCCGTCGTGCTCGCCCGTTCGGACTACTTCTCCGACGCCCTCGCCGGTGGCCCGTTAGCAGCGAAAGTGGGTGGCCCGCTACTCATCACCCCGGGAGCATCTCTGAGTTCGAGCCTCGATTCACGGGTCCAAGCTGAGATCCAGCGCGTCCTCCCGGCTGGGGACACCGTCTACATACTCGGTGGCTCGCTTGCTCTTAGCACCGACATAGACGGCACCCTCCAGGGCCTCGGATATGTGACGCAACGCATCGCCGGTGGCGACGAGTACGGCACCGCAGTCGATGTCGCCGAACAACTCGCCAATCCCTCCACGATCTTCGAGGTGACCGGACTCAACTTCCCCGACGCCTTATCGGCCGTCCCAACTGCCATCGCGACAGGCGGGGCGATTCTGCTCACCGATGGGACCACCCAGGCTCCTGAGACCGCCTCCTACCTGGCAGCACACCAAAACGACACTCGCTACGCCATCGGTGGGCCGCTCACCGCCTATGGGGCTGATCCGACGGCGATCCCTGTGTACGGCCAGGACCTCTACGGGACTTCGGCCGCTGTGGCGAGCACCTTCTTTGCAAAAGCCACCGTGTTCGGGGCCGCGACCGGCGTGAACTTCGCCGACGCCCTCTCCGGCGGGGTCTTCATGGGTACCCAAGCAGCCAAAGGCCCCATGCTTCTCGTGCAGCCTTCTGGACCGTTACCACCGTCTGTTGCCAACTACCTGTCCGGTGTCGCACCTACGTTGGCACAGGGATATCTCTTCGGTGGACCGGTCGCGGTAGGAGCCGACGCGCTGTCGGAACTCGAATCCACTGGCTGAGGATTGCCCTCATCGCAATCCGGCAGTTTCGGCTCTCGTCACCGACCACGCCCACTCCGTCTTGACCTGACCCCAACCAGCGGATCCCGTACTGCCCGAATATTCGATAGCTGGGTTGAACAGGGTGTAGGGCACCAAAATCCCGATCAGGCCGCTGAACTGGCACTGCACATCGACGTCGGCCATCATCCTCCGTGCTCTTCTCTCTCCTCTACGTCGGGCTGTGCCGGATCCTTGCCCTTGTCCGATCTGCCCGTCGGTCCGAGTGGGACAAGGACATCGAGATCATGGTGCTCCGGCACCAGGTTCGCATCCTCGAACGTCAGCTCCACGCACGTGTGAGATACCGACCAGCAGACCGGGCGATCCTTGCTGCGTTGAGCCGTTTACTCCCCCGATCGCGTTGGCGGTCCTTCCT
>PLIG01000147.1 GCA_003139255.1 Acidimicrobiaceae bacterium | reverse complement strand
CCGAGGTGCCGGTCGGGGATAGGTAGCGCCAAGTCAGCAAATGACAGCTCCGAGCAGCTCCTCCAGCACTACCCGTGGGATAACAATTCGCCGCCCGAGTCGAATGGCAGGGAGTTCTCCGCGGTCCACCAGCTCGCAGACAAGGTTCCGGGAGATGTTCAGCAGGTACGCGGCCTCGTCGACGGTGAATGCCAAGCGCTCGGCCATCGGAGAAGGCGAGCTTGTGCTGTCGGCCTCTCTATCGTCGGGCCGGACCGGGACCGAGCTCCGGAGTCTTGGATGAGCGGTGATCGAATGGATCGCTGCTTGGCGAGCTGGTGGCGGTCGGAAGAGGTTACTGGGCTTCATGGCATGTCTCCGATGGGTAAGGGTGTTCGTGGAATCCATCATCCGGACGAACGTCACCCTCAACGTCACCCTTGACGCTGTTTCGAATGAACCTGTGAATCTCCGCCCAGGGTGACGTTGCGGAATCGAGGGTGACGTTGCGGAATCGAGGGTGACGTTCCGCTCGAGCTATCGAACAGCGAGTTGTTCGACCAGGGTGACGTTCAGGGTGACGTCCCTCCGGACCATGGATCCAGACCAGGGCACACCGTTCTGGCACCGAACCAGGGAGGTCCGATGCTCACCCAACACGGAGACGGGGTGATGACACCGGTGGAACTGGCGACAACGAACGAGTGTGAATTTGTCTCGATCCCTGAGTGGTGTGGACGCGTCGGGTGCTCGCTCGACACTGGCTATCGGGCGGCGCGACGGAACGAGATCCCGGGGCTGTTCCGGATCGGTCGGCTGGTGAGAGTGAACTGGGGCGCGTTCGTGGCCTCTACGACGCTGCCGGAGCCGCTGGTGCCATCAGTTGGCCGAGAGTGACGGCCGCTTGGCGGTCGCGCTCCTCGAGGGCGTGGGCATACACGCGCAAGGTGATCGTCGGGTCACGATGACCGAGGCGCCCTGCAACGATCGCCAGGTCGTAACCGGCGCCGAGCAGCGTGGTCGCCACGGAGTGACGGAGGTCATGAAACCGCAGCGAGCGCAGGCCCGAGCGTCCGGCAAGCCTGCTGAACCGGTGCGTCAGGGTGTCGGGGGCCATCGGGGTTGTTCCGGTGGGGTCCTCGGTGAGGATGTAACCGTCGGCGTCAAGTGTGACCAAGGCGTCGGCGGCCCAGCCTTTGGCCCGCTCGAGATGAGTGTCGATCACCGCGAGTGTCACGGGGTCGAGGGAGACGCGGCGGTTTTGGTGGGTTTTGGTGGGACCCACTCGCAGGGCCCGTCCTTCTTCCTCACGCTTCACCGAGCGCTCGACGTGAAGCACCATGCGATCCCGGTCGACGTCGGACCAGCGCAGTCCCAAGAGCTCTCCCCGTCGACACCCAGTGAGCGCCGCCAACATGATTGCCGCGCTGAGCACCGGATCGAACTGCTCGGACTCCTTGACAAGGAGACGGACGGTATCGACATCGGGCACCGTCATGCGCCGACTATCGACTGTCGGCAGGGTCGCCAGGGGGGCGACCGACCGAGGGACGAGGCCCCACTTGACCGCCTGGGACATCGCCGCGCTGAGCACGGCGTGGTAACCCCGCAGCGTAGAGGGCGCCATGCCGCCCGCCATCCACCGCCGGTAGACCTCGTCGAGCTGGTGAACCCGGAGCTTGTCAAGGCGGACCCTCCCGAGCTCGGCTCTGAAACGCCGACACTTCACGGCGTAGTTGCGTGTCGTGTCGGGTTGGCGGTGAGCCCGGACGTGCTCCATCCACTTCTCGAGGTAGGCGCCGAGCGTCATCGTCCCCACCATCGGGGTGTCGCCACTCTCCGCCTGGGTGACGAACTTGGCGAGCTCGGTTTCGGCCACTCGTTGGGTGCCACGAACGGTCCTCGACGCCTGCCGGGGCTGACCGTCCGGCCGGTAGCCGACGACGACGCGCAGGCGCCAGACCCCTGGCCGTGTCTCATGGATGGTTCCCCGCACGAATGGGGATTCTAGACACAACCTAGACTTGAAGGCTCATTTCTAAAGGATCAATAGCCTTTGACCTAGGCTTTTGTCTAGATGTCGTAGTAGAGCATGAACTCCCATGGGTGTGGGCGAAGACGGATGGCGTCGACCTCGTTTATGCGCTTGTACTCGATCCAGGTCTCGATCAAGTCGTCGGTGAACACCCCGCCTGCCTTCAAGAAGTCGTGGTCGGATTCCAGCGCGTCCAGGGCGGCGTCCAACGAGCTCGGCACCTGGGGCACCTTTGCCAGCTCCTCGGGCGGGAGGTCGTAGAGGTCCTTGTCCATCGGGTCGGGCGGCTCGATCCGGTTCTGCACGCCGTCGAGGCCCGCCATCAGCATCGCCGAGAAGGCAAGGTACGGGTTGCAAGAGGGGTCGGGGCAACGGAACTCGACGCGCTTGGCCTTCGGGCTCTGCGAGTAAAGCGGGATGCGACACGCCGCGGAGCGGTTGCGCTGGGAGTACACCAGGTTCACCGGTGCCTCGTAACCGGGGACCAGGCGCTTGTAGGAGTTGGTCGTAGGCGCTGCGAAGGCGAGGACCGCCGAGGCATGGCGCAACAGTCCGCCGATGTACCAACGTCCCATGTCTGAAAGCCCGCCATAACCCTCGCCGTGGAAGAGCGGCACGCCGTTCTTCCACAGGGACTGGTGGCAGTGCATGCCCGAGCCGTTGTCCTGGAACAACGGTTTCGGCATGAACGTCGCCGTGTAGCCCGCGGCGTTCGCCACGTTCTTCACCACGTACTTGTACATCATGAGCTTGTCGGCCATCACCAGGAGGGTGTCGAAAAGCATGTCGATCTCTGCCTGACCGGCAGTGGCCACCTCGTGGTGGTGCACCTCGATCTCGATGCCGAGGCGTTCCATCGTCAAGATCATTTCCGAGCGCAGGTCCTGGAAGTGATCGGCAGGCGGAACAGGGAAGTACCCCTCTTTGGGCCTGATCTTGTAACCGAGGTTCGGCCCTTCGTCGGTAGCCATGTTCCAGTGCCCCTCGACAGAGTCGACCTGATAGAACGCGGAGCGGCTGTCCTGGGAGTAGCGGACGTCATCAAAGACGAAGAACTCCGCTTCGGGTCCAAAGTAGCAGGAGTCGGCCACCCCGGTTGTGCCCAGGTACGCCTCGGCCTTCTGTGCCACGTAGCGGGGGTCTCGCGAGTAGGACTCGAGGGTCACCGGGTCGCGCACGAAGCAGTTGATGTCCAGCGTCTTGTGCTCGCAGAAGGGGTCGATGAGCGCCGTGTTGGGGTCCGGCACGAGCAGCATGTCCGACTCCTGGATCTCTTGGAAGCCGCGAATCGACGAGCCGTCGAACCCGATGCCTTCCTCGAACAAGTCCTCACCGAGCGTGCGGGAAGGCATCGAGAAGTGCTGCATCAGACCGGGTAGGTCTACGAACCGCAGGTCGACTATCTCGATCCCCTCGTCTTGTACGAGGCGGAGCACGTCCGCCGGTGTGCGTTCTTGCACAGGTCCTCCTCTTCTCCCTCAGGCCGGGTAGGGCTGGCACTATCGTGGTGGCTAACCCGCTCGGGTTACAAGTCCGTGCCAACGTGCCAGAAACCCTCGTTGACCCTCGTTCGCCCGGGCACATGGTCTCAGGCACGGATTTCTCGGGCGTTGCCCTCGCGTGAACGGCGCGTTAACCCGTCGGTGGAGCCCTCCGCCGGCTGCGACACTGTCGAGTCCCCGGGGCGTCGCTCTACGGGTGCGCTAACGGGCCTTTCGGGGATAGACCAGGGTGAGGCGGAGCCGGGGCAACGCCCGGCGACATAGATGCGGCACGGAGGCCACATGCGAAACCAACAGGAGTACGTGCTCAGGACCGTGGAGGAGAGGGCGATCCGCTTCGTCCAGCTGTGGTTCACAGACGTGCTGGGCACCGCCAAGACACTCTCGATCACCCCCGCCGAGTTGGAGAACGCACTGGAAGAGGGCATGATCTTCGACGGCTCGGCAATAGACGGCTTCTCGAGGGTGCAAGAGAGCGACGTGCTCGCTCGGCCAGACCCGATGACCTTCCAGCTTCTGCCCTGGGACCCTGGCGATGCCCCGGTGGCCCGGGTGTTCTGTGACATCTCCAACCTCGACGGCACCCCATTCGAAGGTTGCCCACGCCACGCCCTGCGCCGGACCCTGGACCGCGCCCGGGAGCAGGGGTTTACCTTCTTCGCTGCACCCGAGATCGAGTACTTCTACTTCGCCGACGCGGACCCCTCCCACGCGCCGATAACCCTCGATAGCGGCTCCTACTTCGAGCTGACCACGAGCGACGTGCCGACCGACCTGCGAAAGCGCAGCGTTCTCACCCTCGAGGAGATGGGCATCCCCGTCGAGCACACCCAGCACGAGGACGCCCCCAGCCAGCACGAGATCGACCTTCGCTACACCGATGCGCTCACCATGGCGGACAACGTCATGACGGTGCGCCTGGTGGTGAAGGAGACCGCGCAACGCGGCGGTGTGCACGCAAGCTTCATGCCGAAGCCTCTGGCCGGAGTCCAGGGCTCGGGTATGCACACCCACCTGTCCTTGTTCGAAGGTGACGCCAACGCGTTTTGCGACAAGGACGACCCCTATGGTCTGTCTGAGATCGCCAAGCGGTTCATGGCTGGCCTTCTCATGCATGCACACGAGATCACAGCGGTGACAAACCAGTGGGTGAACTCCTACAAGCGCCTCGTCATTGGCTACGAAGCGCCCATCCACGTCTCATGGGCACGTAACAACCGCTCGGCGCTGCTACGCGTACCGGTCGTGAAGCGCAACAAGCTCGAGTCCACTCGCGTCGAGTACAGGGCGCCGGACTCGGCGTGCAACCCCTACCTTGCCTTCGCCGTGATCCTGGCCGCGGGACTGAAAGGCGTAGAGGAGGGATACGAGCTGCCGCGCGAGGCGGCCACAAACCTCTTCACGATGACCCCCGAGGAACTCGCCGCAGAGCAGATCGGTACGCTGCCCAGTAGCCTCAACGACGCTGTGGCGGTAATGGAGCGCTCCGAACTCGTGGCGGAAACGCTCGGCGAGCACGTCTTCGAGTGGTTCATCAGAAACAAGCGAGCGGAGTGGGCCGCCTACAAGACACACGTCAGCCAGTTCGAGCTGGACCGCTACCTGCCACTCCTTTAGAGCGACGAGCTAACACGCAATGGAGCCGTTGCTGTGCTTCCCCGACCCGTTCCCCGCCGAGCTGGCGCTCGCCCTCGAGCGCGCCGGCTACCCCTGGAAGGCCGTGGCCCAGCCCGAGCACGGCTCGTCTGACGAGCCCGAGGACGGCTGGGCAGGGGCAGTGGTGAGCGCAGACGCGGACCCCCAAGGCGCGTTTGCCCTATGCCGCTCGATGCGTACCCGCGAGGTGCCGCTCCGCCCGCTGCTCCTGGTCGTCGGACGCACTCAGGTTGGCGATCTGTCGCTTCGCGAGGACCAGTTCGACGACTTCTGCGTTCTCCCGGTCCACCCAGAGGAGGTGACAGCGCGCCTCGCCCATTTGTTCTGGCGAACAGGGCGAGGGCTTCGCCCCGAGCTCATCGAGCACGGCCCACTCGTGCTCAACCTCGAGACTTACCAGGCGGCAGTGGCAGGGCGCGCGCTCGACCTCACCTTCATGGAGTACGAGCTGTTGCGTTTCCTCGCGGCGAGACCGGGCAAGGTCTTCACGCGTGAAATGCTTCTAAGCAGGGTGTGGGGTTACGAATACTACGGTGGCGCACGCACAGTGGACGTCCACGTGCGTCGGCTCCGGGCCAAGCTCGGAGAGGAGCACGCGCACCTGATCGAGACCGTGCGCTCGGTTGGTTACCGCTTCGGACACGGCACATGGGCACCGTAGTGCCCGTTCCGGTCAGGACGATCCGGTTTCGGCGTACGCCCATACCTCGATCTCTACTAGCGCCCCCATAGGCAGTCCTGCAACAGCCACCAGGGATCGGGCGGGGCGGTGTGAACCGAGCGCTTCTAAATAGATCTCGTTGAAGGCGCCAAAGTCAGCGACGTCGGCGAGGTACACCGTCGTCTTCACAACATGCCCCCAGTCGAGACCCTGGCCGGCGAGCAGGACCGCCACATTGTCGAGGGCCTGGCACGCCTGGACCCGAAACCCACCGCGGACGAGTGCGGGACCGTCGGGACTGCTCCGCAGGCCTATCTGCCCCGAGCACACGAGTAGGTTACCGGCGCGCATGGTCGGCGAGTATGGCCCGACCGGCTCGCTCATTGCAGCGCCCCTCTCGGGTCCGACGAGCGGGCTGCCGTGCTCATTGATTCGCTCGCTTCCAGCTCGCTCATATTCCGCCTCCCGTTGTCGATCTTCCCTTTGTCGATCGTCGCCGGCCACGTTCGAGTGGCCACGCCGGCTCCAACCCGCCGGCCAACCAGGCAGCTGCCGCCACCGCCGCGAAGACGGCATCGCTTCCCCGCACCGCCGGGGCGTCCTCTCTCTCGACCTCGACGTCGACGCGTGGCATCTCCCTGGCGTTCAAGATGCCGAACGAGCGGATGGTGAGATCGAGAACCTCACCATCTTCGGCCACGGACACCCCCTCGCTGCGCACCCATCCGAGTGCCTGGTGAGCGGCGCCCACGACGTAGGAGCACAGCACCACCTCGTCGAGCACCTCGCCCGCGGCTATGCGAACCGACACGGCACCGTCGACGGCGATGGTGGCGGTGGCGCGCGCATTGCCAGGAGATATGACGGTCAGTGGATGGCCCGTGCCCAGCCGTTCCTCACGCCGAGCCTCGAGGGCGGCACCCAGCACCGCCGCCTCTGCCCAGCCGGCTCCACGCATTTCGGCCGACACCCGCGGACCCGGGACCTCGACCTCTTCCACGTCGACGTATGGCAGCGCCGAGTGCACCGCCTCCGCCCATCCCGAGAGACCGGTCGAGCCCGGGGTCCGCGCCACACGCATCACGCCGCTTCCGTCCTCGCGCAAGGCGGCAGACACTGGCGGGCGCTTGGGACCCAGGCACACTACGTCCTCGCGCGCGAACAACACTCGCACCGGCCGCCCGTAAGCCTCCGCCAAAGACCGAGCGGCTTCGGCCACGCGAGACGCGAGCTTGCCTCCGAAGGCCCCGCCGTTGGCGAGAGGGTTGGCAGGCTCGCCTCCCGGCGCGCACCACGAGGCGTCGGGCTCAAGATATGCAGGCTCCACGAACGTGGTCCGCAAAGTGAGCAACCAGTCACCCGGCGCCACTTCGAGAGGGTGTCGAAGGGCGACGGTCGTGTTGCGACCCTGGACCTTGCCCGCCTTGGCCCTCGCCGCGGCGAGGGACTCGGCGACACAGAACCCGCCGCGCCCGTCCAAGACCGCGACGAGCGCCCCGGCAGGCGCGGTGTCGTCAGCGAACCCCCCAGCGCCGAGGGCCACCTCCGGCCCGACCGTCTGCGACAATCCACCTTCCAGCGTGGCCCGCGCGCGCGCCGCTTGCATGTCGCGCGCCTGGCGCGGGCGAGCGATCTCCCGTTCATCCCCGCGTGAGCACGTGCGCGAATCAGTGCTCGAGAGGACTGGCGAACCTTTCCTCTCGGAAGCGACCCGGCGCGCCGCCTCGAGGATCGTGCGCCAACCCGTGCAGCGGCACAGATGCGCCAGGAGCGCGTTCTTCACCGCCGCTTCGTCGAGCGTCGGGCGGCTCGCGTGAAGGGCCGCCAAACGCATGATGATCCCCGGTGTGCAGAACCCGCACTGGCTGGCACCGGTATCGGCGAACGCCTGAGCCCATGCGTCGCGAACGGCCGGTGCCAGACCCTCCAAGGTGGTCACTTCGCGTCCGGCGACTCGGCGCGCGGGTGTCACGCAGGCCACTCGCGGAGCCCCGTCGACCCAGACAGTGCAGCAACCACACTGCCCTTGGGGACTGCATCCGTCCTTCACCGAGCGGTGCCCCAGCTGCTCGCGCAGGACTTCGAGCAGGGAGGACCCGTCGTCTAAGACGAATACCTTCTCGCCGTCCACGACGAGCGAGATCGTCGTGGACGAAGGCGCGCGCGAGACGCTCAGCTGAAGGAGGACCCACAGCCGCAGGTACGCGTGGCGTTCGGGTTCGACACGTGGAACCCGGCACCCTGCAGACCATCTGCGTAGTCGAGCGTCGAGCCCTTGAGCAGCTCGGCGCTCTTCGCGTCGACCACCACCTTCACCCCGCCCTGCTCCCCGAGGATGTCATCGGAGGCGATCTCGGAGTCGAAGTACATCTCGTAGCTGTAGCCTGAGCAACCACCAGCTCGTACCGCGACGCGCAGCACGAGCTCGTCACTGTCCTCCTGGGCCAACAGGTCGGCGACCTTCCTCGCGGCGCTGTCCGACAGCGTGACGGACTGCGGCCTCTTGCCGATCTTGACGCTGGTTATGTTGGTCACGGCGGTCTCTCCTCGGGTCCTTGCCCCTGGGCGCCGATTCTCCTTCGAATGAGCGACCAGCGACCTTCAGTCGCTGGTTATATTACCGGGCGCCGTGACGCGAGCAGTCCTCACGCCCACGCCCACGCCCACGCTCACGGCGATTCCAGGCCTGGTGACCGGTAGCATCGAGGAATGCCTGATCACCCTGCGCCACGAGCTGCCATCGAGGTGCACGAGGTGCTCGCCGAGGTGATCGACCCCGAGCTCGGCTCGGACATCGTGGACCTCGGGATGCTGCGCGAGGTGACAGTGGGTGCCGACGGTCTGGTCGAGGTCGAGGTGGCACTCACCGTCTCGGGGTGCCCGCTTCGCACCCAGCTCCGCTCAGACATAGACAACCGCGTCTCGAGCCTCTCCGGCGTACGCGAGGTCAGGGTGCGCTTTTGCGAGATGGACGCGGCTCAAAGAAGCGCGGTGATGGACCGGGCACGGAGCAAGGCGCAGGAAGACCGCTCTCTTTTCACGGACCTCCCGACAGCCGCAAGGGTGCTGGCGGTGTCCTCGGGCAAGGGCGGCGTGGGCAAGTCGTCGATCACCGTGAACCTCGCCGTAGCCCTGGCCCGCAGGGGTCTGGCCGTGGGCCTGCTCGACGCCGACATCTGGGGCTTCTCGATCCCTCGTTTGCTCGGGATGCGCGGAGAGCTCCAGGCAAAGGCCCGCAAGATCGTGCCCATGGAGCTCGCCGTGGGGGACGGGCTGTTGAAGGTTGTGTCGATGGGGTTCCTGGCCGACGAGGGCACCGCGATCATGTGGCGCGGACTGGTCCTGAACCGCGCGGTGCAGCAGTTCCTCGAAGACGTCCGGTGGGGAAACGTGGACTACCTCCTCATCGACATGCCGCCCGGCACCGGCGACATCCAGATGGGCCTTGCCCGCATGTTGCCCCGCACCGAGGTGCTGGTCGTGACCACGCCGCCGATCGCCGCGCAGAAGGTCGCAGCAAGGGCGGCGGACATGGCCCGAAAGGGCCACCTACGTGTGGCCGGGGTGATCGAGAACATGGCGGGGTTCACCTGCGAGCACGGGACTTCCTACGCGCTCTTCGGTGAGGGCGGCGGCCGGCGCTTGGCCGAGGAGATCGGAGTGCCGTTGGTCGGTAGCGTGCCGCTTCACCCAGACATCGCAGCCGCCGGCGACTGCGGGCAGCCTGTGGCACTCGGCGATGGCCCGTTGGGACATACCTTCGACGCGTTGGCCGAGCGGATCGCGCAGGACGTCGCACCGGTCGTCAACACCTCGGGATGCACCGCCCGTCTCCTCGACCACGTGGAGCAGGCTCTCGACGCATCAATGCAGAAATAGCATCGAATGCAAGAACCGGTTCAGCACGTCGCCTCGGCGCGGCCCCGGCGCGCACCTATGGCGCTGGTGACGTGGGCGTTCGTGGTGCTGGTCCTGGTGATCGTGGTGGTCCTCCTCATACTGAAAGTGACCAGGGGATCAGCCACGGCCCCAGTGCCACCCGTGACCCCTGCGCCGGCCGACGTGGTCCACGCAGCGACCTCGTTGCCGGCCTCGGCGTTCGACGCGGCGGGCGCGCCGCACCCCCAGGGCCCAGCTCCGAGTGTCCTGACGAGTCAACCTCCGCTCGTGATGGCGGGCCGCCCTGACGTCGTCTACGTGGGCGGCGAGTTCTGCCCGTACTGCGCCGCCGAACGCTGGGCCTTGGTGATCGCCCTCGGTCGCTTCGGCACGTTCTCCGGCCTGGGCGCCACCTCGTCCTCGAAGTACGAGGCGTTCGGTGGAACGGCGACGTTCAGCTTTGACGGTGCCACCTACCGCAGCCGGTATGTCACCTTCTCTCCCACCGAGGTGTACGAACAGGCACCGTCGACCAACGCACCGGCCGGTTTCCCCGCTCTCGAGAAGCTTCCTTCGTTCGAGCAGGCGCTCTTGAAGCACTACGACTCAGCACCCTTCTCGAGTGAGCCCGGGGCGCTCCCGTTCGTCGACGTAGCCAACCTGCTCCTGGTGGCCGGCGCGGGTGTCGGGTTCTCGCCTGGGCTCTTGCAGGGAGATTCCATGGGCAAGATCGCCGGCGAGCTCTCGGACCCTGTTAACGCGGTCAGCCAAGCGGTGCTCGGGACGGCAAACGAGCTCACCGCGGCCATCTGCTCGGCCACCGGGCAACGCCCGGGGAACGTTTGCGACAGCGCAGGGGTTCGCGCCGGCGCTACGGGGCTAGGGCTGGGCTGAGCCAAGCCCGGCTCGGGCTCAGCATGCCGGGCACTCGAGCAGCTCTTTGCGCTCGATCTCGTTGAGCCCGCCCCAGATGCCGTGAGGCTCGCGGATGCGGATCGCGTACTGGAGGCACTCGGGTTGCACTGCACAGGTTGCACAGATCGCTTTGGCCCGCCTCTCGCGCGCGATCTTCTCCTCCTTGCGCTCGGCGCGGGTGGGCGGAAAGAACACAGCGGCCTGCGGGCCTCTGCAGGCCGCCCTCGTCTGCCACAGCTCACCGATCGACGTTGTCGCCAATTGACTCTCCCCCAAGTGACGCTATCCGGACATTCGAAGGCTGGACAAGGGGTCTGAGCACGAATTCCGCTTCCGAACCGGTCCGCGGCCCACGACTCACGGGTACGCTCGGCCCGAGATGGACGTCGCCACCTTCTGTCGCCAGAGCCGCGTTCTGATCGTGGCCGGCAAGGGTGGGGTTGGCAAGACGACGATCACCGCCGCTCTGGCGAAGATGGCCTCCTCATCGGGGCTCAACGTCCTGGTGGTCGAGCTCGAAGGAAAATCCGGCGTGCCAGCCGCCTTCGGACGTGAGCACTCTCTCGACTACGACGAGGCAGTGCTCGACAGCCTGTCCGCTGACGGTGCGGTGCGAGCACGCAGGATCACGCCGGACGACGCTCTGGTCGAGTACCTAGCCGACCACGGCATGAAGCGGATCTCGAAGCGGCTGGCTTCCTCAGGCGCGCTCGACGTCGTCGCCACGGCGATCCCCGGGATCAGAGACATCTTGGTCCTCGGGAAGGTGAAGCAGCTGGAACGGGACGACCCTTCGGACCTCATCCTCGTGGACGCGCCCGCCACAGGCCACGCGATGACCTTCCTGTCCTCCGCCAAGGGACTTTTGGGCGCCGCGCGATCAGGCCCGGTGCGCGCCCAAGCGGCCGACGTGGTGGAACTGCTCTCGGATGCCAAGCGCTGTCAGGTGGTCCTCGTGACCCTCCCCGAGGAGATGCCGGTGAACGAGGCGGTCGAGACCGCGTACCAGCTCGAGGACCGCATCGGGATCACCCTCGGGCCGGTGATCGTAAATGGCTGTCTTCCCAAGGATCCGCTTCTCGACACAGACCCCTCCGAAGCGGCCGAGCAAGCGGGCGTCGAAATCGACGACGAGCTGGCTGCTGCCCTGGGACGAGCTGCAGCGTTCCGTGCGCACCGCTACAGGCTCCAGGCCGCGCAGTGGAAGCGCTTGGCCCACGAGCTGCCCCTCCCCCAGTTGTACGCCCGGTTCCTCTTCTGCCCACAGATCGGTCCCGAGGAGCTCGAGCGCCTCGAAGCCGATCTGGCCGCGTCGGTTGGACGGCTCGAAGAGGGGTACAGCAAGGAGCTCCGCGCGTGAACGAACCGAAGGCCGACGAACCAACGGCCACAGCAACGCGCTCATCGCCGCCCACATCGGACTCTTCGCGCCATGAGCTCGGAGATCTGGTCGAGAACCGCTCGGTGGTCGTCTGCTGCGGGTCCGGCGGTGTCGGCAAGACCACCGTTGCGGCGACCTTCGCGTTGGAGGCGGCCCGGCGGGGCCGTCGCGCATGTGTGGTCACGATCGACCCGGCCAGGCGTCTAGCCGACGCGCTGGGCCTCGACACCCTCACAAACACCCCGAAGAAGATCGAGGGCCCGTGGCCGGGGGAACTATGGGCGCTCATGCTGGACCCCAAAGGCACATTCGACGACCTCGTGCGCCGGTACGCGGCCTCGCCCGAACAGGCAGAGGGCATCCTGGCCAACCGTATCTACCGGAACCTGACGGGCGCGCTGTCGGGAACCCAGGAGTACATGGCCATGGAGAAGCTTTACGAGCTAGCCGAGGAGGGTGCCTATGACATCGTCGTGGTCGACACGCCGCCGACGCGAAACGCCATCGACTTCCTCGAAGCTCCCCGCCGGCTCACCCGATTCCTGGGGCACCGGTTGTTCCAGTTGCTTTTGATGCCGACTCGGGCATACCTGCGCGTCGTGTCGGTGGCAGCGCAGGCCCTGTTGCGCACGATCTCGAAGGTGGCCGGAGCAGACATCGTCCGCGACGCTGTCGCCTTCTTCCAGGCGTTCGAAGGGATGGAGGAGGGCTTCCGGTTGCGCGCCGACCACATGAGACGGCTGCTGGCGCGACGAACGACGGCCTTCGTCCTCGTAACCTCCCCGCGTGCCGACACGGTGAACGAGGCAGGCTGGTTCGCGGACAGGCTCAACGAATCGGGCCTCGCAGTGGAGGGACTGGTGGTGAACCGGGTTCACCCTGCGTTTTCGAAGCCGACTGAAACCCACCAGCTGCCACGAGCACCCGAAGGTAGCGCGCTGCAGGCACTCATCGAAAACTTGCACAGCTACTCGGCCGTGAACGAGCGCGAAGAAGCAACTTTAGCCGAGCTTGTCGTCGAGGTCGCGCCCTCACCGGTGGCGCGCGTGCCATTGCTGGACATCGACGTCACAGACGCAGAAGGCCTTTCCCTGATGGCCGACCACATGTTCGGCATGTTCGGTGAGCATGGGGGTGGTCGAGGCAGGTACGCCGCATTACCCTGAGCATCGTGGGTACTATCGTCGTTGCGAGCGACGCCCCTTCGGTGAGGGCGACGGTCGCTGCTGCGCTTGGCGAGCCGGGCACCGAGATCGTTGAGGTGCGCAGCGGGCCGGACGTGGCCCCCGCAGTTGATGAGCACGAGCCCGACCTGGTTGTGGTGGACATGCAGATGGGGAACATGGGTGCCATGGCGGTATGCATGGACCTGCGGCTCGAGGCCTCGTACGACAACCTGCCCGCCGTTGCGGTGCTCATGCTGCTCGACCGCCGCGCAGACGTCTTCCTGGCCCGGCGTTGCGGGGCAGAAGGTTGGCTGGTGAAGCCACTCGACTCGCTGCGTCTTCGCAAGGCAGCGACCGCTCTGTCGGAGGGCGGTACGTACCACGACCGGACGTTCCAGCCGGTTCCATCCTCTCTCGCACCCGACCTACCCCTGGCGCCTGACGCACCCGCAGGGGGCGTCGCTCCCGCCGGCACCGATACCGGCGCCTCATCCGGCGGGGCTTAGCAGGCTCGCGCACGGTTGTGTTCCGGCGCCGTCACCCGCCTCCTGACCAGAGCCCCGCCCGTCCGGAAGGACAGATCGCCGGGGACGACCAGGAGCGCCTGATCCTCTCCGCTCTCGACGACCTGCGCGACGCCACAGTGCGCGAGGTGATGACGCCTAGGGTCGACGTGGTGGGCTTGGCGATACCGGTCCACGGAGCGGACGTGGCCGGAGCCATTCGCCGGTCGGGACACAGCGTCTTCCCCGTCTACGACGACGACCTCGACCGCCTGATCGGTGTCCTCTATGTGAACGACCTGTTCAGGTCGGGATGGGAGCTCGACGGGCGCGACGAGGAGGAGGGCGGCGGCCCGGTGAAACCCACACCTCTCGATATCTCCCGCCGACTGCGCCAACCGTACTTGGTCCCCGAGTCCCTGCTCGTGCTGGACGTGCTGGCCGACATGCGCCGCGATCGACGCTCGTTCGCCGTGGTCGTCGACGAGTACGGAGGCGTGGCCGGTGTACTTACGGTGAAGGACCTGCTCTCCGCCATCGTTGGTGACCTGCGCGACGAGTTCGACCGAAGCAGGGAACCCGACGTCATCCGCGTGGACCGCACTCGGTGGCTGGTGGACGGGAGCGCCAGTGTGGACGACGTGCGAGAGCAACTCGGCTTCGACATCCCAGAGGGCGAGTACGTGACGCTCGGGGGGTTTCTCTTCGACGCCTTCGGTCACATACCCGAAGAGGGTGAGAGCCTCGCACACGACGGCTGGGAGCTGCGGGTGGCCGAGATGGACCGCCGTAGGGTCGCCAAGGTGGTGATCCAGACAAACGACGAGGGGGACGTCGCTCCAGGCTGTAGCCTGCCGGCGGACGGGCTGTAGCGCAGCTTGGTTAGCGCGCCACGTTCGGGACGTGGAGGTCGGCGGTTCAAATCCGCCCAGCCCGACTCTGTGATGTCGCGAGACGTCATAGACAAATGGATGCCCTGGTCATGATGATACGGACGCCCGCGGTAGTGCGGGTTCAGGCCATGGAGCGGCGGCGCTGCTCGGCGGCGGCAAGCTCAGCGTCTCAAGCATCACCGGCACCGGACCATTCTCGGCCTTTGTGAGAAGGTGACTGCATAGATGTGCCGCACCGGTTCGACGCCGCGGATTCGCCGGACGACAACCTCCTCGCGGATCGCACCCAACGCAAGCAGCGGAACCATGAGCACCCGTAGCCCGACACCGACATAGCCTTGCGCGGCCGGGTAGTCGTCGGCTTCCACGGTGACCTGTGGAGAGAAACCGGCACCGGTGCACGCCCGCACGGCCTCCGCCTGGCAGTAGCCGGGGCAAGATGACGTGGCGATCCACGACTCGTCGGCCAGCTCGACAAGTGGGGTTCGGCGTCGGGTGGCCAGCCGATGCCGTCTGGGCAGCACGATGCGGAACGGGTCGTCCAGCAGATGGGTGTAGACGAGGTCACCGTCGGGCGCCGCGTCCGAGGCGAATGCTTCGACGGTCACGCCCAGGTCCGCCCGTCCGCTTGAGCTAGATAAGGCCTTCGCTTACAGCCTGGCGTTGTAGGAGGAGATCGCCTGGTTGCTCGTGGCGGCGGCCCGGGCAAGCGCGGTGTCAGGGTTCGCGCCCGAGCCCAGCGAGCTGATCGCGTTGTTGATCGCATCGCTCACCTGCGAGAAGGACCCGATGACGGCTCCGGCTGTAGCTGGGTTGGCCGGACTGGCGAGGATCTGATTGTAGGCGACTCGATATCCAGGGACCTTGCTCCACGCCTGGGTCAGCACGGCCAGCTGTGTGGCGGACTTGCGGATCGGGATGTAGCCGGTCCCCACTGCCCACGCGGCCTGCTGGGTCGGCTCGTTCAGGAACTTGATGTACTGCCAGGCCGCGTCCTGGCGCTCGGGGGAGGACTTCGACACCATGTAGAGCCCGGCCCCGCCCGCGAAGACGCCCCCGTTCGAAGTGGACGGGGACGGCAACCCTCCGACTCCGAGCGAGACCTGAGGGTAAAGGTTCAAGACGCCCAGGATTGTGCCGAGGGCGGCCGAGGTCTCCCAGGTCATGGGGGCGATCCTGTTCGCGATCGCGAACAGGTTGTCGAACGTCGTGAACGAAGTCGGCTGGGCCAGCTTGTCGTCGAGCATCCCCCCCCACCACTCGAAGATCGACTTGCCCGCCTTGTCGTCGAAGGAAACGGCCGTGGCGCGGGCGCTGCGCCCGTTGTCCTTGTTCACGAGCTCTCCACCTGTAAGCGCGAGCTCTAGCTGGAAGTCGGCGTCGGTGACCTTCAGGCTCATGCCGTACTTCTCGGTATTGGTGCTGACGATTTTCTCTGCCGCGGTCCTCAGTCCGTCGAGGCTCTTAGGTGGCGCGTCAGGGTCTAGGCCAGCGGCTCGAAAAGCATTCTTGTCGTAGTACAAGACGTTCGAGGAGATGTTGAACGGAAGCGCATACAAAGTTCTTTTGACCTTGAAGAACTCCACAGTCGAAGGTATGTAGTCGGAGAGGTCGTAGTGGTCGGCCTCCACCGCGGACTGGGCGGGCACCACGCTCTGGCTGTCAATCATGAACTGCAGGTTTGTCGTCTGCATCTGCACCACGTCTGGCAGCGTGCCACCTGAGAGTGCCGCGGTATAGGCCGTGAGGGTGTCGTCATAGCTGTTCTGGTTCACGAGGTTCACGTGGACGTCGCTCTGGGAGGAGTTGAACTTGTTCGTGAGGTTCGTGAGGGTCGTCTGGTTCGCGGAGTTCATCGAGTGCCAGAGGGTGATCTGTACAGGCTTCGAAATCGTCCGTGCCGCCGCGCCGAGCGGGAAAGAGGGGAGCGAGATCTTCGAGGAACCGGAGGAGGAGCCCGAAGAACAAGCCGACAGCACGACCCCCGATGTCCCAAGTAGGACGAGACCGCCGAGGAAGTCCCTCCGGTTCAGCCGTCGATCACCCGTTGACCCGGTTCGAGAGGTGTCCACGTTCGTGCTCTCCTTGCTGGTTTCGTGCTCTCCGTTCTCGTCCGACCCTGCCTGCTCGTCCGAACCGTGCCCGCGTCCCCGACACGTCGCACGGAGAGGTCTCTACGTGAGGCTAGAGGCTGTCAGACCTACTCATCGGGACGGGGCCGGTGACGCACGGTCTGGCGGACTGCGGCCCGGGCTGGTAGGGACAGGCTGGGTCTTCGCCGAGCGGATCGCCGCTGGCGGCGTAGGCGCGGGCACGCGAACCCCCGCACAGGTCAGCGTACTCGCAGCGGCCACAACGGTTCGCGAATCGGGCGGCGCGGATCGAGCGCAGCAGCGGGTCGTCGCGATAGATCCCCACCAACGGCTGGTCGCGGATGTTGCCGAGCGGCACGGGGAGGAACCCCGCCGGGTACACGTCGCCGTCGTAGGCGACGAACAGGATGCCCTTCCCGTCGCGGGTCGCGGCCGTGTGAACCCTCTTCCGCTCGCTCGCGTCCCCCAGCTGCTGGGTGAGCCGCAGCAGTAGCTTCCGGTACAGCGTGTGCTCGGGTGCTGGCACTCCGATGTTGCGAAACGCCACAACCCTGCGGAAGAACGGGGCCTCGACCGTTCGAACCACAAAGCCATACTGGGAAGCGTCATAGAGGAAGTGGCAGACGTCTTCGTGTTCCTCCGGGGTCAGCGCCGCGACCGCCTCACCCCGGCCCATCTGCACCAAGAAGAAAACCTCCCATATGTGGGTCCCTGATTGCGCCACGCAGGCGGCGACGTC
Organism: Acidimicrobiaceae bacterium; assembly: GCA_003139255.1. Lineage (GTDB taxonomy): Bacteria > Actinomycetota > Acidimicrobiia > Acidimicrobiales > UBA8190 > Bog-564. The sequence continues at coordinate 11,554 of PLIG01000147.1, read as the reverse complement.
GGCTAGTTCGTTCACGTTCGCGCGCATGACCGTCGTGTTGACCTGGACGGTCAGACCGGTGTCCACAAACGCGCGGATGCACTGCATCGTCGCGTCGAAGTGACCGGGGATCCCGCGCACGCCGTCGTGGGTTGCGGGGTTCGCACCGTCCAGGCTGATCGAGACCGCTTTGACACCGGAACCTGCGATCCTGCCGATCATCTCTCGTGTGAGAAGGGGGGTGACCGAGGGCGACAAGCACACCCGCACCCCTCGCGAGACCCCCTCCTCGACGAGGTCGAACAGGTCGGGGCGAAGCAAGCAGTCGCCGCCGGTGAACACCAGGATCGGGTACGGCCGCCCGAACCCGGCGACCTGCGCGATGAGATCGCGCCCTTGTGCGCGACTCAGCTCCCCCGGCAGTGGTTGCGGCAGGGCCGAAGCCCGGCAGTGCCGACAGGCGAGCTGGCAGGAGCGCGTCGTCTCCCAGAACACCAGCATGGGCCGCTGCGCGAAGCTAACGGCAGGTGGCGAACTCACCGGCGCGGTCATGGTAGGAACCCTCCTAGCATGCCAGCTGGTGGTCATGCCGGCTACGGCCGGAGTACCCAAGAATGGGGACCGACGGACTCTCATCGGCTCGGCCAACGATACGGGCGCGCAGTCCGCTGACTGCTGGGGCACGGATCACCTCCACGACAAATGCTCTGCGCGCATCTTGGGCTCGTAGTCGCGTGTCTCGATAGGGTGAGCCCGTGGATGGCCCCGCGTGAGCTCCGAAGCAGGTCGCGTACCTGAGTCGCAGCCGCCCGCTGAGCGATGGCTCACTCTCGGAGTCGGAAGCGTGAGTGCGAGCAGCCTACTCTCCGACGCCGGTCATGAGATCACCACCGCCGTGCTCCCGAGCTTCTTTACCTCGGTACTGCGAGCCTCGGCGGGCGCGCTCGGGATCGTAGAGGGCATCTCCGACGCGCTCATGGGTGTGGCGAAGCTCGTCGGTGGACCACTCGCAGACACGCCCGAGCAGCGCGGTCGCTTGGCCTCAGGGGGATATCTCGGCACCGCGCTGGCAACCGGGGCCATCGGCCTCGTGGGCGCGGTGTGGCAGGCAGGTGTGTTGCGCGCGCTGGCCTGGGTGTCACGCGGCATACGCGGCCCCTCTCGCGACACCCTGCTGTCGTCCTTGACGCCACGCTCCGCGTATGGGCGGGCCTTTGGGCTCGAGCGCGCGGGCGACAACCTGGGCGCGGTGGCTGGCCCGCTCCTCGCGGCGGGATTGGTGACGTGGATAGGGATCCGGCCCACCATGGTTCTCGCAGTCATCCCCGGCCTCTTCGCCGCGATCACCATCACCGTCGCCGCACGTCAGGCAAGAAAGCAGACACGTGGGATCTCACCCGGTCGGCGCAGCCTGGGGCTGCGCGGCCTACGAAACAAGGGGGTGGTCCGTCCGATGGTGCCCATCGCGCTGTTCGAGCTCGGTAACGTGACCACGACCCTCTTGATCCTTCGCACCACCCAGTTGCTGCACACGGGAGGAAGGTCGTTCGCCGCGGCGGCTTCTCTCGCCATCCTGGTCTACGCCGCGCACAACGCCTTCGGCTCGGTGGTCGCCTACGGCGGAGGACACTTGATCGACCGGGTTGGCCCGCGAGTCGTGTTCGCGGCCGGGGCCTTCGTCTACGTGGCCGCCTACGCGATCTTCGCAGTCGACTGGCACACCTGGCCCATGCTCCTGATCGCCTTCACTCTCGCCGGAAGCGGAATAGGACTTGCCGAGACCTCCGAGTCCGCGCTCGTCGCGTCGATGCTCCCCGAGCACCTTCGCGGCAGTGGCTTCGGCTTGCTGGGTGGGATCCAATCCGCCGGGGCCTTCGCGTCCTCTGCCGCGGTTGGTCTCCTCTACACAATCGCGTCGCCAACGGTCGGCTTCGCGTACGCGGCGGGGTGGATGCTCCTCTCGGTGCTTGCCTCGGGTGCCATCGCCCTCCCCTCGACGCCAGCATTGAATTCGGCGCCCTGATGACCGGCGGGCGCAAGTCCTAAGTCACGTAGGCGAGAGCGTGAGCTTGCCGATGCCGCCAGGGCTAGCGTTCCGTCAGTGACCTCTGGACACAGGTGTGAGGCATGAACACGGGCGACTTCGTAAGCGACTTCGAGCTTCCCGACGAGACGGGGACACCGCGGAGGCTAAGCGACTTCCTTTCGAAAGGCCCCGTGGTGCTCTTCTTCTACCCCGCAGCCATGACCTACGGCTGCACCAAGGAGAGCTGCCATTTCCGCGACTTGAAGGCCGACTTCGAGAAAGCAGGCGGGCAGAGAGTGGGCATAAGCGCCGACCCCGTGGAGAAACAGAAGAGATTCTCTGACAAACACGGTTTCGACTTCCCGCTGCTGTCGGACCTGGGGCGCGAGGTGGCCGAGATGTTCGGAGTGAAGCGTGGTGGGATCTCGATCACGCCGGTCAAGCGTTCGACCTTCGTGATCGACAGCGACTCGAAAGTCTTGGCCGTGATCCACAGCGAGGTGAACATGAACCAGCACGCCGAGCGTGCACTGGAAGTGCTGCGCTCCAGATCCTGAGCAGGCGTCACCGCCCTTGGTGTCGACCGGCATCGGGGTGAGCGGACTTGAGCGGAGGCCGCCCGGGAGAGCTAGGCGCCTATGTGCTCGGCAGGAATGGTCCCGAGCTTGCCCTTCTCGTAGTCCTCGAAGGCCTGGACAATCTCGGCGCGGGTGCTCATCACGAACGGTCCGTAGGCGGCTACCGGCTCACGGATCGGTTGACCTCCCAGCACCAACACATCCAGCGCGGGCGACCGAGACTCCTGGCGCTCGTCCGACGACACCTCGATCGTGTCGCCTGCCCCGAGAACGGCCAGCTGGCCGGTGGCGATCGGGTGACGGGCAAGCCCGACCGATCCTTTCCCGGCCAACACGTAGACGAGCGCGTTGAAGTCCGCCCGCCATGGCACGACGACCCTGGCTCCTGGGCTGAGCGTGGCATGGACCATCGCCATCGGGGTGTGGGTCATCCCTGGACCCCTGTGCCGGGATAGCTCGCCCGCGATGACCCGGACCAACGCCCCGCCATCGGGGGAGGCGAGCAGTCCCACGTTGTCGCCGCGGATGTCTTGGTAGCGCGGCGGAACCCACTTGTCCCTCGCCGGAAGGTTCACCCAGAGCTGGATCCCGTGGAAGAGCCCTCCGCTCGCCACCAGGGTCTCCGGCGGGCGCTCGATGTGCAGGATCCCGCCTCCAGCCGTCATCCACTGCGTATCGCCGTCGGTGATCACGCCTCCGCCTCCTGCGGAGTCCTGGTGCTGCATGATCCCGTCAATCATGTAGGTCACGGTCTCGAAGCCCCGGTGCGGGTGCCACGGGGTGCCCTTTGGCTCCCCCGGCCCGTAGTCGACCTCCCCCATCTGGTCCATGTGCACGAACGGGTCAAGTTGCTCGAGAGCGACACCGGCAAAGGCTCTGCGAACCGGAAACCCTTCTCCTTCCAAACCCGCCGGCGCCGTCGTCACCGATACGACCGGCCGGGTCGATGCATCAGGCCCCGCTGGCGCGATGCGCGGCAGTGTCAGGACGTCATCAACAGTTACTGCCGGCACGCTGGGCCTCCGTAGCTAGCTCGAACGTTCGCAATGCTCTCAACGCTTCGCTTCGCTCTCAACGCTTCGCGGCCCTTGGGGATTCCTACGGCCGAGAGCCACCGGCGCAGATGGAAGGCAGTAGCGGCCTGTCCGAATTGAGTGCTGGCGCGGCCCAACGAGCCAGATGCGCGCCCGGCCCGACTACGCCCCATCTGGGGTGGCGCCGCCGGTCACCACTCCGAAAGATGAGCGCGCCCTGGGCTCTGCGGACGCCGAGCAGGCCGTCCACCCCGTGCCGGGGAAGTAGCGCTTCACCACCCGGGCGGGCGACCCGACGGCCACGCTATGGTCGGGAAGCTCGCCGGTGACCACCGAGCCTGCCCCGACCACCACGTTGCACCCGATATGGGCCCCGGGCAGGACGATCACGCCGGCGCCGAGCCAGCTACCCGACCCGATGTGAACGCTCGCCTCGACCGGCCATTGCCGGCCGATGGGCACCTCGGGGTCCTCGTAGGCGTGGTTCTGGTCCGTGATGTAGACGTAGGGACCGGTATGGACGTCCGCCCCGATCTCGATGCAGAAGTGGCCGACGATGTAACTACCTTGACCTATGACCGCGCGATCGCCGATCGTGACCACCGGGTCGCTCACCATCTCCTGGCCTGGTTCCATCCCGGCGCACAGCGAGACGCGAGGACCGATCCTCGTCTGGCTTCCGACGCGGATCCACCGCTCGTTGAACACCGTTCCCAGCGGGAAGGCCATCATGCTGCCTTCCCCGAAGGCGCCGAAGCGCCGCGCTCGGCGGTGGCCTGGGTCGATTACGCCCAGCTCACAGATCCGATCCCAGAGCACGTCGATCCCTGCCGACGCTGCCCGGCGAGCCCAGGAAGGAAGCTCTGGCACGGCGGCGACCGTAGCGCGGTCCAACCGAGCAGTCAGATGCAGCGGTCAGATGCACGAGGTGCGCTGGCGATAGCCTAGCCATGGCGCGTTCGCTGTACAGAGTGCAATTGAGTGTGCCCGCGTCGGGCGCGACTCGAGGTTTGCTGGATGTGGACGGCGCCCACCAGCACATCTGGGATACGGCATTAGCCAACCGCGGCCAGGCTTGGAAGGAACATGGCGGACGAGACCGAAACAGGACGGACGCGGAGGGCAGGCCGTGGGCGCCACATCCGTGGGCGCCACAGCCCAGGGGCCTCGGCTCACAGTTCGCGAAACAGAACGTGGCTGTTCGCTCTGGTGTCGACCGTCCTCGTCCTGGGGATCGCAGGTGTCTCGCTGGCACTTACGGCCCGAACCAAGTCGGCCGGGCGGACCGACACACCTCCGGGGACTTCGTCCACCGCCACCCCGGCATCAAGTTCGGCTTGCCCGCTGTCGGGAGTGCCTGCGGCGGGGGGACAGGTACCCCGGCGTCCGGCCCTCGCCATCAAGGTCGACAATTACCCCTCTGCGAGGCCACAGTCAGGCCTCGACAAGGCGGACATCGTCTTCGAAGAGCCAGTGGAGGGCGGGATCACACGCCTGGTGGCCGTCTTCCAGTGCCAGAGCGCCAACCTCGTGGGGCCGATCCGCTCAGCGCGCGCGGTGGACGCCTCGATCCTCGATCAGCTGAGCAAGCCCCTCTTCCTGCACGTCGGGGGCATAACGCCTGTGCTGTCACTTATCCGAGAGGCTGACGTCTTCGACGAGACGCTGTTGGCTCGCGGGTCGGTCGTCCAGAATCCCCCGAGCCGCTACGCCCCCGACGACACCTACGTGTCGACCGCCGCCGGTTGGGGACTTCGCCCGAACGACACGGCCCCACCCGCATCGATCTTCACGTACTCGTCCACGGCGCCTTCGGGTATCCCGGTCACCTCGGTCCACATCCCTTACTCACAGACGAGCGACGTGACCTGGACGTGGGACGCCAACACTGGGCGCTGGGCGCTCTACTACGCCGGTACCCCGGCCACCGTCGCCAACGGTGGCCAGATCGCGGTTCCGAACGTCGTGGTCCAGACCGTGCGCGTCACCTACGGCCCCTGGGTCGAAGACGCGCAAGGCGAGCTCGAGGTCCAGAGCCAACTGACGGGGAGCGGGCCGCTCGAGGTGTTCCGGAACGGGCAAGAGGTCACTGGAACCTGGCAACGGTCGTCGCTCAGCCAACCCACGCGGCTGGTGGCCTCGGACGGATCGATGATCGCCCTCCAGCCGGGAGAGACATGGGTCGAGCTCGTGCCCAGCTCCATCGCCGTCACGACGACCGCCCCGTCGAGAGCAGCAGGGTAGCGACTCCGGTCAGCCCTTGAGGCTGATCGCGACCTCCTCGTCGCTTCTCGCCCCGGCAGCGCCCTCGCCTCCATCTACGCCGACGCTGACCGTGGCATCTGTGGGCAGCAGAGGGGCAGCTAGATAAGCTCGGATGCGCTCGTTGATCTCGATCATCAACTCGGGCGTCTCACGCAAGAACTCCTTCGCTTTCTCACGCCCCTGGCCAAGCTGCTCGCCCTCATAGGTGAACCACGCCCCGGATTTCTTTATGAGACCCAGCTCCACACCGACGTCGAGCAGGGAGCCTTCGCGGCTGATGCCCGTCCCGTACATGATGTCGAATTCGGCGGTCTTGAAAGGGCTGCTGCACTTGTTCTTCACGACCTTCACCCTCGTGCGGCTGCCGATAGCGTCAGACCCGTCTTTGATCGCCTCGATCCGCCGGATGTCGAGGCGCACAGACGAATAGAACTTGAGCGCGCGGCCACCCGGGGTGACCTCCGGGGACCCGTACATGACACCGATCTTCTCGCGCAGCTGGTNNGTGAGCTTGCGCAGAGCCTGGGACATGAGGCGTGCTTGCAGGCCCACATGTGAATCGCCCATTTCACCTTCGATTTCGGCGCGCGGGGTAAGGGCGGCCACCGAATCGATGACGATCACGTCGAGGGCTCCGGAACGGATCAACATGTCGGTGATCTCGAGTGCCTGCTCTCCCGTGTCCGGCTGGGAGATCAGAAGTTCGTCAACGTTCACGCCGATTGCGCCGGCGTAGACGGGGTCCATGGCGNNTCGAGCGCCAGCGCCCCGGTGGAGACCGACTCGATCCCCATGTTCTGGTGCTCTCCCATCCGCATGACGGAGCCCTTGCCGAACTGCTTCTCGATTTGGCTCAGAGCCATGTCGAGCGCCTTGTCACGTTCCATATCCGCGATGCCTCTCTTCCCTCGTTTGAACCGCTACGTAGCTCCGACCGAACCGACCCTACGGAGGGGGTGTGACGCTTTCTGGTTCCCACTGCTCCCATTTGGAGGGCGACTCACACTAGTGTAGTTGCGAACACTTGTTCGGTCACGGATTCCCGTCGAGCCCCGCGGGACACAGAGTGCCGCGGGCACCTCAGGCGAGCGGCACGCTCTCGAGGGCCTCGTAAAGGGCGCCTCCGGCACCCAGCGTGGAGGAGACAAGGACGACCTCGTCCACTCTCCAAGCCGCCCGGATCGGGGTGCCCGCCAGGTTGGCGGGCCCCTTGCCCTGGCCGCGCACTCGGGCCAGGGTCACATGGCCGGTAAACGGTACGGTCTCCAAGACCCCGCCCCACTTGGCGGTGGCGCCGGCCACCTGGGCGGCCAGCGCCTCGGTACCCGCCACCGGCACCTGGAGGATCCGACGACCGGCGAACCAGGCGACGGCCGGGCCCAGCACTGCATCAACCGCGGTCACTCCGGCGTCCCTCAGCCCCGCTGGCACCTGGCGCAGGGCCTGCGCGACCGGTTCGGCGCGCTCCACCTCGCCCAGGAAGCGCAACGTCACGTGCCATTGGTCGGTCGTGGTCCAGCGCAATTTCGAAATGTTCGGCCGAGGGAGGGCCTCGACGGCAGCCAGGACCTCCTCAGGAGGGGACACGGCCACGAACAGGCGGACCATCACACCCAGTGTGGCCGATCAACGCCCAACAAGGTGGGAGGAGCTAGGAAGAGACAATTGAGCAAGCAGGGAAAAGCCATGCCAATCGAACACGCCAACAGAAGAGACGGAGCGACGAGCTCTCCGAGGATCGAGCCGGTCCTTGGCGACATAACCTCCGAACACGTTGATGCCATTGTGAATGCCGCCAACCGGCATCTCCAGGGCGGTGGCGGAGTGGACGGAGCCGTTCACCGAGCCGCGGGAGCGGTCGAGCTGCATGTCGCCTGCGCCCAGCTCGGCGGCTGCGAGCCGGGCGATGCCAAGGCGACCCCCGGCTTTCGCCTGCCTGCCCGGTGGATCATCCACACCGTCGGCCCGGTGTGGACCGGAGGCGCGCGGGGCGAGTCTGAGATCCTCGCCTCCTGCTACCGACGCAGCATCGAGGTGGCAGACCGGCTCGGCGCCAAGTCGGTGGCATTTCCCGCGATCTCGACTGGCGTCTACGGGTACCCACCCGAGCTCGCCGCCGAGGTTGCGGTGTCCACGATCACCTCGACCCCGACCACCGCCGTCGAGCTGGTCCGCCTCATGGCCTTCGACCACACGACGCTCGACCTGTACGTGAACCTGCTAGGCACCTAAAGCTCCTCCGCTACCGGAACTACCCGCGGCGCGCGACCTCCGGAGTCCTCAGCACGCCTGGGAAACCTCGATCTCACCGGCGATCAGCCTGCGGCGCAACAAGTCGAGCGCGGAAATCGTGGCGTACTGCCGGACGCGTTCGCGATCTCCCGGCAGGTGAACTTCGATCGACTCGCAGTCGTGTTCTGGTAGTGCCAACGCGACGATCACGGTGCCTGGTGAACGCCCTTCGGAGGGATCCGGACCGGCCACGCCGGTGAGGGCTAGGCCGATGTCGGCGCCGAGCACTCGACGCGCCCCTTCGGCCATCGCCTTGGCCGCGCTCTCGGTCACCACCGGCCCATCGGGCACGCCGAGGACGGAGAACTTCACCTCCGGGGAGTAGGCGACGATCGATCCGCGCAGCCAGGTGCTCGCTCCTGGCACTCTCACCAAACGCGACGCCACCAACCCGCCGGTGATCGACTCAGCTAGCCCGAGGGTCAGGCCACGCGCCGCGAGTCCCGCACCCACCACCGACTCCATGGTCTCGGCGTCCACACCGAAAACGGCCTCTCCCACCACCTCGCGCACGTGCGCCTCTTCTTCTGCGAGCATTGCGGCCGCCGTGACGGTATCGGGGGCCTTGACCGTGATACGAACCTTTATTCCCTCCATCCCGCTCGCCAGGAAGGCAATGGTGGGGTTATCCGGTTCTGCGTCGAGGACTTCGATGCGTCGCGCGAGCAACTCTGCAAGAGCGGATTCGCTCGTGCCCCAGGTGCGCAGGACGCGGCTGGCGATGGTGCTCCTCGCGCTCTGGTCGCCGAGCCTCTGGCGCAAGTCGGGGAGAACTGCTCGGGTGAACATCTCGGACATCTCGTACGGAACACCCGGCAACGCATAGACAACCTTGCCGCCCACGGCACAGATGAGGCCCGGCGCCGTGCCCGCCGGAGGGATCGTGGCGGCTCCTTGGGGCACATCGGCCTGGCGGGCGTTGTTCTCCGCCATCGTACGGCCACGCGACTCGAAGAGATAACGGATCTTCTCCACGATTGTGGGGTCGCGCACGAGCGGGACGTTCATCACCTCGGAGATCGCGTCGCGGGTTATGTCGTCGGGAGTGGGCCCAAGGCCTCCGCAGACTATGACCCCGTCGCTTCGCGCGAGAGCGGTGCGTAGCGCAAGCACGATGCGCGCCTGGTTGTCCCCCACGGCCTGGTGGAAATGCGAGTCGACGCCGGCCGCAGCGAGCTGCTCCCCCAGCCACGCCGAGTTCGTGTCGGCAATCTGGCCAAGGAGCAGCTCCGTACCAACAGCCACGATGTCGATCCTCATCGCCGTCCGTGCCGCATCGCCAAGCTCTCGCCGGGCGATGACGGCTGATCGGCGACCGGGGTCACCGAGCGCGCCGCTCTACTGCCGTCGACCAGGTACTGCGCACCCGTCACAAGCGTGAACGCCACTGCCACCCACATTGCCGAGTCGATCACGACCAGATGAGCTGCGACCGGGGGAGTGAGCGCGAGGAGAATGGCGATCCCCTGGACCCACGCTTTGAGCTTGGCGGACGGGCGGGCGGGGATCGATACCCCGCGTCGTCCCGCGAGCGACCGGTAGACGCTCATCGCCACCTCTCGAACTGCGATCAGGCCCACAGGCCACCACGCAACCTCGCCCCTGGCGGCGAGGGCGCACAAGACGCTCAGCACGGCAACCTTGTCCGCCAGCGGATCGAGGAACGCTCCCGAACGAGTGGCCCCCTGGCGCCGGCCTATCCAACCGTCCATGAAGTCGGTTGCACCGACTGCGAGGGCGACCGCGAACGGTGCCCAGCCGGTTCCGCCCACAGCCACCAGCACCACCAGCGCGGGAGTGGCCAAGAGGCGTGCGCCTGTAATCGCGTTGGCCGGCGTCGCCAGTGCAGAGGGACCGAACCTCGATGGTCCCACGCCGTTGCGAAGTTGGGCCTGCGGATGATCGCGTACCGGCTGGCGCGCAGCGTTATGGGATGTCTGGCGTGCGTGCGGGAGCGCAAGCTCCGGGAATGACTCGCGTACTGGTTCGCGCCCTGGTTCGGTCACCGGGCTCTCCCTGCCGCGCACTCGGGAACGGGCTCGGCCCACAGGTCGGGGCCTGCCGCCCCCGTGACCATCACGTCTTCGATCCGGCCGACCGGCAGAACCCTCGGGACATGGACGACACCGTCGATCTCCGGCGCCTCCCGGTGCGAACGTCCCGTTCCGGGCTCGTCCACGAGAACGCTCACGCGCTCGCGGACGAGAGCCGCGCGCTTGGCCGCGGTGATGGCATCCTGAGTCTCCGAGCACTCGCGCAGGCGCTCCAATGCCAGCGCTGTCGGGACCTTCTCGGAGAGCCGGGTCGCGTAGGTGCCGACCTCCTCCGAGAACGTGAAGAAACCGGCCCAGTCCAGCTGTACCTCTTCCAAGAACTCGAGAAGCCGGTCGTGGTCGTCTTCGGTCTCCCCCGGGTACCCCAAGATGAACGAGGACCGCAGCGCTGCATCCGGAGCGACCTGGCGGATGACGGAGACCTGATCTAGGAACGTCTGGGCTTCCCCCCAACGCCGCATGCGCCCGAGCAATGGTCGCGACACGTGCTGCAGCGACAGGTCGAAGTATGCGACTCCTGTCGCGACGATCGCTTCCACCATCGCTTCGTCGAGAGAGGACGGGTACAGGTACAGAAGGCGCACCCGCTCGACTCGCTCGCGCAGCTCGCGCAGCAGCCCAACGATCGGCCTGGGAGCGCCACGGGCGCGCCGAACATCCTCTGGCACGTCGCGATCGCGCCCCCATGACGACACGTCTTGAGCGACGAGGACGATCTCACGCACGTCGTCGCCGAGAGACTCGACCTCGCCTATGACGGACTCGGCAGAACGCGACCGCTGGCGGCCGCGGAACTGGGGAATGGCACAGAACCCGCAGCGCCTGTCGCATCCCTCTGCCACCTTCACGTACGCCCACGGGGCCTTGACCGGTGGTCTGGGCAAGTTCAGGAGGTCGAAGCTCGCGCCTGCTGTGCCGTCGGCGGCTCTAGCCTGGATTCCCCGAGGCTTCGTCGCCGCGTCATGACCGGTCGTGCCCCGCGCACGTCGGGACGCCCGCCGCCTGAGTGAGACCGGCACCCCGAACCCGACCACCAGGTCGACCTCCGGCATGCAGCGGGTGAGCTCGGCACCGTCGCGCTCTGCCAGGCAACCCGTAACCACCAGCCGGACGCCCTCGGGCCGCGCCTCGGCGAGCTCGAGGATCACGTCGATCGACTCCTGGCGGGCGGCTTCGATGAAGGCGCAGGTGTTCANNCTCGGAGTCGACCCGGTTCTTCGGGCACCCCAGCGTTTCCAGCCAGTAACGCTCGGCCACCAGGACAATCTAAAGCCTGTCGAACTACCTCACCGTCGTGAATCGTAAGCGGAGAGGGAGGGATTTGAA
>PLIG01000191.1 GCA_003139255.1 Acidimicrobiaceae bacterium | reverse complement strand
GAGGTTGTCCCCCGATTTGTTGAAGTGAAGCGGTGGTCCCCCGCCTGAGACCTGCCACCTGGTAGGTGTCGGGCGTCCACCAAGACAACCCACACAGAAAGGGGACCACCGTGAAGAAAAAGGTACCTGTTGTCACCGTCGCGGAGCCGGAGGAGGCCGCTCGACTCGCTGAGCTTCCGTTGGAGGCGACACTGGCGTTGGCTGATGTGGCCGGCGCCATCAAGCATGGCCTGCTCGGCTTCTGCGCGGATGTCGGGCTCGTGATGATGCACAGGCTCATGGAGGCTGAGCTGACCGAGCGCATCGGGCCCAAGCACGCCAAGCTTCAAGACAGAGATGCCAACTGGCACGGGACCACGAGAGGCCCTGTGACCCTCGGCGGGCGCAAGGTGTCGGTGAAACGCCCGAGGGGGCGCACTACCCAGGGCACCGAGGTCGAGCTCGACACCTGGGCGGTGTTCAGCTCCGAGGACCTGCTCGACCAGCTCGTCGCAGAGCGGATGCTGGCCGGAGTGGCCACACGGCGCCATGTCGATGTGAGCGAACCCCTCTCCGAGGAGCTCGACGAGGAAGCCCGGGGCATGGGCAAGTCCGCGGTCAGCCGTCGTTGGAAACGTGCCACTGAGAAGGCGGCGGCTGAGCTCATGGCCCGCGATCTCTCGGGGCTAGAGGTCGCCGTGGTGATGATCGACGGCATCGAGATCGCCGGCCAGTGCTGCGTTGCGGCCCTTCTCATCACCACCGACGGCAAGAAGATCCCGGTGGGGCTGTGGCTCGGCGACACCGAGAACAAGACCGTGGTGACCAACCTGCTAGCCGACCTCTCGGCGCGAGGACTTTCGGCAGAAGGCGGACTGCTCGTCGTCATAGACGGAGCGAAGGCACTCGCTGCTGGGGTGCGCAAGGTCTTCGGCGATAACGCCCTCGTCCAACGCTGCACTTTGCACAAGCGCCGGAACGTGAAGGACCATCTGCCCGACGAGCTCGCAAAGACCGTCGACTGGCGCCTGTCACGCGCGTTCGCCAACCCCGATTCCGACAAGGGCCTGGACGCGGCGAGACGCCTCGCCCGAGACCTCGAGGCCGATCATCCCGACGCGGCAACCAGCCTGCGCGAGGGGCTCGAGGAGATGTTCACCGTGCGCCGCCTCGGCGTCGGCGGCCGGCTCGCTCGCACGCTCACGAACACCAACTGCATCGAGTCGATGATCTCTGTAGCGAGGCGCACCATGGAACGCGTCACGCGCTGGAAGGACGGCCAGATGAAGAAGCGCTGGGTTGCAGCCGGCATGCTCGAAGCAGAGCGATCCTTCAGGCGCGTGAAGGGATGCAAGGACATGAGCATCCTCGTCACAGCGCTGCGTCGTCAGGCAGGAGTGACTGATACACCCAAGAAGTACGCTGACGAAGCTGCTTGACCAAGGTGTGGCCACCGCTGAACTTCAACAGAGGTCAGGACATCCTCAACCGAAGACAGCCGGCGTTTGATGGTGCTCGCCGACAGTCCAGGCTCGCCGTCCGATATCCGCACCACTTTGCCGTTGAACAGCGGCTTGCGCTGGGCGGTGATGAACCCGAGCACGTCGGTGACTCCTACGTGTTCGGGCTCCATGTCGACCTCGGTGAAGAACACTCGAAGGTCCGAGGCCGTTGCCAACAGTGTGTTTCGCCGAGCTCTCGCTTCTACGAACTCGAGATATCGATCGACGACGAGATGACCCAAGCGGGTCGCAGGATCAGCTCCAGACGCGCGTCCAGAGCGCTGAGTTGAGAGAGACAAACCGGGCTCCTTTCAGTCTCCGCGCCTGTCGGTGTGACAGGCCACCGGAAGCATTGAGGATTACCGGCATATCTACACTTCCAGCGCGCGACACGTAGATACACGTTGCGACTGCAAATTGCAGTTATGTCGTGGGTCTCGGCGTGGCCCCGTACATCGAGCCGTCGGCGGATGGCGACCGACCGAAAAGGTGAATCCCGAAGGTCCTAGGTGCCGTTCACGCGTCTCTTGTCATCATTCGCCATGCGCCAAGAACCGTCCAGCCGACCAGCCAGGCAACGATCACGATGATCGCCACCTCTCTTGATTCGGGCACCAGCGTCACCCCGTTAGGCCCTCCACCACCTCCGTGAAATTGCAGCGGCAGGCCGGCCGGTTCCAAATGGTCAGTGGCCAATCCGACTATTGCGCGCTCAAGGTTGATGAAGTGGGGAATGACATGCGTCGAGATGATGGGCGTGAGGATGATTTCGAGCACGATGATCAGGATCACCGCGACCGTCCTCTGCCCCAGGAGCGACGCGAGCCCCAGACCGATGATGAACCCGATGGTCGCCTCGAGCTCAAGCCACAAGCCTGATCTGACCATCAGGGAATAGGGAGGTGTGAGGAACGTTTGGGAGTAGTCGGTGTAGTCCTGGTTGGCCATGGTGACGGCGAACGCCCGGATCTGCGCCTGCGTGACACGAGCGGGAACGGTGACCGTGCCCTTCGGCGTCTTGACGGTGGCACCCGGCGGGGGACCGCTGGTCTGACCGTTGCCGCACGGGACGCTCGGCGGGACGCTCGGACCGTTGTAGCTGAAGTTGCAGAGGACCTCGTCGGCGTGCGCAGCCGCCCAGGTGTCCAGGGCGGGACGAGAGAGCCCCTGCGGCACGTTGATCCCGTCGTAGTTCAGCTGGGTCGGGGCGGCGAACACGCACACC
>PLIG01000099.1 GCA_003139255.1 Acidimicrobiaceae bacterium | reverse complement strand
GCGTCAGGTGGTAGTAGAGCTTGTGGCCTCCTTCGATGTCGCCTCCGGTATCGTCGATCTTCCCGCGTCGTACGGGGCGCTCGTGTCGTGACTCGCCAGCCATGTACGCCTCGGTACCGATGATCGGGTTCAGGCCCTCTGCCCGGCAGCGCGCGTAGAAATCCAGGACCCCGTACATGTTCCCGTGGTCGGTGATCCCGAGGGCGGGCTGCCCGTCGTCTCGTGCCGCCTCTACCAGGTCCGCGATCCGTGAGGCGCCGTCGAGCATCGAGTACTCGGTGTGGGTGTGCAGATGGACGAACGATCCATCCGTGGCCATGCGCCGCTCCTCCTCGACATCCGATTCGTAGGCGACAGCTCCTGGTCAGCACCCACCTCAAGCTTGTTCTCCACAAGGCGTGCCCACCCTGTGGAGAACTACATCTGTGTCATTCGACGATAGCGCACCGGCCGCCCTTCCGGCAGTGGCCGAGACCCCCTTCTCAAAGGTAGGTGCCAGGCCGGTCCGGGGGCCCGTCCTCGCCCGCTGGGCCGGGGCCCGGGGGCAGTCCCCGCTGGCGCATCTGGTCAAGTTGCGCGCGGGCCGCCATCTGCTGGGCCAAGAGAGTCGCCTGGATCCCGTGGAACAGCCCCTCGAGCCATCCGACCAGCTGCGCCTGGGCGACGCGCAGCTCGGCCTCGGAGGGGGCGGACTCGTCGAAAGGAAGCGCCATGCGGTCAAGCTCCTGCGCCAGGTCCGGGCTCAGGGCCCCCGCCAGCTCACGGATGGACAGCTCGTAGATCTCACGCAGTCTGCTGCGAGAGGCCTCGTCGAGGTTCGCACTGCGTACCTCGTCGAGCAGCTGCTTCACCATGGAGCCGATCCGCATGACCTTTGCCGGCTGCTGGACCGACTCCTCCATCTCGTCCTGATCTGCTTGATCTGGCTCAGGCCCTTGGTCGGTCCCCGGCCGTCCCGGGCGAGCGAGCACACCCGAGAGGCGGTTCCCCACCTCCGCCATCACTGTGTCGGGTCTCTCACGATCGCCCGGTCGACGTGCGTCCTGCGTCATATGGAGGTCCTCCCAAAACGTCTGCGCCTGCACCACCTTGAGCCTCTGTAACTGCACCACCTTGACACGGCGGAGTCAGTCAGCCGCCCATGCGATCAACGGCACGTACATCTCGGCCGAGGTGAGCGACCCGTGGCGCGCGGCAAGGCGCGTCTCTCCGGTGTCTGCCGGATCCAAGAACGCGACCGCCTGGCGCGCGACCAGAGCGACGTCACCTAGGCGGGCCGCCACGGACGGTGCCAACGGCCCTCCGAACCAACCCGCCTCCACGATTTCCTCCCGGCTGCGAACCCACGCCTCGTTACCGTGCACCTCGATTGCCGCCGACAGGAGATCGCCCTCGGCTCCCGGCCGCGCGTGGAGCCAGCGAAAACGACCCTCTCCCGACAGCATCTGCACGTGCTCGAGGAGCTGTGCGCTCGGCACGTGGACCGCACCTCCCACCTCCACCTGCCCGTGGTCCGACGTGACGACGAGCGCGCTCCCCGCTGGCAGCGACTCGACCAGGTCGCCCACCCACCTGTCGACCGCGCGCAACTCCTGTTCGTAGAACTCACCCAGGCCGTAAGTGTGGGCGACCTTGTCCAACCCGTCGTAATACGCGTAGACGAAAGGCTCCCCCGAAGCCAGCAGATGGCGCACCTGTACGACCAAATCGGAGGGCAGTGCCCAACCGACGAGCCTTGCCCCTGCCAGATGAAGTGCGGTGAACCCCGTGGCCGCAAACTCCGAGCGCGTCACTGCTGGCGCGCGGACCCCTGCGAACGGGGGAATCGTCTGGAACTGCGTCGCGGGCATCACACGTCGCATGTCACCTCGCCCGGTGCGCCATCGCAAGACGTTCAGCACCTCCGCGTCGTCGCCGTTTTGCGGCGCGCTCGCCTCTGCGCCACCCCCCGGACGACCGCCCCTCGGGTCCACTGCTCGAGATGCGAACCGTATCCGGTAGCCGACGACACCGTGCTCGGAGGGCGTACGTCCGGTGGTGATCGAAGTGAGGGCGGTGGCCGTCGTCGTGGGAACGACTGAGGTGATGGGCCCGCCGGTCCCCCCGGACAATGTCGGCGTGAAGGCTTGTGCCGAGGTCAGCTGCTCCCATCCGATCCCGTCCAGCACCAGGAGGACCACCTGTCTTGCCTCGTTGCAAGGCTGGGGAAGCCAGCGCGCAGCACCGGGCCCGCCGCGCGCGGCGAGGGCAGGGACCAGCGACGACAGGCAGGCCCCGCCATAGTCGGGGACAACGGGACGCGAGCTGTCGTCGGCTACCACAGCAGATTCCGGTACCGGAGGGGAGTGTCGGTCAACCAGTGCACTGTACCCAGCTTCCAACGATCCCGACCCCTACCCCCAGGTAGCATCGCGTCGTGAAGGTCTCGACCCGGGGGGACTACGCGAGCCGCGCTCTGCTGTCGCTCGCCCTGCATGCCGACATCCGGAGCCCGACCTCGGTCCGCGACATCGCCGACCGCACCGGTCTCCCACAGCCTTACCTCGAGCAGATCCTTCTCGCGCTCAAAGGTGCCGGGCTGGTGCGCTCCAAGCGAGGAGTCGGCGGGGGCTACGTTCTGGCGCGTCCGGCCGAGGCGATCACCCTGAGCGAGATCGTCAGCGCCGTCGACGGCCCCATCGTGGCCGGCGATTTCGGCCGGCCGCACGAGAACGGCGCGTGCGAGCACGAGGGGCAATGTGTACTTCTCGCCGTTTGGTCCGAGGTGGGGGAGCACATGCGGGAGCACCTGGGTTCGTTCACACTTGCAGACATGGTGAGTCGCGCCCGGGGATCCGCCCCCGCCCCGTCTCTTCACTGAACAGGAACAGGCGCCAGTGACCCCTTTGAAGGTGCTGGCGGTCGTTGCCGGTGTCGTAGTGGTCGTCGGCGACGTGTCGGACTTGATGCGCTCACTCATCGTGCCGCGCCCGATCCGGCGGCGCACGGTCACGGCATTGGCGGTCGTGGCCCGACGAGGCCTGCAAATCGTGGCCGGCAGGATCCGTTCGTACGAGGCCCGCGACCGGTTCCTCGCCTCCAGCGAGCCTCTCGTCATGCTCTGCCGCCTCGTCGCGTGGCTGACAGTCGGGCTCGGGGGGTTCGCTCTAGTCATCTGGGGAGTCGGCAGGATCCCCTTCGGAAGGGCGTTCGTCGAGAGCGGGTCCTCGTTGTTCACCCTCGGGTTCGCCACCGAGGCACGTGCCGCTCCCGAGCTCGTCGCTTTCATAGAATCCGCCTTCGGGCTCCTGGTGATCGCCCTGCAGATCGCCTATCTGCCAGCTTTGTATGAGGCGTTCAACCGGCGCGAGACGCTGGTGACCATCCTCGAGAGCCGGGCCGACACACCCCCCTGGGGCCCGGAGTTGCTGGCCCGCCACTATCTGGTTGGGATCGAGGGCAACCTTCCGAGCCTCTACAACGAGTGGGAACGCTGGTGCGCGGACGTCTCGGAGAGCCACACTGCCTACCCCTCCCTGCTTCACTTCCGTTCTCCTCACCCGACGAACTCCTGGGTGGTGGGTCTCGTGGCGGTTCTTGACTCCGCTGCCCTCTACCTTTCGCTGTGCCCACGGGTCGCTCCTGCCGAAGCACGTCTGTGCATCCGAATGGGCTTCACTTGCCTGCGCGACATAGCCATGGTCATGCACATCGGGTTCAACCCCGATCCTTCCCCCGAAGACCCGATCTCGTTGCCATTCGACGAGTTCGCCGAAGCTGTGCGGCGCCTCGAACGCGCCGGCGTGCCTCTCGAGCGCAGCGCTGAGGCCGCCTGGCCCCACTTTTGCGGTTGGAGGATCAACTATGAGGCCATCAGCTACGTCATCGCCGACCGCCTGTTCGCACCGCCTGCCCTGTGGACCGGTCCTCGCAGGCACGCAGTTGGCGGCACGATGTCCCCCGTGCGTCCGCTGGACCGCAAGCCTGGCAAGCCCCAGGGCGACGTCGACGAACAGACAGCTCGCTAAGGGTCTTCGCGAAATGTCTCCGATGCCGAACGCAGGGCCGACGGCCGAGTCGCCATGTTCGCCAGCTCAGCCCAGAGGGTCTTCATTCGCGTCATTCCAGCGGATCACGACCGCAACCTCGTGCTCCCAACCGAGCACGCCGACCGCACCAGGGTCGAGCACGAACCGCGCCGCTTCGGAAGGTGCCAGGTCCAGCCACCGGGCGCATACGACCCGCAGGAGGTGTCCATGGGCGAACGCCAGCACGTCACCTGCACTCGACCTGACCAGCGCCACCACCCGGTCAGCGCGCCTGGACACCTCCGCCAGCGTCTCACCGTCTACGACGCCGTCCCGCCAAAGGCTCCAGTCGGGTCGCCCGGCGCGGATCTCCTGCGTGGTTCTTCCCTCATAAGCTCCGTAGTCCCACTCGAAGAGGTCATCGCACACCTCTGCCGACCCCCCGAAACCGGCCAGCGCGCAGGTCTCGCGCGCTCGAGACATCGGGCTCACGAGCACCCGGGCGAAATCGTGCCCACCCAGCCTGTGCCCGATCTCGGTGGCTTGGCGTCTGCCCTCGTCCTCCAGCGGCACGTCGGTCGATCCGGTGTGACGGCCCCCCTTGCTCCATGAGGTTGCTCCGTGACGCGCCACCACCAGATGGCCTCGCGCCCTGCCGGGAGGCGCCGCACCAGGCACTTGCACGGCCGCATCGGGCTCGCCCGGTCCTGACAACGATTCGGTAGGCATTCGCAGAATCGCAGCACCCCGATCTTGACAACGCAACCCCGCGGAAAGAACCAGCCACGCGCCCCAAGCCCAAGGCCCCCCCAATACCAAGACAAATGCGCGGGCAGGTCCCAGCTGGCCGGCGGGCATGTGTCGTAGCGGTCGGCTGCTTCGCGTGGTGAAAGCCCGGTGCCTGGCCGGGCTCGTCCGCTTTGCCCCCTACATAGACGAAAAGTCCGGCTCAATGTACGAAAAGTCCGGGTCGCCACCAGGAATGACCTGGACCACCTGAGTGTTGTCCATGGCGCGGAAAACCAGACCGAGGGACGAAGATGGCCAGTTCGACGATGATGAGCACCAGCGACAGCATCCGCCTCTTCCTCGAAGACCTCGACCGGCACCCGCTTCCGGATCCCGATGAGCAGGTAGAGCTGGCCAAGCGGGTGGCCGAGGGAGACGAGGAGGCACGCGCGAGGATGATCGCGGCGAACCTACGGCTGGTGGTCCACTGGGCTCGCAGGTATCAAGACCGCGGCGTCGACTTCGCGGACCTAGTCCAAGAGGGCGCATTCGGTCTTATGCGGGCCGTCGATAAATTCGATTGGCAGCGCGGTTTCCGGTTCTCCACCTATGCCACATGGTGGATCCGCCAGGCGCTGCAGCGTGCCGTCCAACAGCACGGGAACACGATCCGTGTGCCGATGGAGGTCGCCGAGCAGTCTCAACGTGCGGACCGTCTCACGTGGGAGCTCACCGCCGAGCTACAGCGGGACCCCACGCCCGAAGAGGTCGCAGAAGCGAGCGGCCTCGACACCGACGCGCTCGAGGCCTTGAAGGGCGCGGCCCGGGTGGTCGCGAGCCTCGACCAACCAGCGGCAGCAGAGGCGGGTACTGCGCTCGGGGACCTGGTGGCCGGGGACCAGAACCACTTCGAGGACGAAGTGGAGCGCCGGCTCGTGCTGGACCGGGTCCTCGAGGCCGTCGAAGGCCTCGAGCCGGTGGAGCGCGACGTGTTGCGCATTCGCTTCGGGCTGGATGGGGGCACCCCAGCGTCGCTGCAAGCCACAGCTTCCCGGCTGGGGATCGGCGTACGCCGGGCCCGACAGGCAGAAGCACGTGCCCTACAACATCTGGCCACGCTTCCGACGATCGAGGACGCCCACCGCGCGGCTTGATCCGCCCGTCCCATTCCTGAGCCGCCCGTCCCATTCTTGAGCCCGCGGGGCTCCTAGAGCGGGCTCAGTCGGTCGAGGACATCGGTCAGGTCCGAGGGCAGGGCGGAGGTCCAGGCGGTTCGCCCGCCTGCCGGATGCTCGAACTCGAGTCTGTGCGCGTGAAGGAAGAACCGGCCGTGGCTCATCGCGTCACGCAGGACCACCGGACGGCTTGCAGACCCGCCATAGCGGTCGTCTCCGATCACGGGGTGACCTATCGCGGCAAGATGGACGCGGACCTGATGCGTGCGCCCCGTAGTGAGCACCGCCTTCACCAGCGTCGCAACGACCGGTTCGCCATACCGGGCCGTCACCTGGTAAACGGTGCGCGCCACTCTCCCGCGCGAGGTGACCGCCATCCGATCCGGCATGCGCGCCGAACGGCCGATCGGCGCCTCGACGATTCCTGCTTCGTCGTACACCGAACCAGCTACGAGTGCTAGGTACTCCCGTCCGGCGGTGTGCTCGCGGAATTGACGGGTCAACGACCAGTACGCGTCGGCGGTGCGCGCCACGACCAACAACCCGGAGGTCCCCTTGTCGAGCCGATGCACGATCCCGGGCCGTTGGACCTCACCGGCTCCCGCCCGCGGCAACTCTGCCAACTCCGGATAGCGCGACAGCAGTCCGCATACCAGCGTTCCCCGGAGGTTCCCGGCCCCACCGTGTACTACGAGACCCGGAGGCTTATCTACCACTATCAGACAGTCGTCCTCGTGGACCACCGCGAAACGGACCGTGGAATCAGCAGCCGGCGTCTCTTCCTCGGACGGCGGGAGGTCCACCGCAAGGTGTTGGCCGGCAATCAGCCGCAGACTGCGGACCCGCACAACGCGACCGTCTACTACGACTCGGCCCTGCGCGAGAAGCTCGACCGCGGTACTGCGCGACACGCCCGTCACCAACGACACTGTCTTGTCCACGCGCTCTCCACCGAGCGCGGCCGGCACCAGAATCTCGATTTCTCCCGGCTGGCTGCCGTCGTTCACTGGCTCCCCCTGATCGAGCCCGGGCGCCAAAGCAAGAAGGCCGCCCACAGCACGCCGACGACGATGGCAGTGTCGGCGACGTTGAACGTGGGCCAGAAATGGAGGGCGATGAAGTCCACGACCGCCCCGTGGTGAGAGCGCAGGACACGATCAGCGAGATTGCCGAGCGCGCCGCCTACCACGAGACCGATCGATACGGCAAGGAGGTCCGACCGCACTCGCCGAACGGACGCGAGCAGCAGGACCACCACCACCACGGTCACTGCGGCCAGGATCGGCGCCCAGCCTCGCGCCAGGCTGAATGCGCTCCCGGAGTTGAACTCCAGCTCGAGATCAAGCTTCCACACAAGGTGTACCGGCCCGTGTTGCAGTCGGTGGACCGCCCAGGTCTTCGTGACTTGGTCAGTGATCACCACCACCGCGGCGACGGCGCCCACCACGGACAAGCGGCGCACAGCGCCGTGCCTGTGGCGCTCACCGTCGCTCAGCGACGGTGCAGCCCTCCGCTCTTGCACGCCACACACAACCGGGCATAAGGAAGCGCCCTCAACCTGGCCTTGGGTATGGGCCGATCGCAATTCTCGCACGTGCCGTAGGTCTTCGCGTCGATTGCAGCCAGCGAAAGATCGATCTCCTCGATCGTAGCGACAGCCTGTGCGGACAAAGTCAGGTCGCGCTCGCGGTCGACGGCCACCGTTCCACCCTCACCGGACTCCTCATCGAACTGCGCGTCACCGGGCTCACGTTCGAGAGCGAGGGACTCGGCCTCGGCTCGTAGGTCTTCCGCCTGCTCCTGGTACACGATCCGTTCTGCAAGGAGTAGACGGCGCTGTTCTTCGAGGAACTTCTCGTCGTTCGCGTACGGGCCGCGCGTCGGCTTCGCGCGTGGCGCGGCCTTCGCGCGTGGCGCGGCCTTCGCAGGTGGCGCTGAATCGAGTGCCGACGCCTGGGAGGGCTCCCGAACAGCGGTCGCTCTCCCTGGACCTGCGCGCTTGGCCTCAGGGCCCTCGGTCGAGCCCCGAGCCCTCTTTGCCTGTGCCGGAGACTTGTCCTTCTGCCTCTCCTGGGCCATCTTGGGTGCCTTCGCCGCAAGAGCCTTTTTGGCCAGCGAGGCGGCGCCCTCTCTCCCCTTTTTTTGGGACTTCTGCGCATTTCGGGGCTTCTGGGGCGCCTTCTGGGGCTTCGCCCTCTCGGGCTTCCGGGTCTGGACCTTCGCGGTGTAAGCCTTCTTGGGCCGGGAGGCGGTTTTCTCCGTTTGGGGTCTGGCCCTGGGTGCCGGTGCCTTCGCCGCAGGAGCCTTCTTCGCGACCCCAGGGCCGCGCTTTGAAACGGCCTTTCTAGGCGCGACGGCCTTCTTCGCACCCCGCTTCTTGGCGGTCTTGACCGCGACGGCCTTCTTCGCGACCCCAGGGCCGCGCTTTGAAATGGCCTTTCTGGCCGCGACCGCTTTCTTCAGGGGGCTCACAGACGAAGCGCGCCCGGACACCTGTCCGGACTGCCAATGGTGTCGATCATCCCTTACCCTCCACCTGCTCGAAGAAGCTGGGTGACCATAGCGTCGCCGTGCGGCTGCGGCAACACCCCGGCTGCTTCGGTGACCCCCTCCTCCGATCAATTCGATCTCGGTGGCCCGTTTCACGAGTCGGTGTCACTGCGACGAATACGCTGTGAGCCATGTCGCACCTCCCTGGCGACGAAGCACCCTATCCGCAGGTCGGCCAGCTGCCCGACTATCCCCGCCTCGAGGGGCAGGTACTCGACCTCTGGGCCAAGGACGCCACCTTCCAAGCTTCGGTCTCTGCCAGGCCCGGAGGGGAGAACGAATACGTCTTCTACGATGGACCGCCTTTCGCCAACGGCCTCCCGCACTACGGGCACCTGCTCACCGGCTTCGTGAAGGACGTGGTTCCCCGATACCAGACGATGCGCGGGAGACGGGTCGAGCGTCGCTTCGGATGGGACTGCCACGGCTTGCCGGCTGAGATGGAGGCCGAGAAGGAGCTGGAGATCGCTGGGCGCGCCGGCATCGTCGAGTACGGGATCGAGCGCTTCAACGGCTACTGCGAACATCTCGTCCAGCGCACGACGGACGCTTGGGAGCGTTACGTGACCCGCCAGGGCCGCTGGGTGGACTTCGCCGACTCCTACAAAACCATGGACCTCCCCTACATGGAGAGCGTCATATGGGCGTTCAAGCAGCTGTGGGAGAAAGGCCTCCTCTACGAGGGCGAAAGAGTGCTGCCTTTCTGCTGGGAGTGCGAGACACCCCTGTCGAATTTCGAGACGCGCCAGGACGACTCTTATCGTGCCCGCGAGGACCCCGCTATCACCGTAGCCTTCGAGCTGGAGCCGCTTCGCGCGCCCACAGAAGCCGGGGCTCTCGTGGACGGACCGTTGCGCTTGCTCGTTTGGACCACCACACCGTGGACGTTGCCGTCGAACCTTGCCCTCGCGGTGGGCCCCGAGATCGAGTATGTCGTCCACGAGGTGCTCGGCGTGCCGACTGCCATCGCAAGCGCGCGCGTCGGCGCCTACCCAGAGCTCTTCGGGAACACCGAGCCCATTGCCAGGATCGCCGGAGCGCAGCTGGTGGGACGCCGCTTCCGGCCACTGTTTAGGTTCTTCTCCGAGCACGAGAACGCCTTCTCGGTGCTCGCCGCGGACTTCGTCGACACCGAGGAGGGCACCGGAGTCGTGCATCTCGCACCGGGGTTCGGCGAGGAGGACTACTGGGCCTGCAAGGATGCGGGCATCTCGGTGGTTTGCCCCGTCGACGACCAGGGGCGCTTCACCTCCGCCGTGCCGCCTTATGCCGGCATGCACGTGTTCGACGCGAACCAAGACGTGATCGAAGACTTGCGCGAATCGGGTGTCCTGCTGGACGCGACGCGCTACACCCACAGCTATCCCCATTGCTGGCGTACCGACACCCCCCTGATCTACAAGGCGGTCAGCTCGTGGTTGGTCAATGTCGCCGCCATCAAGGACCGCATGCTCGAACTGAACCAGAAGATCGACTGGATTCCCTCCCATGTGCGCGATGGCGCGTTCGGCAAGTGGCTCGAAGGGGCGCGTGACTGGGCCGTCAGCAGGAACCGCTTCTGGGGGGCACCGATACCGGTCTGGAAGAGTGACGACCCTGCCTATCCTCGGATGGACGTGTACGGGTCCTTGGGGGAGCTCGAGCGCGATTTCGGCTTCCAGCCCCGTGACCTTCACCGGCCGGCCATCGACGAGCTCATCCGCCCGAACCCCGACGACCCGACGGGGCGATCGATGATGCGACGCGTCGACGACGTCCTCGACTGCTGGTTCGAGTCGGGCTCCATGCCCTTCGCCCAGGTTCACTACCCCTTCGAACGAGCGGAGTGGTTCGAGAGCCACTTCCCCGCAGATTTCATCGTGGAATACGTGGGGCAGACTCGGGGCTGGTTCTACACGCTCCACGTGCTCTCCGTCGCCCTCTTCGACCGCCCACCTTTCGACCACTGCGTGGCCCACGGCATAGTGCTCGGCGACGACGGGCGAAAGATGTCCAAACGTCTCGGCAACTACCCCGAACCGGACACCGTGTTCGACATGTGGGGAGCCGACGCCATGCGCTGGTTCCTCGTATCCTCCGCGGTGCTTCGCGGCCAGGACATGATCGTGCATGCAAAGGGCATCGAGGAGGTTCGCCGACAGGTCCTCAACCCGATCTGGAACGCCTGGTACTTCCTCACGCTCTATGCCAACGCCGATGGCATTCGAGGACGGTGGCGTACTGACGCCGGCGGGGTCCTGGACCGCTATGTGCTGGCGAAGACCGCTTCGCTGGTCGGCGAGGTCACAGCCTGCATGGACGTCTACGACCTCTACGGGGCGTGCGCTGCGATCACCTCCTTCCTCGACGCCCTCAACAACTGGTACATCCGGCGCAGCCGCGACCGATTTTGGAGGGCGCGCCAGGGGCCGGGGGCGCTCGAAGCCGACAAGGTGGATGCCTACGACACGCTCTCTACGGTGCTGGTCACCTTGTGCAAGGTCGCCGCTCCTCTCCTGCCGTTCCTCACCGAGTCGATCTACCGGGGGCTCACCGGGGAGCGCAGCGTGCACCTGGCCGATTGGCCAACGCCCGACGAGCTCCCCGTCGACGCGGAGCTGGTGACCTCGATGGACCTCGTGCGCGAGGTGTGCTCGGCAGCACATGCCATCAGGAAGGCCCACAGCCTGCGCTCGCGTCTGCCGCTTCGAAGGCTCACCATCGCCACCGCCGCCCCCGCCCTGCTCGCCCCGTACGAGGCGCTGATCAAAGAAGAGCTGAACGTGAAGTCCGTCTCGTTCACCGACGACGTGGACATCGTGGCCGAGCGCGTGATCACGCTGGTGCCGGCTGCCATAGGGCCACGCCTGGGGCCCGACACGCAGCGGATCATCGCGGCGGTGAAGCGCGGTGAATGGCAGGAAGTCGACGAAGGAGTCGCGGTGGACGGGATCATCCTGCGGGCCGAAGACGGCGAGTACGGGCTCAGGCTCCGCCCGCGCGACGAACGAAACGGACGTGCCTTGCCCACAGACACCGCAGTCGTCATCCTCGACACGGAAGTGGACGAAGAGCTCGAGTCAGAAGGACTCGCCCGCGACGTAGTGCGACAGGTACAGGCCGCACGCCGCGAGGCGGGACTGGCGGTCACCGATTGCATAACCCTGCAGATCGCCGCGCCAGCCGACGTGGCCTGCGCGCTGGAGGCTCACCGCGCTTACGTCGCCGAGCAGACCTTGGCGGTGAACCTCGAGGTGACCGAGGCGGATTCGCTCTCGATAAAGGTTGCAAAGACGCCCTGCTGACCACCAATCAGCTAACGCGCGCCTCCGGCAGACTGGGCAGACGGCGTACGTTGCATGTCGTGTGCCGAGTTCTGGCTGCTTCCTCCACCGCCGGAGGGCGGCGGCTCTGACCCCTGGGCCTCGCCGTCCGAGCCCTCCTCGTGCCTAGCGAGAGCCGAAGCGACAGGCTGGATCTGATCATCGACCCAGGTGAGCATCTCGACGAGGGCGCTTCGCAGCCGGTTGCGCTCGCCGTCGATGTGCTGCGCGAGCTTCTCTGCATCTTCGGCAAGCTGCGTACGCAGATCATCGAGGCGCTCGACCTCCTCGCGCAACTGGTACTCGGCGTCCTCTGTGACAGAGTGGGCCCGGGTCTCAGCATCGACCAACAGACTGCGCGCGTGCTCCTCTGCCTTCGACACCATCGCACGGGCCTCAGCCTCGGCTTCCTCCTTCGTCTGATCCAAGAACTTCTGAGCGAGTAGCAGTGTGCGTTGCAACGTTTCGTCCGGCACGCTCTGCCTTGCCTCGTGCTCGGTCGAAGCAGCCTCTTCTCGCTGCTCAGCCAGCAAGTGCTCTAGCTGCGCCATACGCTCCAAGGCTTGCTTCGTACGCTCGTTGGACTCCCGGAGCTTTTCCTGGAGAGCATCCGCCTCAACGGCAACACGCTCGAGGTATTCGTCCACATCATCTATGTGATACCCGCGCAGGGTTTGGCGGAACTCGACCGTTCGCAGACTGTCGAGACTGGATTGCTGGCTCGCCTTAGGGCTGTCCATGCAGCCAGATCCTAACCGCCCTCTTGCGGCAGAAGAGGGCAGTCACTGCGGCGACCCTCACCGGGTGCGCCGTCCTCGCTGGCGGGCCCGGCGGGTCACACCGACGCAACCAGCGGGATGACAACCACCTGAATGCCGAGAAAAACCACGATGAACGACAAGTCCAGCCCCATCCCCCCCATGCGCGCAGGCGGAATCACTCGTCGAACCGGAGCCAGGACAGGCTCACTCAGCCGGTACAGCGCTGAGTTGATAGGCACCAACCAGCTGCCGGGCGAGGCCGGGAACCAGCTGAGAAGCGCCCGAGGAAACAGGACGCCCCATAGATAGACCTCCAAGGCGATGATCAGGACTTCGCGGACCACGGAACTAAACCCTAGGGCCTGGGGCGCTGCGATAAGGACTCGGCCGCTCTAGGGCCGAAGCAGGCCGTTCTCCTGGAGTCGCTGACGCTCCTCCGCCGACACCTGCACGTTCGACGGGGTCACGAGGAACACTTTGTCCGCGACGCGCTCCATCTTCCCGCTGAGCGCGTAGGCCACGCCGCTGCAGAAGTCGATCATCCTCCTCATCAACTCACGGTTGGCCACTTGAAGGTTGACGATCACCGGCTGGTTCGACACCAGCTTGTCGGCAATCTGGCGGGCATCACCGAATTGCATGGGTGCGATCACATGGACCCTGGCGCCCACCTCCGCGGGCACCGGGCGCACGACAGCGCGCGGAGTGATCGTCGGAACCTGGACTCCGGCACGTTCGTACGACATCGGGCGGATGGTGCTCGCGGCAACGACAGAGACGGGTTCTTCGTCTACTTCGGGTTCGGGCGCCCTGTGGACGCCACGCGGCACCGATACTCCGCGCGGGTCATATTCCTCATAGTCCTCATACTCGTCGTCCACGAGGCCCAAGTACACCATGGCCCTCTTGAAGAAACCAGCTGCCATAACATGCCTCCCTGGCCACAGCGTACTGCCTCGGGTCCCGAGCAGGGGGACCCGCTCGTCGCACGGGACGTACCTTTCAGCTCTCCCGGCGAGCACGCTCGCCAAACAGCGCGCGCCCGACGCGTACGATCGTGGCCCCTTCCTCCAGCGCCACCTCGAGGTCGCCGGACATGCCCATGGAGAGCTCGGACAGACCGAGATCGGTGGCAAGACATGCAGTGGTCCGAAAAGCCTCCCTGGACAGCTCCGGCAAACCGGGAGGTCCCATGGCCATGAGACCGCGGACCTCGAGCCCCAGGTCGCGCAAGACACCCACGAGCTCGGGCGTCGCCGACGGCGGGCAACCGTTTCGCCCTGGCAGGCCGGTCGTCTCCACCTCCACCATCACCTCCGCCGCGCCGGCGCGTCCGGCGATCGCCTCAGCCTCTGCGACGCGGCTGACGGTCTGCCAACAATCGACGACCGGCGCCAGGTCCTTGACCCTCCTGCGCTGGATCACGCCCAGGTAGTGCCAGCGCGCACCGATCGCGCCTTCGGGCGTCGCGGAGGTCGCGGCGGCTTTGTGGAGAAGCTCGTCCGCATAGTTCTCACCGATGTCCGTCACTCCCGCAGCCAGCGCGGCGGCTACTGCAGCGTGGCTGAAGCCTTTCGTCACAGCCACGATGGTCACTTGCGCAGGGTCTCGCCCGGAGGTCTCGATGCGTCGTCGCACCGCCTCGAGGTGCTCCGCCACCACCTGCGGCGCAGGAGGCGCGAGCTCCTCGCGTGTGGCGCGAGGTCGGGGCTGGGTCACGGTGGGTCTGGCTCCAGCCACACATAAAGAGCTTGGCGCTCCTCGTCGTGCCTAGCACGGTACGAGAAGCTGTCGCTCTCGCACGCCGTACATCGGTCCATGTCCACCACGAGCTGAGCTTCACCGACGGCGAGCGCGCTGCGCACAGCCTGCGGCAGGTCGAGCGCTAGTTCTCCCTGAGCGGTGAGCGCTCGCACCTGATCTCCGTAACGCTTCGCCACCACGTCCAGCTCGGGAGTTGCGAAGCGATAGCAGCACGGGTGGATGCACGGTCCCATGCCGGCCGACACCTCTGTGGCGCCGAGCGATCTCATGGCGCGAAGAGTCCGCTCCAGGACGCCGGCGACGAGCCCGCGCCATCCGACGTGTGCTGCTGCGAACACCCCCTCTCCTGACGCGAGCGCCACCGTGGCGCAGTCGGCGCTCAGCACCGCCAAGCAGGAACGGTGCCCTCTGCAGACCGCCGCGTCGGCATCGGGGAGCCTGTCATCGGAACCCGAGGGCCATGGCACGCAAAGGCTGCCGACCGCCGGTGCGTCGACGACCACCACCTCGCAGCCGTGCTGTTGGTTCAGACGCCTCACCACCAGGCCCCGCGGTACCGGTGCGGGAGCGCCAGCGCGTTTGCCCAGGGCTCTCTGGTCACCTGCCCCCCGCCCGGTCCAAAGCGCCAGAACGCCGCCGGCACCGAGCCTGGAGGGTCCGCCGGGCCCAGGTAGGTGCACGCCCAGCGCGGGCCCTTTCAGCGCAAGAAGGAGGGGACGTCGAACTCGTCGTCACCCAGACCGAGCTCGCCGACGGCGGGCGTGGCGAAGATGTCCTCGTGCACATGCTCCGCACGAGCCGGTTCCCCGCCGAGCACCTGGCTACGCTCGTCGGGCCGGGGCTCACCTGAGCGGGGCTCCTCCCAACGCTCAAACCCGGCTGCTATCACCGTGACCCTCACGTCGTCGGCCATCGCCTCATCGATCACGTTGCCGAAGATGATGTTGGCGTCGGGGTGGGCGACACCGTGGATGATCTCCATGGCCTCGTTCACCTCGAACAGGCCGAGATCGGGGCTTCCTGCGATGTTCACCAAGACCCCTCGGGCACCCTCGATCGACGACTCGAGAAGAGGACTCGTGATCGCCCCGCGCGAAGCGTTCACCGCCCTGCCCTCCCCCGAAGCCTGGCCGATGCCCATTATGGCTGTTCCCGCGTTGGAAAGGACCATGCGAACGTCGGCGAAGTCGGTGTTGATCTGGCCCGGGATGGTGATGAGGTCGGTGATCCCCTTCACTCCCTGTAAGAGGACCTCATCTGCCATCTTGAACGCGTTGACCATCGACGTCTTGTCCGTCGACACCGTGAGAAGCCGGTCGTTCGGAATGATGATGATCGCGTCGACCTTGTCTTTCAGGTTCTGAATGCCCGCCTCGGCCTGTACCGAACGCGTCCGGCCCTCGAAGGAGAAGGGCCGGGTGACCACGCCGATGGTGAGGACACCGACCGACTTCGCTATGTCTGCCACCACCGGCGCGCCGCCGGTGCCGGTGCCGCCCCCTTTCCCTGCGGTGATGAAGACCATGTCGGNNTCCTCGGCGGCCTGCCGCCCCACCTCGGGATCGCTGCCGGCGCCCAGTCCGCGGGTGAGCTCGCGTCCGATGTCCAGCTTCAAGTCCGCATCGCTCATGAGCAACGCCTGGGAGTCGGTGTTCATGGCGATGAACTCCACACCCTTCAGACCGGACTCGATCATGCGGTTCACCGCGTTCACTCCGCCGCCGCCCACACCGACGACCTTGATCACGGCGAAGTAGCTGTTCTGCGACGGACCGGTCATCGACTCTCCTCGTTCACCCGAACCACAGGCATCGCCCAAAACCCCACGCTATGAAACCCCGCTAGGTGCTCTGGCTACGACGAGCGGGCACCGAGCAGCGACCTCACCCTCGATCAGAACTTCATGCTGCGGAAGGCTGACTCACGATACGGCCACCCCGTGAAGCGGTCAAGCAGGTCGAACTGAGCAGCCCCCGCCAACGATGGTACCGAGGGTCCGCGTCCCCTGACAGCGGTCCTAGCCGGCGCCGCTCGCGCCTGACGCCGCACGCGCCGCGGACACTGTCGGCTCTTCGGGGACCGTGAGGTCGATCATGCCCGGCCCTGTGAGAGGTGTCCCGGCCAGCAGGCTCTCCAACGCCTCGAACTTGGCACCGAGCCCTGAGGGAGGCCCTAGCGTGGCTTGCAGCCCACCACCGAGGTCGAGAACCACCCGCCCGCCGGTCGCTACGATCACCGTTCTCACCCGCGACTTGAGCGGGGGCGGAAGGTCCCGGGCCACTACCAGAGCGCCCCTCGCCGCGTTCGCGAGGACCGAACCCGGCCGTCCCGCCGCCACAGGTACGACGAGCGCCACCGTTCCTGCCGGGGCGTTGGGTCCGTGCGCCAGCACCCGCCCGGAGCCGTCGACGATCGCCACGTCGCCCGCACGCAGCGCCACCGCGGCGACCGGCACGCGCTCGGTGACAACGATGCTCACGGAGTCGGGCCAGTGACGCTCCACGACAGCGGTTTGCACCCATGGGAGCTTCTCGAGACGAGTTGTAGCGCGCCCAGGGTCCACGTCCAACAGCGGAGGATGTCTCGTCAGGCCGGCCACCGCCACGACCGTTGCCACCGGTGTGTGGTGAGCCCCCCGAACCGTCACATGGCGAGCGGAGAAAAGACCCGTGTGAAGCGTGAGGAAGGCGCCGGCACCAACGGCCAGCACGCACGATCCTGCGATCAGAACGCGAAGGCGCCGCCGTCCTCGCTGGCGGGTAACCACCACACGCCGCTGGTGGATCTTGGGATCCATCGCGGGTCGAGCTCCCCTAGTGGCTCTCGTCGTGAGCGCCATCGCGTCCTCTACACTCTACCTCTAGCTGAGATGGAGGTAGCCCCTCGGGGACGGTGGCTGGCCGGCGAGCGAGCGGCGCGTCCCTCAGGCACCGGCGTGGACCAGGGTCGGGGGACTGTCCTCGAAGCCCAGCAATTGGACCTCCGTGGTCAGGACGACGCCTGTTCGTCGGGCAACCTCCGTGCGCACGTGCTCCAATAGCCTGCGCACGTCGTCGCCGGAACCGCCCTCGTCGGCCTGGATGAAGTTGGCGTGCTTCTCCGAGACCCGGGCGCTTCCCATCCGAAACCCTCTGAGGCCTGCCTCCTCGACCAGCCTTCCAGCCGAGTCACAAGGAGGGTTCATGAACACCGATCCCGCGTTGGAACCTCCTGGCTGATGCGTACGACGCCACCCCACCACCTCTGCCAGAGCCGCCTGGGCGCGACCTGTGTCCCCTCGAGTGAGCGCGAACTGCGCCCAGAGCACCACCTCACCCGCAAACAATGCCGAGTGCCGGTAGCCGAATCCGAGCCGTTTCGCGCTGTGCTCGGCATCCACCCCGTCGATGAGGTCGAGCGACCGGTAGCAATCAAGCACTGCGGCGGTGTCCGAGCCGTGGCCACCTGCGTTCATCCGAAGCGCCCCTCCGACGGATCCTGGCACCCCCACCGCCCACTCCAGCCCGCAAAGCCCCGCGGCGACGGACCTGCGGGCCACCACCGGGAGCTTGGTAGCCCCCCCCGCTCGGACCGTCTCGCCTCGCACCTCCACCCAGTCGAAGCAACGTCCGAGGCTCGCCACCACTCCAGAGAACCCGCTGTCTGCGACAAGCAGGTTCGAGCCCTGGCCCAAGATGAGAACCGGCACCGGCCCACCTGCCACAACGAGCGCTCTTTGCATCGCACGCAGGTCCTCGAACGAGTCGATCTCGACCAACATCGCGGCGCGACCACCCACCCTGTAGGTCGTGCGAGCGCCGAGCGGCGCGTCGCGCACCGCGCGTGTTCCGAAGGAACCAACCAGCGCCTCGATCGCTGCGGCGAGGTACCTGTCGCCGTCCTGCGGTGACATCGCGTCGCTCACCGCGCGGCCCTCTTGGAGGGCGGCACGGAGCAAGCTGGCGTGCCCACTTTTCCGTTCGCCTCCGATGTGTTCACCATGCGGGGTCCGTCTGCATCTCGTCGGGAAGGGTGGTCAGATCCCCGGCACCGAGGGTGAGGCACACGTCGCCTGCCCGCAGCGCCCGCGCCAGGTGCTCGTGCAGCTCGGTCCGGCCCTGGACGTACGCCACATCTAGGGCCGGATTAGCCCGGGCCGCCGCGTCGGCTACCAGGCGCCCCGTGACACCGGGAAGAGGCTTCTCCCCCGCTGGAAAGACGTCTGTGACGAGCACCAGGTCTGCGCCGCTGAACGCGTCGGCGAACTGCGCCCCAAGTGCAGCGATGCGGCTGTAGCGATGGGGTTGGAAGACCACCACCAACCGCTGCATCTCGAGCGCCCGGGCAGCTTTTATCACCGAGCTCACCTCTGTCGGCAAGTGAGCGTAATCGTCGACGAAGCGCACACCGCGCGTCTCGCCTCGCAGCTCGAAGCGACGCGCCACCCCGGCGAAACGGGCGAGCGCTCTTGTCGCCGCTTCGAAAGGGGCTCCCACTTTCATCGCGGTCACTGCGGCCACTGCGGCGTTGTTGACAATGTTGGCGCCGATCACAGGCAGCGCGAGGCGCCCCAAGACCTCTTCACCCCGGCGCAAATCGAACGACACACCCGCCGCGCCGACGATCTGCTTCTCGATGCGCCACGTGGCTGCTTGTGAGCACCCCACGAGATCTGCGCCATGGCGCCGCCCCAGCTCCAAGGCCACGAGATCGTCGGATCCGGCGACGACACCGCCCGACCGGCCAGTGCAGAACTCGTCGAATGCCGCCACGAGCTCTTCGAAGGTGCCGTAGCGGTCAAGATGGTCAGGCTCCACATTCGTCACCACCGCGATCTCGGGATCGAGGAAATTGAAAGTGCCGTCACTCTCGTCAGCTTCCACCACCAGCCACTGCCCCGAGTCCCAGACCGCGTTCGTGCCGATCTCGTTCACGTCTCCCCCGATCACGAAGCTTGGCCGCAGGCCCGCTTCGACCAAGATGAGCGCCAACATCGAAGTAGTCGTAGTCTTCCCGTGCGTTCCCGACACCGCCACGCACCGGCGCGAGGCGCAGATCTCCGCCAACATCTGTGCGCGCGACAACACCGGCAGACCGCGCCGACGAGCCTCTGCGACTTCGGGGTTCGACTCAGGGATCGCCGTGGACATGGTGCGCGAATCCCCGCCCGATTTATTGGTCATTAGCGACTATGTCGCCGACATCAATGNNGGACATGGTGATGAGCTCGGCATCGCCAAGGTGGGCGGCGTCGTGCCCCACGAAGACGCTCACCCCGGCGGCGACCAACCGCTGCGAAGCCGAGGAAGCCTTGAGGTCACTGCCGCTGACCTGGTGACCCATGGCAGCCAGCACGGATGCAATCGCGCTCATCCCGGCACCGCCCACGCCCACGACGTGGATCCGCCGTTTGACCGACAACACCGATAGCTCCGAACGCTGCGACCCCACGACGCCCGTGCTCATTTCGCTCTGCCGGTCTGTCGCTTGCGAGCTCGGTTGCTCAGGGCCTTCCGAAAGATCCCTATGCCTTCTGGCCGGGCCTGCGCCTCGACGACGGCCACGACCGCAGACAGCGCGTCGGGACGTCCGAGCTGCGCGGCGGCGCGCCTCATGGTGTCCATCAGCTCCGGAGCGACCAGGAGACGATCGAGCTCGATGACGAGCTGCTCAGGAGTGCAGGCGCTGTCCTCGACCACCACTGCGGCCCCTGCGCGTTCGAGTACGGCCGCGTTGGCAGCCTGGTGGTCACCGGGAGCGCCGGGGAGGGGCACCACAACCGCCGGCACCCCCACGACGGTGAGCTCCGCCACAGTGTTGGCACCCGCGCGACAGACAACTACGTCTGCCGCCTGATAGAAGAGCTCCATGCGCTCCTCGTAGGCCACCTGTCTGTACCACAGCGCTTCGCTCGACATCTCGGGCTTCAGCTGCATTGCCCAACTCGCGTCACGGGTGCCCACCACGTGGTAGATGGCCAAGTCCGAGCGCTTCTCCCAGATCGTGGCGAGCCCGAGCACCGCCTCGTTCAACCTCCTGGCTCCGAGCGAACCTCCCACCGCAGCCACGACATGCCGATCAGGGGGAATCCCCAGCTCCTGTCTCGCACTTCGGCACGCCGGGGCATCCGGTCGCGCCCCGGCCAATACCTCCTCGCGCACGGGCGCGCCCGTGACCACGGCGCGCGGAAGCGCCGTGCCTTCGAACGCCACCGCCGCCACCCGGGCGAACTTGCCCACCAGTCGGTTCGCCGCGCCCGGAACCGCGTCGACGTTCACCAGCACGAGCGGCACTCCGAGTACCACTGCCGCGATCGCGGCAGGCACACAGGCGTAACCGCCCATCGCCACGACCACGGCCGGGCGGCGTCGAACCACGACCACTACTGCGAGAACCCCGGCCACGAAGAGCTCGCTGAGCGCAGCCAGATTCTGTACTACAGCCCGCGCGGAGGCCCGCCTGGAAAAACCACGGCCCGGTAGGAGGGTGACGGGCAGCCCTTTGTCACGCGCCAGCTGCGAATCGAGGCCGCGCCGCGAGCCCACAAGCTCAACCGCTTCGGGTCCGAGCTTCGCGTTCAACGCGCGCGCCACCGCCACTGCCGGGATGACATGGCCACCCGTTCCACCCCCGGCAACAAGGGCGAAACGGCGAAGGGTCACCGAACCGCCCCACCGGCGGCGTACCTAGGCGAGGGCGCCAACCGGCTTCTCTCGGTCCGAGGTTGTTCGCTCACCTTGTTCCATGCGAAGTCGGTTCCATCTGTCGCGTGCGCGTTGAAGAGCGCGTTGAAGAACGCGTTGAAGAGCGCGTTGAAGAGCGCGTTGAGACGACAGGTAGTCGCTCGTGAGTGGCGATGTTCACCAGTATCCCTGCCGCGACCATCGTTATCACCAAGGAGGAACCACCGAAGGAGATGAACGGCAGCGGTATGCCTGTCACGGGCAGTAGCCCGATGACAGCCCCTATGTTGATCACCGCCTGGCCCGTGATCCAGCTCGTGCACGCCACTGCGAGCAGTCCCGCGAAGCGGTCTGGTGCGCGCGTCGCGGCGCGAAAGCCATACCAGGCAAGCCCGGCGAAAAGCGCCAGAACCAGGAGCGTGCCGACGAGGCCCCCCTCCTCACCTATGACCGAGAAGATGAAGTCTGTGTGCGCGTTCGGTAGGAGGCCCCACTTCTCGCGGCCGCCACCGAGGCCCAGCCCGTAGAGGTGGCCCGAGCCCAGGCCGACCAACGACTGCACCACCTGATACCCCGATCCCTTCGCATGCGCGAACGGGTCCACGAACGACAACAACCGTGCACGACGATACGGTTCGGCCAGGCCGACGATCAGCCCTACCACTGCCACCGCGGCCAACCCCTTCAATACCGGGCGAAGCGGCACCCCTCCCGCGTACAGCAAGGCGAAGCTGATGCACGCCAGCACGAGAGCTGTGCCCATGTCCGGTTGCTCGAGGACGAGGGTTCCCGCCAACCCCAGAACGATCAGCAGGGGCAGGACCACTGTTCTGGCTTCCCGTACTCGCTTGGCTCGTCTTGTTAGCAGGTCTGCCGCGAAGAGCGCGATCGCCAGCTTCATGAGCTCCGACGGCTGGAGACGAAACAAACCGAAACCGATCCAGCGGCTCGAACCGCCGGCGGACACCCCGACACCGGGAACGAGCACGGCGAAGAGCAGACCCAGAGTGCCAATCAGGATCATTATCCGCACGCGTCGCCAGTGCTCGTAGTGGATGCGCGCCGTCACGCCCAGCGCGAGCACGCCGAGCGCCATCCACAGCGCTTGTCGCTCGAAGATCGTCCACACCGATCCGTAGTACTCCAGCGATGTATAGGCGGACGCCGAGAGCACCATCACGAGGCCGATGGCACAGAGGGCGCCGGTCAAGGTCAATACCGCCCCCCGGGTCGAGATCACGTCCTTGCTCCGAGCACTCGCCGGCAAGACACCCGGGCCGTGGCCTCCCCCCTCCAGAAGGCGAAGATGGCCCGAGCTACGCGCCTGGGAAACCCCTGCTCGTGGTTGCGGTGAGTAACCTGCGCGTGAGGTCATCGGCACTCTTGGAGCCTCGTGGCACACAGAGAGCGCGCGCTCTTGCACGTCACATCGCCCGGTCTCACCCCTCCAGCCTCCCGCGCCAGCCCGTCACGGTGGTGGAGCCTCCTCGAATTGCGCAGCCAAGACGCAAGGCACGGGACCCCATCGCACACGCCGGGACGCTGGGCCAAACAGCTCTTTTCTCTCACGGCTCTGCCTCAGTGGCTCGTCGCCGAGAGGAAATCGGCATAGAAGATACCTAGCCCAAGCGCGGCAAAGAGCCCGGCGAGAATCCAGAACCGGACTATCACCGTGGTCTCGGGCCAGCCCATCAGCTCGAAATGGTGGTGCAGCGGCGCCATGAGGAACACCCGTCGATGGAATAGCCGGTAACTCACCACCTGGATCACTACCGACATCGTGACGATCACGAACAGGCCACCTATGACAGGAAGAAGCAGCTGTAGGTTCATCTCGAGGGATAGCGCTGCCAGAGCCGCCCCGATCGCCAAAGAGCCCGTGTCCCCCATGAAGATACGGGCGGGCGCCGCGTTCCACCACAAGAAGCCGAGGCACGCTCCGGCCGTCGCGACGGACGAGAGAGCCAGGTCGAGGGCCGAGGTCACGTGGTAAAGGGAGAAGTGGCGGAACTGCCAGTACCCGATGATCGCGAGGATCGCGAAACAGAACGTCGCCGAGCCGGACGCCAGCCCGTCGAGGCCGTCCGTCAAGTTCACGGCATTGGCCGTTCCGACGATCACGAAGACCGCCCATAAGACCCAGCCCACGCTACCAAGGTCGACACCGATGGAGTCCCAGCGCGTGAACGACAGATTCGTGCTAACTCCGGCCCAGTGCTCGGCTGCCAGCGCGAAGCCGACCGACATGAGCACGAGCGCGCCGAACTTGCTGCGTTTGGTGAGCCCGAGGCTGCGCCGGTGTCGCACCTTTGCCCAGTCGTCGAACAACCCGATCCCGCCGGCGCACAGGGTCACAAGCAATACGAGCACGCCCGACCTGGAAAATGCCACATGTGTGCCAGCGTGTGCCAAGAGGTAACCGGCGGCTGCGGCCAGCACCATCGCCACCCCTCCCATGGTCGGGGTTCCCGCTTTCACCAAGTGCATGAACGGACCGTCGTCGCGTATCTGCTGTCCGAAGCGCCTCCGGCGGAGCCAGCGGATGAGGACGGGCGTTCCCAGGGAGGCCGCCAACAGGGCGATGCCACCGGAGGCCATGAGACTGATCACTCGCGGCTCCCTCTTGCGGCGCCGTGCGACACGAGGCGCTGCGCTGCGGCTCGGGCCTCGACCCGGTCGTCGAACGCTAGGTGCTCGTGACCTACTTCGATAACACTCTCGTGGCCCTTTCCCGCGACGACGACCACGTCGCCGGGGCCAGCTCGATCGAATGCCGCCTCGATGGCACGGCCACGTTCAGGTTCCACCAGCACCTCGGCCGGCTCGGGAACCCCGGACAACACGGCCTCGATGATCGTCAACGGATCCTCGCCTCGCGGGTTGTCCGAGGTGATCACGGCAAGATCCGCTCCTGCCGCTGCAGCTGCTCCCATCGCCGATCGCTTCTGACGGTCGCGCCCGCCTCCCGCCCCGAAGACGACGATGACGCGCTTGGCCTTTGCCAGGCGGCGGGCACTCGCGAGCGCCACCTGCAGCCCCTCTGGAGTGTGCGCGTAGTCGACCACGATCGTGAACGGAACCTCGGCCTCCACCACCTCGAAACGTCCCGGGACCGGGAGCGCCTCTGAGAGGCCGGCCACCACGAGCTCTTCGGGGACGCCGAGGACGGTCGCCGCCGTAGCCGCCGCCAGGGCGTTGGGCACCTGGAAGAGCCCAGCCAGGCGCATGACGACGCGTCGTCCTCGCCACGAGAAGGCCGTTCGCCGTGCGTCGGTCTCGACGTCACTCGCATCGGACAACGAGTACGGCACAACCTCGACCAGAAGATTCTCAGCCAGGCGCCGACCCCATGGATCATCCACACACACGATGGCCACCGCGGCGCGTTCGGGCGAGAACAGCGACGCCTTGGCAGCGAAGTAGTTCTCCATCGTGCCGTGATGATCAAGATGGTCGTGTCCGAGGTTGGTGAAGACCGCGGCGTCGAATCTGATCCCCTCCACGCGCTCTTGGGTCAGGGCGTGCGACGAGACCTCCAGCGCAGCCACGCGTTGCCCGCAGTCGCGCGCCTGCGCGAGCAGGCGCTGTAGCAGCGGGGCCTCGGGAGTCGTGCGCACTCCTCCTAGGGTGCCGATGACAGTGGTGGGAAGACCGTACGCCTCGAAGATGGACGCGAGGATGTGTGTCACGGTGGTCTTGCCGTTCGTGCCCGTCACACCGGCCATCTTGAGCGACCGAGCCGGGTGGTCATAAAAGGTCGCGGCCGCCCTCGCCATCGACCTGCGTGATGCCCCCGCAGGCACCACCGCCTGCGCCACCTCGAAGTCCTGCGACCTCTCGACCAGCAGGCCCGCCGCCCCGCGCGCGACGGCATCACCCGCGAAGTCATGACCATCGCGTTCGGCTCCGGGGAGACAGCAGAACAGCGTTCCGGGCCCGGCATGCCTGCTGTCGTACTCGACCGACGTCACCTCCACAGCGCTCAGTCGGCCGCGCGTAGACAGGACCTCGACATCCTCGAGCAACCGGTCCATTCGCACAGTCGGGGGCC
Source organism: Acidimicrobiaceae bacterium (assembly GCA_003139255.1). Taxonomy (GTDB): domain Bacteria; phylum Actinomycetota; class Acidimicrobiia; order Acidimicrobiales; family UBA8190; genus Bog-564. The sequence goes on along the minus strand of PLIG01000099.1, from coordinate 16,533 downwards.
CGGCGGGGCGTTCACGGCCCTTCCGTGGCGTTCCCGGCCGTCACGCCGATCGTACCCGGACGCGGCGGGTTGTCCGGAGCGACGACATCGGGCCCTGCTATGGGGCCTGTCTGGGAAGCGGTCACGGCTGAGCACTTGAGAACGGAACGGGATCGGCCGTGCCTCCTGTGGTGCCTTGCGGGGAGGTGGGCACGCCGTAGCGGTTGAGTGCGTATTGCATCACTTGGGAGAACACCGGAGCGGCGACGACCCCGCCGAAAATCGGCGTGGGCTGGGCGAGAACCACGATCGCGCTCAGAGCCGGGTTCTGCGCAGGAGCAAAGCCGGCAAAGGTGGCCATGTAGGCCCCAGGAATGTAACCCCCGTGGACGGGATCGGGGATCTGGGCCGTGCCTGTCTTTCCTGCGACCGTGTACCCGGGCACACCAGCGCTGACCGCCGTGCCGTCCTGCACGACCTGTTCCATCATTGCCGTGAGCTCGCTCGACACCTGCGGTGAAAGGACGCGGCGCTCGGCGCCGCTGCGAGTCGCGGTGACCGACCCGTCGCTCGACACCGTCGCTCGGATAAGACGCGGAGGCACGAAGACCCCGCCCGTCGCCACCGTGTTGATCATGTCGAGCACCTGCTGAGCAGTTACCGCGTCATCCTGTCCGATGGGCGTCGAGCCGATGTCCGACGCCGACCACTGCGACGCGTCCTTCTTCACCAGCCCGGCGGACTCGCCCGGGAATCCGAGGCCCGTCGGCTGGCCGAACCCCAGGGCTCCGATCTGCGCGGCGAGTCGGTCCTTCCCCAGGGCTTGAGCGATCTCGATCGTCCCGATGTTCGAAGACTGGGCGAGGATCTGCGTGGCCGACAATTGCTCGGTGGGGTGGTTCTCGGCATCGTGGAACACCCATCCGTCGATGGTCAACGAGCTTGGGACAGTCAAGACCGTGCTCGGGGCGACTATCCCATCGGTGAGAGCTGCAGAGAAGGTCACCGCCTTGAAGACCGATCCAGGCTCGTACACCTGGGTCAGTGCCAGGTTCTGGCCGGCTTCGACCAACTTGCGGGTCTTGGGATCGACGACCAGGTTGGCCATGGCCAAGATGTCACCCGTGTGGGTGTCCATGACGACCGCGATTCCGCTCTTCGCGTGCGAGCCCGTCACCGCTGCGCCGAGCGACTGCTCCGTGGCGTATTGCAGAGGTTGATCGATCGTCAACTCGATGCCGGTTCCCCCCTTGGCCGCCGGGCGCTGTGTGGTACCTCCGAGGAGCAGGACTCCTCCCGGAGCCTGCTCCTCTGTGATGCTTCCATTTCTGCCTGCCAGGAGCTTGTTGAATTGGTACTCCAATCCGGCCTGCCCGGCGCCGTTGGACCCGACGGTACCGAGAAGCGGCGTGGCCAACTGGCCGGCGGGGTCGACACGCTCGGTGTCGGGCAGAAGCGTGATCCCCACAAGGTCGAGCGCCTTGACCTGGGAAGCCACCTTCTGCTCGACCTTTTGTGCCAGGTAAACGAAGCCGGAATGCTCCGAGAGCTCTGCCTGCAGCTGGGGCTGAGTCAGACCCATCACCGGGGCCAACGCGCGCGCCTCGCCCGCGGGGTCGCGGATCAGGAACGGGTCGGCCACGACATCAGAGCGCGGCACCGAGATGGCAAGAACTGCGCCGTTGCGGTCGAAGATACCTCCGCGCTGGGCCGGCACCTGGACCGTGCTCGTGACCTCCGACGCCCCGATCTTCGCATAGTGGTCGCTCGAGAATGCCTGCACGGCGACGAGCCTCAGCCCGAGCGCTATGAAGACCACCACGATCGCTACTCGCATGACGCCCGCGCGCCTGCGCGCGATCCCAGCCACTCCCGAACGGCGAGCCGACCGAGCGAGTCGCGGCGGTCGAACCTCAGCTCGCCGTTCGAAGCCACGAGGCTTTGTCGGTGCTCTCACCGCGACGGCATAGGGAACCGACCTGACGGTGGTACTCGCCCGCGCCGCTGCCGGTGCGCGAGCGCGCGTCGTCGATGACCGACGCGCGGTGCTCACTGCGCCACGCGCCGGGGCGCGACGTGTCCTACGCCCCCTTACGGAGCGGCGCTCGTCTCGAAGATCCGGGCCCCGCCGAACGGGGCTCACCGACCCCCGCTTCTGCTGCCCGCGGCGCCTGTGCCTCTCTGGGCCCGGGCGCCAGTGGCCCTAGTGGGTGACGGGCGAGCAGACGTGCTCGAGGTCGTGCGCCCCACGGACGCGGGTGAGTTCACCTGAGGCAGGTCGGTGACGCCTTTGGGCGCAACGAGGCCCTGCTTCTGGGCCTCCGAGAGCACGTTTGCGGGCTGTTCGAGCTGAGCGACTCGCAGCTCCAGGTCCCGGTGCTGGCCGAGCTGTGTGCTCAGCTGGTCCTGCAACCGCGTCAGACGGACCTGGCCCTGTGTCAGATATGCCTGGGCACCGGCAACCGCGAGAAGGCTGCCGACAGCGACCACAACTGCCAGCACGACAACGAGACGCCCGGTTAGACGCGGGCGCTGCCGGCGCCCTTCTATCACTTTCAGCGCGCGCTCGCGAGGCGGCAGGTCGCCTGCGACCTGCGATCGGCGCGACCTCACCTGCGAGGCGCTGAGGGCCATTAGACGCTCACGTCTCCGATCACTCCGAACGAACCACTGACCGAAGGACCGTCCGCCCCATCGACATCCGCCACTTCAAGACCAGTTCTCTCGAAAGCACGCAGACGCGCGCTTTCGGCGCGCCGGTTCCTCGTGACCTCGATGGGCGTCGGTCGGCGGGCACCCCGGAACACCAGTCGACCCGAAGGCCGCGCACCGCAGGTGCACGGCAACCCCGGAGGGCAGGTACAGCCCCCGGAGACCGCCTGGGCAAAGGCGGACTTGACCAGTCGGTCTTCGCCCGAATGGTAGGAGAGAGCGATGCAACGGCCACCAGGAGCCAGGGCGGCGATCGCCTCGGGCAAAGTGCTGCTCAACAGCTCGAGCTCCTCGTTCACCGCGACACGAAATGCCTGAAAGACACGTCGCGCCGGGTGTCCTCCGTGTCGACGCGCGGCGGCGGGAATGGCAGCGCGCACCACCCCGGACAGCTGACCGGTGCTCAACACGGGACGAGCGCGCGCAACCGCTCGGGCTATGCGCCTGGCAAAACGCACCTCGCCGTTGGCCGTGAACAATCGGGTCAGCTCATCCTCCTCCCATCTGTTTGCCACGTCGGCTGCCGTGGGACCGGTGGTCGGGTCCATCCGCATGTCGAGGGGCGCGTCGTGCCAGTACGAGAAGCCTCGTTGCGGGGTGTCCAGCTGCAGGGAACTGACTCCCAAGTCGAACAGCACTCCGCTCAGGCTCCCTGCGCGAGCCCCTGCGCGGGCGGCCTCTTCACCGAGCCGGTCGAAACGGGCGTGGCGGACGATCGCCCGACCTCTGTACACGGACAAGCGCTCCGAGGTCGCGCGCACGGCCTCGGGATCGCGATCGAGGCACAACAGGTGTAGGTGTGCATGCGCGGCGAGAAGCGCAGCCGAGTGTCCCCCTGTGCCCGTCGTGACGTCGACCACCCATCCTGCAGGCACCGGAGCGAACAGGGCGACCACCTCGTCCACCATCACAGGCTCGTGCCATTGCACCTGGGGCATGCGCAGCCCCTCGACCGGCGGGATGCCGTCGGGAGAGGTTCTCCTGCGACTCGGTTGGAAGTGGGCGGAGGAGGAGTCTTCCACCGAACCAGCCGAGGGGCTGCGCATGCCCCGGGTTTCTCTGGCGCTGCTGTCTTCTTCCAAGATGCTCGTCAGTCGTCTGCTCCCTCGATCAAGCGCTGTTCCTCGGGGCCCACCTTCTCCTCCCAGCGCCCCGGTTCCCACAACTCGACTCGGTCTATGGCACCGAGCACGAGCACGTCGTTCTCGAGAGCTGCGTAGGTGCGCAGGTGCACCGGGATCATCATGCGCCCCTGTCGGTCGATCTCCAACGGGCCTACGTTCGACGACCAGAACCGCACCTCGTTGCGTTCGCTGCGACCCAAGCTCTGACGGTCGCGCATCTTGTGCATCTGTGAGTCGAACTGCTCGGGAGTCCACAGCGCCAGGCACCCATCGAGGTACTGCGTGAGGTACCCACCGTGCTCGAAGGGACCGCGGAACTTCGCCGGCAGGATCACCCGTCCCTTGCCGTCGATCGCGTGCTCGTACCTTCCGAAGAACTCTTCCATCGCCACGAGCTCCCACGACACTCCCCCCGCCAGCCTGGGGCCCTCCCTTTCACACCACTTTGCGCCACTTTACGCCCCAGCGCCTCCTCCGTCAACAAGAACCCCCCACTTCGGTCCCTCAGCCGCATCCGAGCCTCAACACTCGTAGTCTCGAGCCGTGAACAGGGGCGCCTCGAAGCGGTGAGCCCCCTCGAGCTCACCCTGGTGCTCTTCGCAGTCGGCGCCGTTGGCGGCTGGCTCGGTGCTCTTCTCGGTCTCGGTGGTGGGTTCATCGTCGTGCCGGCACTCACTCTCGTCCTCGGGATGAACATCCGCCTCGCGATCGGAGCATCGATCGTCGCCGTAATCGCTACCTCGAGCGGGGCGGCGGTTGCGTACGTGCGCGACCACATTGCGAACATGCGTATCGGGATGTTCCTCGAGATGGCGACGAGCACCGGCGCGGTGACAGGCGCCTTCCTCGGCTCGATTCTGGTGCCGCGGGTGCTGTACGTGATCTTCGCCGTCGCGCTGGGCCAGTCGGCGATCGCCGTGGCGCGTCGTAAGAGCTTCGAGCACCGACCGGCCCAGCCGCCCGATCCTTTAGCCGACAGCCTTGGATTGCACGGTTCTTATCCCGATGCGGCGCGAGGACGCGTGGTGACCTACCGTGTGGCGCGCACCAAGATCGGCCTCCTGCTCATGTACGTGGCCGGCACAGTGAGCGGCCTGCTGGGCGTGGGGTCAGGGACGTTGAAGGTGCCGGCCATGGACCTGGCCATGGGCCTCCCCATAAAGGTCTCCACGGCCACGAGCAACTTCATGATCGGCGTGACGGCAGCTGCGTCGGCCGGCGTCTACTTTGAACGCGGCGACGTGAACCCGCTCATCTCCGCACCGGTTGCCCTTGGCGTGCTCGTGGGGGCCCTGGGCGGCGCGCGGTTGCTTTCGGGCATCGACCCGCGCCGTTTGCGCGCGCTGTTCGCGATCGTGGTGTTCGCAGTCGCCCTCGACATGCTGGTGAAGGGAGTGACTTGAAGAGCTTGAGGAACGCGTCGTCGCGAAGGAGGTCGTCACGCAGCGAGCCGTCGATGGAGCCGGATCAGAAACTCGGGCCGGGCCAATCCACCGACAGCGCCTCCGAACGAACGATCCGACGACTCGCACCAGCGGTGTCAGGCGTGCTGCGTGTCGGAGTCGTGATCAGTTCCTCGGTAATCGCTGCAGGTGTCGCCTTGACATTCGTCTCCTCGGCTTCGTACACCTCGGCACGCCGAGCCGTGCCTCAGCTTCGGCGCGGCGTCCTTCACCCTGCGGGACTACACGCGCCCCGCACGGTCGCCGCCGTGGTGAACGGGGTGGGACACGGTGACGGACCTGCACTCGTGATGCTGGGTCTTCTTCTACTGATAGCCACACCCGTGCTCCGCGTAGCCGTCAGCACGATTGGTTTTGCCCTCGACCACGACACCCGCTTCGTTCTCATCACTCTGGTAGTGCTGGCCGTACTGGTCGGCTCGTTCGCAATCGCGACATGAGATGAGGTCTCACCAACCGAGTTCCACAACTCGATCCTCGACCACGACCGACGTCAGGGCAAAGACCGTTCAACTTCGCGTTCGATCATCGCGATCGTCGACGAACCACCAGCTTCGGGATCGACGCCTGGTAAAGCGTCGCGCAGCCCCGTGGCTGCGTTAGTGAGATCGCTGATCGCCTGCGCGGCCTGGTCTTTCTCCAAGGACATGAGGCCCACGACCGAAGAGGGGTCCCATCTCAACGCGGCGACTGTGAAGAAGCGTGCTCCTTCACGCGTTCGGCGCTGGGCAATACCCACGACCTTGACGCCTGCCACGTTCACCTCGCCGGGACCCAGGCCAGCGAAGCAGACGAGGCGTGACCATTTGGTCTCGATCGACCGTCCTTGGTGCACCTCGAGGTCGTGCACACCGAGCGCCGCGAGAGCTCGCGCCCACGCCTCCCCGAGCCAGCGGGCGCAGCGAACGACGTCCTCATCCCACAGCGCGTCACCACGCGGCATCCAGAAGTCGATCCACACCTGTGCCCCGGGAGCAACGAACACTGCGCCTCCTCCGGCAGGACGCCGCGCGATCTCCACCGCGTCGCGAGCACAACGCTCAACCGACACCGCCTCGGCGCGCTGCGCGCCACCGAGCACCAGCGCGGCCCCGGTGACATGACAGGTGGCGACGGTACGGCGATGCAGCTCCTCGGCCGGCGGCCATCGACCACACAGCGAGGCGGCGCTGCCGAAACGATCTTGTCTTGACCAGCAAGAAGCGTCGCTCACCTCAGGCGGTGAGCGACTGCTCGCCCAGATACGGAGCCCATTCCTCAGGTGCCCCTCCACTCGTGGCGAGCAGCCACACCCGTTGCCTCGGAGCAACGGGGTGACTACGAAGCACAAGGCCCACCTCGTACGGAAGGCGGTCCTCCTTGCGGGTGTTGCAGCGGCGACAGGCGGCGACGACGTTGTCCCATACGTGAAGCCCGCCCCGGCTGCGTGGAACCACGTGGTCGATGCTCTCCGCCGTCGACCCGCAGTACTGGCACCGGTGGTGGTCGCGAGCAAAGACCGTGCGACGGTTCACCGCCAGCGTCCGGTCGCGCGGTACGCGGACATAACGTGCAAGTCGCACGATCGACGGCTCGGGGAACGTCGTTCTCTCGGAGCGGAAGATGCGCTCGGTGGAATGAACCAGCTCGGCCTTCGTGGCGAGGACGAGCAACAGCGCTCGTCGCGTCGAGACAACACCGAGCGGCTCGAACGTGGCGTTGAGCACGAGCGCCCGGCTCGTCCCTTCAGCACCAGCGCCATCCTCGGCCGACATCAGGCACGAGGCTACCAAGACGTGCATCGTTCCTTCGACAAGTTCGCTGGGCCGAGGCAGGTGATCTGATCGTCGGCAGTCCATTCATCTTCTGTGCCAGTCGCGCACGTCTCGGCACCAACGAAGGAAGGAGCGAACGTCCTGCGCAGTGGGAGCAGTCTTCCCTTCACCCCCGTAAGCGGTCTCGAGTCGGAACCGCCACAAGTCCGGATCGGGCACGGGTAATGGAGGCCACCGGCGCCACCAGCCGGGCTTGGCCATACGAAGCGTCTCCGTCACCGTGACGGGCCAGAGCGAAGGCCGCCACAGTACGGCCATCACGACTGCTGCTGCTGTGCGCGCCTCCACGGACGACCCACGACGATTTCCCCTTGCGCCCCTTGCGCTTGCTGCGGTCACGTCCGCGAACCGAGCAACTGACGCCCAACGCCGCGCCAACCAATAGCTCCCGCCCCCACCAGAGGCCCGCGTGCACCGAGCCCGGCAGGGACGATGCGAGTCGACATGGAGAACGACAACCGCGCCCGCTGTTGTAGCTCTGTATTCGCCGCCGCGAAGAACGGAGCTCCGAACCCGAGGGCCACCGAGCCCGCCACGACTGCCAGCTGCAAGTCGAGCAGCGCCGACACTGATGCGACCGCCCGCCCCACCAGCTTCCCGGTGCGCTCCACAACCTCCGGTGGCGCCTCTGATGCGGGACGTCCTGTAGCCACGGCGATCGCCGTGCCCGACGCCTCTGCCTCCAGGCAACCTCGCGCTCCGCACCCGCACACACGACCTCCGGGCTCGACGATCATGTGGCCCACGTGTCCGGCGTTGCCGCTGGCGCCCTCCAGCACGCGTCCCTCGAGCACGATGCCCCCACCGACTCCGGTGGAAACGACCATTCCGATGAAGTTGCCCCTGCCTCGAGCAACGCCGACCCAACCCTCCCCTAGGGTGAACGCCTTGGCGTCGTTGTCCACGCTCACGCTGAGCCCCGTCAGGCGTGCCAACCGCTCGCGGACCGGGAAATCTCGCCAGGCCGGGATGTTGAGCGGCGACACCGTTCCCTCTGTGGGAGACATCGGGCCCCCGCAGCCGACCCCGCACACCACGACCTGGCTTTCGCTCCCCCCTCGTGCGGACGGACGGTCCCCCTCGAGCACTCCGGACACCAGGTTCGCCAAGGCGCCGAAGAGAACCTCTGGGTCCTCGGTGCGCGGGGTGAGGATCCGAGCGTCACGAACCACCCGCCCGTCCCCCGACACGAGCCCAGCCGCCATCTTGGTCCCGCCGACGTCAAGGGCCAGGCACAACTCCACGACGCGGCACCATAACCGCGACTCGGAGCACCGTCACCGGTCGCGGCGGAAACGTTCCCGAAACCAGCTGCGAGTGTCGGTCACGGCGTGGCCGATCCCCTCCGAGCGCAAGGAGCGGCCGATGTCCTCCCATCCCGCCTTCCCCATGCGGCGGAGGTTGGTCCAGAACATGACCAGAGAGGCGAACATCATCAAGACACCGAGGGAACCCACGGCGACTGACGTGGTGAAGAAGACGAGCATGACCGTCAAGCCGGCGGCGAACCCGAGAACCGACCACTTGAGGTAGCGACCCGCGTAGCGGTAGACGTTCTCGGAGCGAACGCGGTCCGCGAAGGCCGGGTCCTGCTCGACAAGTGCCTGCTCCAGTTCCTGTAGGACCTGCTGCTCGTGCTCCGAGAGCGGCAATCTCGGCTCCCTTCCACCCATGCCTGAGCGTATCTCGCAGCCAGATCAATCTTCGCGCAGCCGCTTAGACAGGACAACGGCCCCCTACCTCGCAGATCCACTCGGTCCCCATCGCGCGTCTCCCCAGCGTTTCACCGAAATTCCGTCCGGCCCGACAAGAGCAGCCGAAGAGACTGCTGACCGGCCGTAGCGAACGCGGATCTGCGTCACCGCCGCTTCCACCTCCTCCCACGCCGCCTCGCGGTCCACAAGTGCGTCACGATCGGCTCCGGGATCGGCTCCGGACAGCTCACCTGGCACGAACCAGTGGCGCAGGCCCGTTCCCGAAACCGTCTCGAAGCCCGTCTCGAAAGACAGCTGGCGGCTCATGGCACTGCCTCGTGCCAGCGCCGACAACGACACACCCAGAAGCCGCACACCGCGGCTGACCTCGACGGAGCAAAGCAAGGCCCCGGCAACCGCGGCAATGGCACGTGCGGAGTCGGTCGCGCTCTGAAGCGTCTGGGAGCGTGAGATCGTGCTGCGGTCGGGGTGGCGGACCTTCAAGGTGATGGTTCGCCCACGCAGGTCAGCCTCGCGAAGCCGACTTGCCACGCCATCGGCCATCCGCACGACATGGCGATGAAGGCTTTCGGGGTCTCGCAGATCCACGGCGAAGGTCTCCTCGTGGCCCACGGACTTCGTCTCGCGCAAACCCTCCACCGGTCGGTCGTCTTCGCCATTCGCCAAAGTGGCCAGACGGCGACCGTTGGCGCTGCCCAACAGCATGCGAAGAGCCTCGTCGGGGATCGCGGCCAGGTCGCCCACGGTCATGACACCGAGCCCCTCGAGACGCCGAGCGGTGGCGGGGCCCACGCCCCACAAGGCCTTGATGGGCAGTGGGTGCAAGAAGGAGAGCTCATCGCTCGGAGCCACGACCACCACGCCAGGACCTGGACGGTTTCCTCGCGGGGATGGAACTGGCTTCGCGGCTCGCGACGCCAGCTTCGCCAATAGCTTCGTGCGGGCCACCCCGACGCAGCAGCTCAAACCCAGCTCCTCTAGAACAGCGCCTCGGATACGCTCGGCAATCACCGGTGGTGAACCGATCAAGCGGCGTGCGCCCGATACGTCCAGAAAAGCCTCGTCGAGGGCGACTGGCTCGATCAGAGGGGTGAAGCGGAGCAGAACGCAATGAAGACACTCGCTGGTCTCGGCGTACCGGTCGTAGCGACCCTCGACGAACACGGCGTGGGGGCAGCGACGGCGTGCCTCGTAAGACGACATTGCCGAGTGGATCCCGTACGCACGTGCTTCGTACGTGCACGACGCCACGACCCCCCGAGCGCCCGTTCCTCCCACGATCACAGGTTTCCCGGCGAGGCTCGGGGCATCGAGCACCTCGACCGAGGCGAAGAAGGCGTCCATGTCGACGTGCAAGATCTCGCAAGCCTCGGTGCCGCCCGGCACTCGGGGCGCGTCCGGTGTCGACATGAGCTCAGGCACCGAGCCGCAGCCGCCGAAAGCCTTCCGCAAAAGCCACACCTGCCCGATGCCCGTCCTCCTCGGCTCGCAACCGCACGGCCAGCCGGGCCCACTCGCCGCCGTCCACGAACTGGCTGTGGTGACACGACACGGCGTCCACCTTCTCTTCGATCGTGCTCGTCACATCTACCCAGACGGTGGGTTCCAGGGTCCCCGACATCAGTACGGTCTCCACTTGATGGGCAGGTCCGGCCTCGGGGAAGTAGTGCGGTAGAGCCGCCGCGGGTGACAACGCGTCGAGGACGGCGAACCCCACCACGCGATGGTCGCGGTGGTTGAAGTAATCCTCACCGAAGAACACGGCCGTCGGGTCCGGACAAAGGACGATGGCCGGACGCAACCGCCTGATCATGCCCACGAGCTGAACGCGCAGAGCGTGGTCGTCGGAGAGCTCGCCGTCGGGGTAGCCGAGGACTTGCTGTTCCGCCACCCCGAGCAGATCGGCGGCCTTCGCTGCCTCAGCTGCCCGACACCGAGCGAGCGTGACCGGGTCCGCCGCGGGATCCGAGGTGCCTTTGTCTCCGTTGGTGCAGATGGCAACGTGCACCTCGGCTCCGCCTCGCGCCCACCGGGCCAGCGTCCCCCCGCACGAGACGTCTGGGTCGTCGGGATGGGCATAGATCGCCAGCACCCGAGTGGGTATGCCTTCGATGAGCTCGGGCACCGCCCGTCAGCCCCGGCGCTTCGGCTCTGTGGTCTTCGTGAGGAGGCCGACTTCGCGCTGGAAGTCACCGACGTCCTCGAACCCCTTGTACACCGACGCAAAGCGCAGGTAGGCGACCTCGTCGACCACGCGGAGGCGCTCGAGCACGGCGACTCCGATCTGCTGGCTCGCGACTTCCGCGCCCTGGCCCCGCAAGGACTCCTCGACTTGCTGGGCCAGCTCCTCGAGCGCCACGTCAGTCACAGGTCGGTTCTTGGTCGCCGCCCTCATCCCTTCCACGAGCTTCGAGCGGTCGAAAGGCTCACGTTGTCCGCAACGCTTCTCCACCCATAACGGTGCTTCCTCCAGTCGCTCGTACGTGGTGAAACGGCGCCCGCATGACAGGCATTCGCGTCGGCGGCGAATGGCAGCGCCGTCCTCGGCAAGACGCGAGTCCACCACCTTGTCGTCGAGCCCGCGACACCACGGACACTGCACGCAAGCCACCGTACCGCTGGTGGGCGACGCGTTCGAGAATAAAGAGCAGCGGCTTACCACAGCGCTGGTGGGCGACCCGTTCGAGAGCACACAGCGGGGAGTCAAAGCGCGGTCGAGTCAGGGAAGAACCACGCGCTCACCGGGAACGATCGTGTCCCCGCCAACCTGGGCTGCTAGTCGAGCCTCGACCGGACGCGGGTCACCTCCGGGAGCGAGCCGCTCGGCGATCGTCCACAGCGTGTCACCCGGCTGCACCACATAGAGAACGTGCGGGGCCACCTGGTGCCTGGCCTGCGTAGAACCGGGGGTCGCTGGGGGACGCCCCCCGGCTCCACCCCAAGGCAGGGCAAGCGCGACGACGAGTGCCGTCGCCAAGCTTCCGAGAAGGAACCGAACCCGTCGTTGGCCGGCACGATGAGCCGGCAAGGCGCGACCGCCTGCCGTGCCGCTCCTCGCCGTCACGGCGTCCTCATACCTGAGCGAACACGTGTTCGCCATCGCGCCATCAGAACACGAACGCGTGTTCGTGTCAAGCCCCAGATGCGGGCTTTGCACCACAAGTGCCTAGGGAGGGCGATTTCTGGTGCAAACGGGGTTTCTGCACCAAAAAGGGCAGCCCGGACCTACTGTTCCTTGGCGTGCTATTTCTCTTGGGACAACTCCCAGCTCCCAGCGACACCTGGCTCAACATCATGACCGGCCTCGGTGCCGGGGCGGCCGTGGCAGGAGTCCTCGGTGGTGCTTATCTCGCTGGTCGTTACGGCCGCAGGGCAAGCGTTTCAGTCCAGGCCGAGGCGCATGAGAACCCCGGTGGGGTCCTGATAGTCGCCCGCCCCTCGGTTAAGTCGGTCGGGATCTTCCGTGTCAGGTTCCAAAAGGAGCGGGGTGCGGTAGTCACCGCTACGGAAATGTGGGTGGACGGAGACGGAGAGGTCCGCGCCGATGGACGCGCTCGGTGCCAGCCAGACGTTTTTGGGAAGGGTTCGCTTGTTGAGGGTGCCGAGGAGCTAATGACCACGGTCACGATCCAAATGCCCAAACCGACGGACCCGGTCATCGGATGGGCCGTGGAGCTAGAGATCCGGGCGAGACACCGCTTTTTGTACTACCTCCTTAAAGTCATCCCCAAGGTCGGGGACAAAGGGTATTTCTGGACCGATCAGGTCGTCGTTCCTCGACCTCCGCCACCCCAGAAAGTCATACACTGATGGCGGAAAGGGGACACGATGACCGACGAAAAGGACCAAGCCCCAGCGACAGGGGGCGACCAGCCTGCTGCTGCTCAGCCGAGCGCGGCGAAAGAGGCACAGGTCAGAGTCGACCTGGTAGAGGGTCAGAACAGGGCCGAGTGGGTCGACGAGTTCGCGCAACGAGCAAACATCGGCGACCGGAGACCCCTGCATGGCATCGTCACAGCGGAACCGGTGACAGGAGTTGCGCCGTCTGCGACCCCTGCGACCCCTGCGACCCCTGCGACGACTCCTGCGACTCCGACCGCCAGCCCTGCCAGCACACCGGCCGACCAGTCGGGAGACGGTTCATCGGAGGGTGGTTCCTAGCCCACCAACTCAGCACAATTGGTAGTTCCGAACTCGGGGACGGCCAGCCCAAGTTCGTGAATGCAGGCGATCAGCACGCACAGGTTGTGCGCGATCACCTTGCACAGCACTTCGTTCATCTGGCCCACGTCGGACTTGCTGCGAAGCGCGTCTCCGAACTTCCTCTTGATCATGCTGAACGTTGTCTCGACGTTCGACCGCTTGTGGTAGTGGGCCAGGAACGTGTCTCGCTGGTAGACGAACAGGTGGTACATCCTCACCCACGCACTCGCCTCAATCCCCGGGAGTACGGCGTTGGGGTCGTGGATGGCTGGAATGCCGCCGACCCGATGAGCCCTGAAGGGAATGTACGGCACGGCCCCAAGGTCCGTTACTGCCTGAAGGTTTGGGCGTCCCGAGTACGCCTTGTCGGCCGTCACGTCCCGCATGGCGAAGTTCTCGGCTGTCGAGGCAAGCAACGGTCGAAAGTAGTTGTAGTCGGCTCCGCGCCAATCAGTCAGTTCCACGGACGTGACGATGTTTGTCCGAACTCCCGTCATCGCGTGGAGCTTCACCCACTCTCGCTTCGTTTGTTCCTTCCCCCACTTGTGGTCGAACCAACGAGCGAACCGCGAGGTGGTGAAGCCGGTCGAGTCAACGGCAAAGTCCGTCTCGACGCCCTTGAGCGGGAGTGCGGACAACTCGACCAAACCGCGAAGGGCGCTCGTCATCTCGGGAGAACGCAGGTAACGAAGCACGGTGTTGAAATGGGGATCGGCTTCGGTCAAACCGTTCGCCTTGGACTCGCGAACGTCAGTGTCGAACCGACGAGCAGAAAGACCTTCGTACACCCGGAGCACGGAGGCGAACGCCATGTCGCTTATCGGCATACGGGGGCGTCCGCGGCCGCGTGGCGGGTTCTGGAGGGTGCTGCACAGATCGGCAAGCATCGGACGGAACCGTTCCTTCTCCTCGGTCTGAGCGGCGTTGTACGCGGTCCAGTCTTGGGTGTAGGTGACTTTCATCTCCTGCGTCAGCACGGTGCCGTCCAAGTCCACTGTCTGGCGTCGGACCACCAGTTCGACAGCGAAGACGTGTTTGCAGGGCTGTCCGCGGGTCTCGAAATCAGGGCAGTTGCAGCCCCACGGCTGCACCCCAGGAGGAGGCGGTACGAGGCCCTGGGCCACCTTGTAGGTGGTCGTTGGCGCGGGTACCACCCGGTAGGTACCTGGCCCGCTCTGGCTGGGGACGATCCATCCCTTTGCGTCGCGGCGAAGGGGCATCGTCGCCGCAATCTGCATTCCCCGCATTTCCCGTCCGTCCATCTCGCACCTCCTAGACTGTACCTACTAGTAATATACCATATGGTACAGTGGGNNATACCTAGGAGGTATATACATGAGGGTAAGTACCGGATCACCACCAAGGGCAGGAATGGCAAAAGTCCAGGTAGATGCCTGGAAATGCGAGCGGTGCGGGCACGTCTGGATGCCGCGCGAGGTCGATATGGCACCTCGGGTCTGTCCCAGGTGCAAGAGCCCCTACTGGGACCGGCCCAGGAAGCCGAAGAAAGAAACCTAGGCTGTAACACGCGTCCCCTGGACCCGACTCGAACGGGCATCTCGCACTTAGACGGAGGCGGCTCTTTCCAGTTGAGCTACCAGGGGGTTAGGGGGTCCTGGGGGGTCGGGCCGCAAACCATGGCCCCCCGGGACTCGAACCTCGATGTCTTCGGGCCTGGCTTGCTATGCGCCTCCTCTCAAACTTTCCACCAGGGGAATGACATACCTGTCATTCGATTGTTACCTGGGAGTCCTGCGCAGAACGAGAGGATGANNAAATCGGCCGCAGCGCAGGGGACGACTCTGTGGACAAATACGAGAGCACTGAAATGAGCCCACAGACGCGCAACGGCCCCCGCCCGAAGACGGGGGCCATCGCTTGGGTTGAGGAGGAGTTGCCCCTACGCCCCCCCCTATCGGCAGATCGGGTGCCGACCTTTAGCCCTTTGGGAAAAAACTTCAGGACCCTGGGGTCCCTTCACTCCGTAGAGCCGCCCTCGTTCTCCCAGTCGTCGTCTTGCGCTTCTGTCGGAGGTTTTTCCCGGTGCTTCCCCGAGATGCCCTTGGGGTCCACCTTCAGGGCAGCGGCGACCCGCTCCTCGACCTCGTCCATCGTGAGCGGCTCGACGACTTCGTCCGGGGGAGGGTCGTGGGGACTCTTGGGCACGGCTCCAGGCTACTGCCGCGGCTCCGTTCTATAGTGGAGCACTCGGGGATTGGACCCGACACCGCCAGCTTCCAAGGCCCGCGCGGTGGTCGACCAAGACGTGCCCCGTAAGGGGTGCCCTCCGGATCGCGGCGAGGTCTGTCACCTGCCAAGGTCCAGCCAAGCCCACTAAAGGGTCCGGAGGGCGACTCACCTCCTCACGACGTAGACACCTCATCATTCGGTTTGGTGATGTCCTCCGCGGCGTCATCGGAGACCACCCCTGCAGGAGGAGTCTTTGGGACTGGTTCTTCGATGTGCTCTTCGATCTGGTCGACGATGCCCGTTACGAATTTCCGCTCTTCTCGTTCGAGAGCGAGAACGTCAGCGTCGATGGAGATAGTGAGCGTGTGCCCAGAGGGCAAGACGAACTCCCGCACGCTCTGGCCTGGCCGCGGAGGAGTGGGGGGAGTATCAGCGGAACCGTTGGTTCTCGTAGTGTCTTTGTCCTTCTTCGGGCGTCCGCGCCGTGGCCCGGAAGCTCCGGCCTTGGGTGATTTCCAAAGGGGGCTGCGAGGGATGCTGGCGAACTCGGCGGCACTCAGGTAGAAGCGGATCGCTTTAGTCCGGGACTCGCCAGTAACGCTGGGGAACATCTGACCAAACGCTGCGTCGAGTTCCCCCGGAGTCGAGTTGGTACCCCCCAGCTCGACCGCTTGCGGGTAGAACTTGCGGAGGAGTGCTCCGATCATCTCCGGCCACTGCTCGGGGTTCGTGGCCAGGGCTTTGAGTTCCTTGGAAACCGTCAGGTCGTCGTGAATCAGCTCGAATCCTCTGAATGCGCTGATGAGGTAGCTCTTTAGCCCTCCCGACATGCTGCCCAGGTAGCTTCGGTCAACCTTATTGGGCAGGTCAGAGGCAATTTTCTCCACCGAGTTCATGAACGTGGCCCACGGGATGTTGTAGGGGGGGGAGAACCCCTTGCCTTTGGTGTCCATCGTCAGTCCTCTCTCTCCTCGGTGAATTCCGCTCGGGAGTGTCCTAAGCAGAATATGCTGCGGACTTAGGCCGTGTCAAGGGGGGTCTTGGATATTCCGAAGGATTGTCCTAGAAATCGGTGACGGAATAGCTCAACATGAACTCATGGCAGCTCAACTGATCCAGCCTGGTGACCGGGTCGTCGCTCGCAATGCCTTCGGGCACGAGAACGAACGACGGGCTATTACCGGCGTAGTGGCCGGGCAAGACTTCCCCGTCGTCTGGTTGTGCCCTCATGAGGAGTGGGAAGCAGCGGCCAAGGAGAACAGGGACCCGGAGGGCGTCCCGTTTCCAGCCGAGGATGTTCGGGCAGTCGAACAGACTCCGGCCTGATTAGTCC
>PLIG01000074.1:348-11125 GCA_003139255.1 Acidimicrobiaceae bacterium | reverse complement strand
TGAAGGGCACGATGAGCGAAGCCGAACTGCACTTCATCCGGGCCCGCCTGCGCGGCGGGCAACTCACTTTGGCGGCGCTCGTCGTTGACCTTCGGAGGCACAGTGGGGCTGCGCTGGCCGCAGAACCGGGGCGGGATGCCGGGTCGGTGACGCTCGGGCGGGCGAAGGACAGATTGAGCCACGCCACCACCAACGCGCAGCGCAGCTTGCCGGCCGCCGCCAGGGGCACATGACACGCTCGTTGCCATACTTGTCACGCCCGCGAAAGGAGGCGGTCTTCGAGAGGTCTTGGTGCATCTCCCGTGCGCTCCCGGCGACGACGTTCGCTCCCGCGGGCGTTGCGCACCTATCGGAGCAGTCAGCTCACTCGGCGCGGTCCCGAGAACGGCGGGCTCGAACCGTAATGGCAACTCGTACCAGCGAGGAAGATGAGCTTGCTGGTAAACGGGCCGCACGAATAAAGCGCTCTTGCCGCGCGCGAATACCGCGTGCCACGACGCTGAAAAGCCCATTAGCTGGACTTTCGAACTACCCAAGGGCGTGCGGCAAGCACCTGCCACACTTGACAACTCCTCCGTCATGCTCGATTCTGATAGAGATGCTGCTTACTGTCAACAATCTGGCGGACCGAGCGGCCGCGGGCGGCTCTCGCCGATTCCCCGCGGCCGGCATCGCACAGCCGGCTGCGAACACGGGGCGAACCAAAGATCGGGCCGAGTTCTCCGACGACCTGCTCGAGCCGAATACGGGACGCGGGGCGATCTGACTTGTCACTCCGCCGGCATGTCCTCTGCGTGGGCAGCGCGACCCTCGATCATGTCCTCGAACTGGATGCTTTGCCCGCAGGCGAGGGTAAGCAGCTCGCCCGAGCCTCGAGATGGAGTGGCGGTGGACCCGCGGCTACGGCAGCGGTTGCTGTGGCGTCGCTCGAAGGGAAGGCCACCTGGTGCGGGCTGACCGGAGACGACAACAATGGCCTGGCCGTTGCCCTCATGCTGAACGAGGCCGGCGTAGAGATCTGCGACGACTCTCTCGTGCCGGATGCCAAGACGCCGATTGCGACTGTTCTCGTCGATGCCGCCGGTCGTCGCTGGATCGGCTGCTACATCGGCGAAGGCCTCGACACCGCCTTAGTCTCCCCACGGCTGCCCAGCCTCGCAGACGTCGACGTGATAGTCGCTGAAGCTTGGTCTGTTCCCCTCAGCACCGAGGCCTTGAAGCAGGCGCTAGTGCGGGGCACTCCCCGTGTGCTCGATTGGGAGATCCCGCCAGGGCTCGACCATGACATGGCCGACCCGTCAGGGGCGGTCGAGCTCGCCGGTCTGGCAAACCACGTCATCTTCTCGACCGAGGGTCTCGCCACCTTCACCGGCATGGGAGACATGGACGCGGCGCTCCTCGCGGCCGCGGACCGCTTGCCGCGCGCGGTGGTGGCTGTGACCCTGGGGCCGGCGGGTAGCGCCTGGATGACGTCGGAGGGCGTCTTTCACGTTCGCGCCTTTGCGGTGGATGCGCAAGACACCACCGGCTGCGGTGACGTCTTCCACGGCGCTTACGCCCTTGCCATTGGAGAGGGAATGCCGGTTTCTAGGGCCGCGATTTTCGCCACTGCGGCTGCCGCCCTCAAAGCCGAACATGGCAACGGATGGAAAGGCATGCCGGATCGTTCCAGCACTGACTCATTGGTCTCGAAAGGATGGGCATGAAACTCACTCCGGGTAAGCACTGGGGCATGCGGCGCCTCGCCGACCGCGACGGTTTCTGGCGCATTGTCGCCACGGACCAGCGTGAATTTCTCGCTAAGCCGCTCGCGGAGNNCTCGACGTGGCGCCCTACGAGGCAGTCGCGGGCGTGGTGACCGCCCTTGCCAGCGAGCTCTCGCCCGAAGCCTCGGCCCTGCTGATCGACCCGATCTATGGATACCTGCCAGCAGTGAAGCACATCGATCCTGCGAAGGGCTTACTGCTTAGTTACGAGAGTATCCACATGGTCCAGGAGTCCGGCGGCCTGAAAGAAGAGCCAATCCCTGACTGGTCCGTGGCCAAGATTCGCTCCCTTGGCGCCGACGCCGTCAAGGTGCTCGTGCTCTACCGGGCCGATGTGTCAGCAGAGGTGCGACACTTCCAGGAGAATTTCGTGCAGACGGCTGGGGAGGCCTGCGAGCGCTGCGACATCCCGATGTTGCTGGAAGTCCTGGTGTACCCGACCGAGGGTGAAAGTCCCGAGGACTTCGCGCGAGCTCGTGAACATCTCGTCATCGAGGCCGTCGAACCGTTCCGCCATCCTCGGTTCAAGGCCGACATCTTCAAGCTCGAGCCTCCCGGGCCGCTCACCGATGTCCCGCCACCCGACAGCGAAGAGGGCGAGAGGCTGCTTCGCGCCTACCATCGCCTGACAGATGGCCTCCCCCGGCCCTGGGTACTGCTGTCAGCCGGCATGAGCAAGCAAGACTTTCGCACCTCGCTCGGCTATGCCTACAAGTGCAAGGCAAGCGGATACCTCGCCGGGCGTGCCCTGTGGTCGCAGGCTCCGCTGCTGTTCCCCGATGCCGGGGCCATCACTGCCTCGCTACGCGAGGAGAGCCTTCCCTACATGCGTGAGCTCAACGAGATCACCCGCGCCTCGGCAACGCCCTGGTACACGCACCCCTCCTTCGTCAGCGGCGTCGAGACGCCCTACCCACTCGACCGTGACTTCGCTACCCATTACCGACCAGACGAAGCGTGCGCCTAGTGGCTGGACCTCGGGCGGACGTCAGTGTCACTCCATCCAGTAGCCAAGAGCCGATGAGCGCCCCTACAGGTGCTCGTCGCCAGACAACCCAGAACAAGGAATCGAGGACCTGAGATGCGTATATGTGTCTTTCCCAAGGGAGACATCGTGGCCATCGTCGAAACCCGCACGATGACCGTGTTCGATTGGATCGACAAGGCACGCGCCTTGAAGATCGAAGGACTCGAGATGTACTCGGGCATGTTCTGGGAGACCGATGACGCGTCCGTCGACCGCGTCGGTGAAGCACTGGCTGCCGCCAACTTCGAGATGCCGATGCTTTGCGTGTCTCCGGACTTCGCCAACCCGGACGCAGAGGTCCGCAAGCGGGATGTGGAGCGACAGGTGCGAATGGTCGAGATCGCCCACCGGATAGGGGGACCAGGCGCCTCCTGCCGGGTGCTGAGCGGTCAGCGCAATCCAGAGGTCTCCGTCGAGCAAGGCCTCGACTGGGCCTCCGAGGCGATTCTCGAGGTCCTGCCCGTTGCAAAGTCCCTCGATGTCACCTTGGCCATAGAGAACCACTACAAGGACGGAACCTGGAAGTATCCCGAGTTCGCCCAGAAGAAGGACGTGTACCTCGCCCTCTTGGCGCGCATAGACGATCGCGTGCATTTCGGTGTTCAGTTCGACCCGTCGAACGCGATCGTGGCCGGGGAGGATCCCGGTGACTTCCTCGAGCTGGTCATCGATCGGGTCGTGACGATGCAGGCATCGGACCGCTACCTGAGCCCGGGCGTCGACATCGAGTCCCTGCGCGAGTCAGACGGAACTCTCGGTTACTCGCCGAACCTTCAGCACGGCGTGATCGGCCAGGGGCTCATTGACTACCCGCGCATCTTTCGCACTCTGGTCGGCGCCGGTTACGACGGCTGGATCTCGGTGGAGGACGGCGTGAAAGGCATGTGGGAAATGGAGAAGTCGGTCGACTTCCTTCGCGCGGCACGTGAGGAGTACTTCGGTGGCTCCACTGCAGTCCGAGTCGCCGCTCACGAAGCGGCTCGTGCCGCTGCCGGGCTTCCGGCCCGCTGACCGGCAATCAAGTCGTGAAGGAGAAGAGGAGGAGAACGTGAGCGGAACTGCGATTCGGGGCCTTACCCGGGAGACGCTCGTCAGGCCGATAGTGCAGATATCCCTCGACTTGAAGAGCATCGACGAGGCCCTCGCCAGGGCGTCCACGGCCCTCGAGTCTGGAGCGGACTGGCTGGAAGTGGGGACGCCGTTGATCCTTGCCGAGGGCCTTCGCGCCGTAAGGGCACTTCGCCAGGAGTTCCCCGGCACCCCATTGATCGTCGACCTGAAATCCATGGATGGCGGCTACTTCGAGGGGCAGATGATGGCGGAGGCCGGCGCAAACGCCGTCGTCGTGATGGGCCGAGCCCACGACGCGACCATCGAGAGGATGTGCCGCGCGGGGGAGGAATACGGCCTCCTCGTCATGGGTGACGATCTCGCCGCCGCGGATCCCGTCTTCGAGGCAATGCGCCTCGAGCGCCTAGGCGTCGGCGTCGTCATCCACCATGTCGGCTTTGACCATCGCGGTGAGCACCCCGGTCTGTCCCCGCTCACCGACCTGCCGGCCATCGTCGCCGCGACGACGGTGCCGGTCCAGGCCGTAGGTGGCCTGAGCATCGATGATGCGATCGGGTGTCCTGGCATGGGCGCCCCGATCGTCGTCTTTGGTGCCCCGCTCGCCGTCGATGGCGACTCGGGCCACGTCGGCTTGAAGGACCTGCCCCGGGTACTGACCGAAGCCTGCAGGCGCGTACACGAAGCACAGATCCACTACCCAACCGCTGTTGCGAAACCTGCCGAGTGAGCTCGGTCAGGACCGAGCCCGCAAGCAGGCTCACCAACCCGCGAAGGTTAGGCACCTTATAGCCAACACCTGGCGGCTGAAGAAGCGGCGAAACGCCGCGCACACAAGGCGCGGGCATTCACTTACGGCGCATTCGGGTTCACAGACTGCCTCCTCCACGTGACCAGAGGCGGCGATTGTCCGGTCCGGTTTGCCAGAACAAGGAGGACGAGAGTGGGCGAGGGCCGGCGAGATGTGACGGCAACGAGAACGGAGCGCACACGGCTCGACACGGGCTGGCTGTTCGGAGGCGAGGTCCCTGTGCCTGGCGCCGAGGACAGGCTGGACCCCGAGGTCGTTCGCGGCTATTCGCGGATCGAACTCGACGACTCGTCCTGGGACCGGATCACGTTGCCGCACACGGTCACGCCGCTCTCGTGGCAACTCTGGGATGAGACCAGATGGGAGAGGGTCTGGATTTACCGCCAACACTTCCGGCTACCAAGCGAGTACGCGGGCAGGCGGATCTTCATCGACTTCGAGGGTGCGCTCACCAACGCGACGGTGACGCTCAACGATGTGCTCCTCGGCGAGCACCGTGGGGGTTACCTCCCCTTCACGTTCGAGATCACCGACCACCTCCGCGCCGAAGGTCACAATACCCTCGCCGTCGTCCTCGACTCACGCTTCAACTTGAATGTGCCGCCGAACATGCCGACGCCTGCCAGGAGCAACTCCTTCGACTTCTGGCAACCCGGAGGCATCCACCGGCACGTCTGGCTCCGCGCCGTGCCGCAGACCTTCGTAACCTCCGTGCAGATCACCCACCACGATGTGCTGGACCCGGTCAAGCGATACTCGAGCTTCCGCGTCAGCGTGGATTCGAACGCCGAGAGGTCCGACCTCGGGGTCGGCGTGCAGCTCGTGAGTTCGAAGGGGGCGGTCGCAGCCTCCTCGAGCACCCAGATCGCAGACCTGCCTCCCGGAGTGACAGAGCTGACGGTGGATCTCCACGACCTCGCCGAGATCGTCCTCTGGGACGTGGACTCCCCCGTCCTTTACGACGTCGTGGTGTCGCTGGAATCGGCGGGCGAGAAGCTCCACGTTGACAAATTGCGCACCGGCTACCGCGAAGCCCGATTTGAGAAGAACGGCTTCTTCCTCAACGGGAGGCGACGCTACCTGCTGGGCGTGAACCGCCACGGGTACTTCCCCTTCACCGGGTTCTCCATGCCGGACCGAGTCCATCGCCGAGACGCGGAGATCATAAAGCACGACTTGAACTGCAACATGGTGCGTTGTGCCCACTACCCGCAGACATCCTCCTTCCTCGACGCCTGTGACGAACTTGGGCTGCTCGTCTGGGAAGAGTCGCCCGGTTGGCAATACGTCGGAGACTCGGATTGGCAGGATCAGGCAGCTGACGACATCGAGAAGATGATCCTGCGTGACCGGCACCGCCCTTCGATCGTCGTCTGGGGCGCCCGCCTGAACGAGACTCAGGACCGGCCGAAGTTCTACGCGAGGACGGAAGCTCTCGTGAAGGCGCTGGACCCCACGAGNNTACGGCTCCTATTCCAGAACGGCCACTTTCCAGCACGATGTGTTCGCCTACGACGACTACAACGTCAGGCGCGACCTGGACGGCGACCTGCGACCTGATCTGCTCCCTCCGCCCGAGGACCGGCCCTATCTCGTGAGCGAGGCCATTGCCACCTTGAGCAGCCCCACAACTCTCTACAACCGCTCACAGCCGGCTCGGGTGCAGCAACATCAAGCGCTCGACTACGCGCACGCCCACAACGACGCCATGGGCGACGAGCGCTTCTGTGGCCTTCTTGCCTGGGTCGCGTTCGACTACCAGGCTGGCATGGGCAACCACTTCCGCGGCGTGCGAGTGTCGGGACTGGGAGACGCGTTCCGCATACTGAAGCCGGGCGCGGCCCTCTACNNTCGCCCCGAGCGAGCGGATCGTCCTCGAGCCGGCCTTTACTTGGGACCCGCCGGAGTACGGGCACTCAAGTGCTTACTGCGGTCACGCGGAGGACAGGAGCTGGGGACCGGGCGAGCACGCCCTCATCTGTTCCAATTGCGATCGTATCGAGGTCTTCCTCGGCGAGGATCGGGTCGCACTCGCCCATGGGGACCGGGCGCGATTTCCCAATTTGGCATATCCACCTTTCTTTGTTGACCTGACGCTCGGGAGCCACGCGTCCACGGACCTGCGCATCGACGGCTATCTCGGGGAGAACCTCGTGGCCACGCGCCGCTTCTCAGGCGACCGGACAGGTGACTCGCTCGCGCTCGTGCCCGACGATGTCACCCTGGCGGCCGACGGAGTCGACGCCACACGGGTGGTCATCATGGTGGTCGATCGGTTTGGCGAGGCCCGCGGCAGCTCTCATGCCGTGGTGAGACTGACACTCGCCGGACCTGGATCGCTCATCGGGGATAATCCCTTCGACCTCGAGAACACCGGCGGCGTGGCCGCGGTATGGGTCCGCACGACGGCAGATGAACCTGGAAACATCACGCTGCGCTCGTTCACACCGGAACTGGGCATGCAGGCGGTGATGCTACGCAGCGTTGAGCCTTTCCTGCTTCGGCAGCCGGAGACCGTGCCTGCGCCCGGCAAAGCAGGTCCTTTAGGAGGCGGCGAACCATGAGCAAGGCAGATCAGCTCACCGAACCTCTCGCGCACCACGGTGAAGGGGCGGTCTGGTACTCCGGATGGGGGGGGCTCAAGTGGGTCGACATGTACGCCGGCGACATCCTCTCGCTCGAGCTCGAGACGGGCCGCGTCAGCCGCCTCCATGTCGGTTCTCCTATCGCCGCGGTCGTGCGGCCCCGGACAGCGGGCGGGTTCGTGGTGGCGACAGAGCGCGAGCTGTCCCTTTGGGACGATGGTGTCAGGCAGTGGTCGACGCCGCCGCTCTGGTCCGATCCCGAGCGTCGCTTCAACGAGGGCGGCTGTGATCCGACCGGTGGGATCATCTGCGGATCGATGGTGTCCAACGACGGGCCGATGGCGGCTGAGGTGTTTCGGATGGACGCCGCCGGCACGGTCGAGCGCCTGTTCGGTGACGTCCGGATCTCGAACGGCCTGGGATTCACGTCCGATGGAACGCGCATGTACTACGTCGACACGCCGACGCGGCGCATCGACGTATTCGACGCGGACCGCGGGCGCCTCTTCGATCGTCGCCCATTCGTGACGGTGGAAGAAGGCCGCGGCTACCCGGATGGTCTATGGGTGGACGACCAGGACGGAGTGTGGGTGGCGCTCTACGCGGGCTCCGCGGTGCACCACTACAACTCGGAGGGCGTCCTCGAAGACATCGTCGAGGTTGGCGCCACCCAGGTGACGTCGTGCACCTTCGGCGGCGCCAACCTCGATACCCTCTTCATAACTACGTCGCGGGAGAACCTCTCCGAAAAAGAGCAGCCGATGGCGGGAGCCGTATTCTCCGTACCCGTCGGCGTGCGCGGACTGCCGGTCCTCACCTACGGCGCCTGAGCGGGCTCTCTGAGCGACAAGCGGGGATGGCGGCCCATCCCGGGCGAGCGAGCAAGAACCGCGTGCGACGGTCCGGGCAGGACCCGGACCGTCGCATTGCCCCGGCAAACGGTAGTTAGGCCCCTCGCTACTGCCGTGCCTCCGCTGCCGCTAGCCTGTAGGCAACATCCGGTATTTGCGTAGCCAATTTGCCGCCACTTACATCGATGAGTGTACCCGTTATGTACGCCGCCTGGTCGGACGCCAGGAAGCAGACTAGGTGCCCGATATCTTCCTTCGAGCCCCAGCGGCGCAGGGTCAAGGTCTCCATGAGCCGACCCTGCTCGTCCTGGGGAAGCTCGGCGAAATGGTTCATCTCAGTGGGGACCATGCCCGGCGCGTAGGCGTTGACTGTTATATCCCAGGGTCCAAGCTCGCCAGCGAGTGCACGTGACAATTGGACGACGGCTGCCTTTGAGGACGCGTATGCTGCATGACCCACAGACGGGATGATCGCGGCAAAGGACGAGGCGTTGATTATGCGACCGGAATGCTGTCGCTTCATCACAGGGATCACCGCCTTGCACATGAGAAACGTGCCGGTGACGTTGACAGCGAAACAGGATCTCCACCGCTCCTCGGGCATCGTGTCGAGAGTGCCGGGACCGATCACGCCGGCATTGTTGATGAGAATGNNGGCTGACAACGTCTGCGACGACTTCTTCGATCCGTGCCAGATCAGTAACGTCACAGACGTATTGAGTTGCGGCCGCGCCGGCGCCTTCCAGCTCCTTGCCGAGCGACTGCAAATCCTGCTCGTTTACGTCCAAGGCGGCTGTCGTGACGCCCTCGCTCACCAATCGGAGCACCAGCTCCCGCCCGATTCCGCGACCGGCACCGGTCACGATGGCGACTCGTCCTTCAAGGTCGATGTGCACAAGCCCACCCTTCCACGCGTGTACTTGAGTTGCATTCCGTTGACGGTTTACAATATGTCATGTCCGACTGGCTCCCCGCACTCGGTCAGGCGCCCCGGCGTGTGCTTTCCGACAACGTGCTCGACGAGTTGCGCGCCGTGATCGTCTCCGGCGGCATCGAGGCCGGCCAACGCCTGCGTGAGAACGAGCTCGCAAGCCAGATGCGCGTCAGCCGCGGGCCTGTGCGAGAGGCACTGGTGCGGCTGGAGCAGGAGGGACTTGTAGTTCTCGAGCGGCACCGCGGAGCTCGAGTTGTAGTTCTCTCCCGCGACGACCGGGAGAAGCTGTACCGCCTCCGTCGGGCTCTCGAGGAGCTCGCGGGCGAGTACGCCTGCGCCAATGCCACAGAGGCGGACTTCGATCGCGCGAATGCCGTCGTCGAGGAGTTCGTCCGTTCCGAGGACAGCACGCGGACGCCGGCTGCCGCGGCCGATTTCGACATCCGGTTCCACGACTCGATTTACGTCGCCGCGCACAACGACCCGCTCTACAGGGCCTGGACGGTGCTGCGCTCGCAGGTCCACTACTTCATGACGACGCGCATGATGCTGCGCCCCGACTACAACGAGACCTGGGAGCGAGAGCACATGCGTCTACTCGAGCTGCTCCGGGAGCGCAAGAAGTCCCCGTGCCGCAAGTTCATCGGCTTGCACGTCGAGGGCTCGTTTCGGCGAATTCTCCTGGACCAGCTGCCGGACGACTCCGAGCACCCGGCTGAGGTCGCGCACGCCAGTCGTTGATTGCAGGCCGGACTGGCGCCCCCTGCCTCGCGCCGGTTGCGTCGAAAAGCGGCGCCCGGNNGCCCCGGCACGTAGGCCAGAGCTGCTCGAAGAGGAGCGCCGGCTACGCCAGTTCCTTTCACGGCCGGGAGGTATTCCGCCCCTGCGGTGGCGCGCGCCTTGCTTCTGCCCGGCAGGAGCGGCCGACGAACTTGTTATCAGTTGACTGTCTCCAGTCCATCATGCATCCTGATCTCAGGGCGCCTTGCGCCACTTGTGCCACTGCGGTCACGGAGTGCGCGGACGACGCCCGACTGAGCAGGTGACGACACGAACGGGGAGCGCGCCAGCCAGTGCCGCGCGCCGGGAGGAGACGAAGATGACGACGGCGACAGCTGATCAGGCGACGGGCAACAGGGAACCCCTTGACCGCACCCCCCTCTACATCGGTGGCAAGTGGGTTGCTTCTGAGGGGCCCGGCCGCGCCGAAGTGATCAACCCGACCACCGAGCAGGTCATCGCAACGATCGCAGAGGGAACTGCCGGAGACGTCGACCGTGCTGTGCAAGCCGCGGGTGCCGCGCTGCCAGCCTGGGCAGCACTCAGCGGTGCCGAGCGGGCCGGGTACCTGCAGAAGACCTCGCAGGCCCTTGCCGCCCGCCACGAGGAGCTCGCCTTGTTGTTGTCCCAGGACGTGGGAACGCCGTTGGGGTTCGCCAAGGACGTCCAGATTGGGCTCCCCATCTTCAACTTCGCCAACTTCGCCGAGCTGGCCCGGACCTTTGCTTTCGAGGGACCCGAGGTAGGCAACTCGCTCATCGTCCGCGAGCCGGCCGGGGTTGTCGGCTGTATCACCCCTTGGAACTTCCCCCTGCACCAGGCGGTTCTCAAGGTCGCGGCCGCGCTCGCGGCAGGGTGCACCGTCGTGCTAAAGCCACCGGTCGTCACACCGCTCACCACCTGGGCGTTGGCGGAGGTCTTCCACGAGATCGGTCTGCCGCCAGGCGTCTTCAAT
>PLIG01000074.1:0-320 GCA_003139255.1 Acidimicrobiaceae bacterium | reverse complement strand
AACTCGGGCCAGACCTGCAGCGCCCTCACGCGCCTGCTCGTGCCCGCCGATCGGCTCGAGGAAGCAGAACAGATCGCCGAGAGGGCGGCCAAGAGCTTCAAGACCGGTGACCCAACTGCCCCGGCCACAGTGCTCGGCCCGCTTGTCAGCGACGCGCAGCGCGCCCTTGTGCGGGGCTACATCGAAAAGGGCCTGGACGAAGGCGCGCTCTTGGTCACCGGCGGCCTCGAGACCAGCCACACCGTCGGCTACTTCGTGGAACCGACCGTCTTCTCCCGGGTCACGCCCGAGATGACCATCGCGCGCGAGGAGATCTTCGG
>PLIG01000018.1:10427-10602 GCA_003139255.1 Acidimicrobiaceae bacterium | reverse complement strand
TGTCGGATGAAGCTGACTCCCGGAGTGGTCGGGCGACGACGAGGCCCATCATGGGATTCGTTGAGGACTCGCTGGCCGATCTCAGATAGGACGTAGAGGTAGCCGGACGATCCTGCCTTGACGCCCCCGATGACACGGTCGAGACGGACGACAAGCCGACGGTTGGCAAGACCCA
>PLIG01000018.1:226-10345 GCA_003139255.1 Acidimicrobiaceae bacterium | reverse complement strand
CCACCAGGACGGACGCGATCCCGCACTCGACCCGACCGGCCTAGCGATCGAACATGGCATGGTGCCCCTCATCGTGGTGACCTCCGTTGGCGCCCGATGGGACCGTCGCCCGCCGGACGTTCGTGGCGACGGCGCATNNGGTGCCATCCGAGTAATACCGGTCGCGGGTGGGGCCACCCGGGAGCCGACCGACAAGGTGACGACGACCTCATGGGCACCGAGGCCCTGGAGGTCCTTGGCGCCAAGGTAGGGAGCGACTTCCTGCGCCAACCGACGGGCGTCCGAAGCCGAGGGTTGGAAGATGACCCGAGAGCGGGCATTCGCCAGAACCGCCTCCCTGACCTCAGGCGTGAGCTGGCCAAGGTTCTGATGCGCCAATGTGAGTCCGAGCCCAAGAGCCCGCGCCTGAGCCAAGAGGTCGGGAATCGGGGTTGGCAACGCGACGTAGTCTTGAAACTCGTCGACGAACAGGAAGACTGGTCGGCGGGATTCTTTGGGCATGCGGGCTCGGCGCTGGACGGCCTGCCAGAGGCGGGCGATCAGGAGGCTCCCCAAGAGAGCGGCGGCGTCTTCGCCCAGGAGTCCCTTGCTAAGTGGAACCAGCAGGATCCGCCCCTCGGAGAGGACCTCATCGAAGTCGAGCAGCGGTTGTGATTGGCCAAGGACGTTGCGCAGCCGCGGACGAACGAGGACGCTCCTGAGCTTGTTCAGGGCAGGACCCGTCTGCTGCGCACGTTCGGCCTCGGACAGAGCCTCAAAGCCGGCCCAGAATGGCCCCAGACCTATGGGATCGTCGATCCGACCGACGATGTCACGCCTGAAGGCCGCTGAGGTCAGTAGAAGCGGAACTTCCGCCAAGGTCATCCCCGGGACCCCGACGAGCGTCAGGAGGGCTGCACGGAGGATGTCGTCGGTGCGCGGGCCCCAACTGGAGGCATAGAGGCGGTGGAAGGTGCCGAGGACCTGCTCGGCCACGAGTTCGGGAGCCTCGGCGCCACCGGCCAAGAGATTGACGCCCACCGGCCGCTCGTCGNNATGACACCCCGACCTGCCTCGACGTCTTGGATAACCAAATTTTGAATCAGGGTCGACTTGCCAGCTCCCGTGGGACCTATGAGATGGAGGTGTTGGAGGCTGTCTGCGACCGATATGGCGAGAGGTCGCGTTGCCAAGCCCGGGTAGGAGGAATCGGCCACCACCCGGCCCGTACGGGCGATCGAAGCATCGGGGGCGAGCGGGCGACAGCCACCCAGTTGGAGACCGGGGAGATTAACCCCGCCTATTGGCAGGGNNGACGTAAGGTCGCCTCGGGCGAGGCCGCCGCGTGGAAGGCCCCCGTCAAGCGACCCAGCAACTGTCGGTCACGAGGCTTGGATCCGCTGGCCACTCCCAATCGGATGCTGACCAAGAAGAGCGGGCGTGAATGCTTGTCGCGTACCGATTTGGGTACTGGAGCTCTAGCGGGCTCTTTGGCTCCGAGCCACCGCAGAGACGGCTCTTCCGCGCTACGGGATCCCTGAGGGGTGATGATCAGCTGAATCACCATCATCTCGCCCGGAGTGAGAGGTTGGAGCGAAGCCAGGATGGCGTTGCTCGTCCCGGCAGCCGTATCGATCTTGAGCTGGTGATTAGACGATGAGGTGACCAGTTCCCCCGCCAAGGTCGGAACCGGAGTGCCATAGGTGTCATCGGGGATCGCAGCGACGCCAGACAGGGCGCCTCGCAGGTGGGAGATGACGACGTCGCGTTGCCGTGGGTCGATCAGGAGCCGATGGATGATGCCAGTTTCCGTGGCCATGATCTCCATACAGACGGCCCGCGCCTCCGTTAGGCGTCCCCAGCCCGAGGCTCGAATGCCCGACAGTCCGGCCAAGAACTGCTCTATCTCGCTGATTGCCAGATCGCCTGAGACCCGGAGCCGGTAGGGCTCAAGGCCAACGGACCACCGGACTGCCTCCTGGCTCCGCATCGCAATGATCGCCGCCGAGGGAGCCAGCCCAGCGATCCCGAAAATGGTCAGTGCGGTCTCTGGACTAATCACTGGCGGCGCCCTTTGGGTCGCTACCCGCATCGTCGCCGGGGATAGGCGTCGGCCCAGCCGCTGCGGTCTCGGCGGCCAGCTGTTCGACAAAGGCAAGAAGGGCGAGCACGTAGAGGCGATGGTCGATGTGCTCACGCCATACCGGCACGATCTCGATGTGGTTTCGTCGCTTCATCTGTGCTCCCCCTTTCTTGCTCTCGCGGACACCTGTCCTGATTCGTATGACGGCCGGGAACAACTGCGAGATCGACGATGCCCCTGTTGTCGTTGTACCGCGGACACACATCCCGTCCCATAGGCGAACTTCCAGAAATGACGACGTTCGAAATACGAAGTCCTGGGATATGTGCCAGCCATTCGCTATCGGCCCTTGGTCACGACAGCCAGAATCGCGGCGATGACGAAGAGCACGACGAGGGCTGGCAGGAGCGGAGCGATGAGCCACGCGGCCAGCCGCACCCCGACGCACACGACAACGATGACGGTGATGGCCTGGGTGATGCGGTGTTCAAGCCTCATAGTCACCCGCCATCGTCCCCGCGGTGGCGGGTGACTTCGTCCCACATTCGGGCCCGGGCATCTCCACCGATCTGGTGGATGTGCCATTCGGCCTTGATGGCCCGGCGGGCCGTCTGCTTGCGCTCTCGGTACCGGCGCACTTCCTGATCGATGACGCAGGCCAGAACGGCTACTCCACCGACGAGGGTGATGGCACCTATGACCATGAGGATCGTTTGAAAAGTCGCCATTACTGCACCATCCGCACGATCTCAGAGGCGATCGCCCCAGCTGCCGTGTCAGCGATGACCTTCAGCCTCGGCTCAGCAAGTGGCGTCTGGGCTATGAGCCGACCTTCGAGTTCGCTCAGCTCGGCGACGGATTGAAGGCCAACCCGAGCCACGAACTCGATCGCTCTGATCTCGGTGGCGTGAGCGAGTGCCTTACGTTCGCTATAGGCCAGCTGCTGGCTCAAATGCCTTGGTAGTCGACGAGGACCTTCGTAGGGAACGATCCCACTCATCGGTAGTTCACCGCCCCTCCGCAGAGACAACGCCTGACACGTCGACACCCCGTGACCTTCATTCGGCACTTGCGACATCTGCCCCTGCATCGATGCTGACTCAGGGGTGTTTCGTTGGTCTTTGAATCCATTTGTCGGTTCCTCCGGCTCGTTCAACTGTTCGGGTTCTGGGACCGGCGATCACCTGTCCCACCGCAGTTGTAACAATCGGCTCCTGGTGCTTTGTGACAGTTTTGGCTGCACTTTTGGTAGCCACCGGTGCGTTCGCTCGTCACGGATTGACGCACATCCGGACCCATCCGCAACCTGATGGGAGACTGCGTCTTCCTCGTAGCACGAAGCGGAGAGAGGCGATGAGTTCACACCCCGACGACGAAGTGGAGCGCCAGTCGGACCGTCCTGAGGCCGGAGGTGTACGGGATTTAGGCAGCGTCGTGGCCGAACTGAAGCGATTGGTGGCTCACCCGCTGTCTGCGCGTCACGTTGGGACCTTCCGAGCGCTGTCCGCCCTACCTGCCGTCCGGACGGTACTGCCGCCAGACGCGGGGTCAACTCGGAGCGCCCGGGCAATCGTTGCGGTCATCGCCGAGGCGATCCGGAACCTAGACGGCCAGACGCTGCGCCTTCGAGGGCTTTCGCCTATCACCCTTGATGCTGCTGATATTCAGCATGTGATGAGCCAGCTTCTTGGCATCACCGAGCTTGGTCAGACGGATGAGTCGTCTGCACCAGTTCGGCGCGCACTGGCGGCGAAGGCTCTGGGACTGGACCTGGCCACGCTCGGGGGCGACAAGGGCTTTCGGGAAATCCACGAGCCGGTACTGCTTGCGATCATCGCAGCTCAGCTGGTTTCGACCGAAGAGCAGATTCCCGGCTGGCTAGTCGAGAACGTCGCCTATCACTACACCTACAACGAGGAGCGAGTGCTCGCCTCCACCAACTATCGCTACGAAGTCATCTCCCAGCGTGACGGAGAGGACTTCTTCATCAATCACACGGCTTCCGAGAATCTGGGTGGCTTTGAACTGGTCAACTGGACGAACTGTGAGGTCCTGGAGCGCAACCTGCTCGAGAACCGCACCATCGAGCTTCATTTTCGCCTGCATGAGGGTGCAGCCGGATCGAGAACTCACTTCTCTTACCAGTTGAAGCCGACGGATCCGCACATGGCCCCCGACAAGCCACGCCTGATCACCATCGGGCAGCTCGGGGTTGCCTCGGTGGACTATCTCGTCGACTTTGAGACCCCGCCCGAGAAGGTCTGGACCCTCGGCGCCATTCCACCACCTCTCGCGGGATCACCTCAGTTGGAAGTGCCAACGACTGCCGATGATCCGCGGCTCCTCAACCCACCGTATGACCACGTTGCAAAATCATTTCGGGCGCTACGGATTAGACACTTCTACGGTATTGCTTGGAAATGGTGATGGCCATTGGCCTACTTGTCCCGGGAGTTGCCGATTGGAATGGCTGACATGCACTTACTCCATGCCGGTGGGTCAGCGGACAGACGCCATCTCACGGCCCAGCGCGAAGGCCCCCAAAGGTCTTGCGCCTGACGTAGCTGACTCTCACGTCGGGCGACTGGAACCCTAGTTACCCGATATTCTGCTGCGATTGTCGCCGCCTTTGGCGAAGCCATACAAACAGCCCTGTACCCGATGCGAAGAGACCGGTACCGCCGAGTAAGAGCCAGGTCGATCCGGTGTCAGGCAGGGTTATCGGACCAAGCTGAATGCTGGACAGGGCGGACGTCGCGATACCGCCATAGACCGACTGGTCGTAGGAACTGGAGCTATAGATGCCGGCAAGGACGAAACCGTTTGGCAGCACTCCTATGGCTGCAATCATGGCAATGCCAACCCCTATGGATCGCGAAGCATGTGGACGACTAAAGACTTGTATGACATTGTGCTTGTGATATTATAAGCATAAGTAATGTATGAGTGGGGCAACAATGTTTGGCAAGGTTGAAGAGTTAGTCGTAGTACTAATAATAGTTTTGGTCTTATTTGGAGCGAAGAAGCTGCCACAGTTAAGTAAGGGGATCGCTGACAGCGTTCGTGAAGTCCGCAAGGGTTTCCGTGATGAACCCAGTTCAACCACGCAGACCATCGACACTGACGCTAAGGCAAGCAAGGACCAGACTTAGATGCCTCGCCTGCCAATCCCCGGCGGTGATGATGATACTTGGGGCGATATCCTCAATACCTTCCTCGATGTCTCCCATAACGCCGATGGAACCCTGACCCCAGCCTCTGTCTCTGGCACCGGGGCTGAGATGACCGCCAACAAGAACCAACCGAACGGCTACGCCGGGCTCAACAGCTCCACTCAGGTGCCCGTAGCTCTCCTTCCGGCCAATGCCCTCAGTCTGGCCGGCAGCACCGATGTCACGATCACCAGCCCCAGTGACGGCCAGGCCCTCATCTACAGTGCCTCCGGCGGTAAGTGGACCAACCAGACACCACCGTCTGCCCCTGTTGCCTCTATCTTCGGCCGTACCGGCACCATCACGGCACAATCCGGTGACTACACCGCTGCTCAAGTGGGCGCCCTCCCCACCACCACGCACCTGGCCGGTCTGGCCGATACCAGCGGGGCGGCCGGAGCCTCTAACAACCAAGTCCTCTCCTACAACAGCGGCACCAACCAATGGGTGGCTGCAACGGTCTCCAGCACCACCGTCTCCGATGCCACGACATCCAGTAAGGGCATCGTTCAGCTAGCTGGGGATATCGGAGCCGGTACCGCCGCTGCACCTCAAGTCACTTCTACCCATCTCTCCAGTGCCCTGCCCGTAAACCAAGGCGGTACCGGCTCTACCACCCAGAACTTTGTTGATCTCTCCACCACCCAGACGGTGGCCGGTGCCAAGACCTTCTCGACCAGTCTGACCACCCCCAGTCTCAGTGGTACCACCACCACTGCCACTAGTCTCACGACCGCCAATCTCCAAGTCAGCGGCGGGACACCCGCCAGCGGCAAAGTCCTAACAAGTGATAGCAGCGGGAATGCGACCTGGACAGCGCCTGCCCCAGGCTCCACCACCTTGGCCGGGGATACCGATGTCAGCCTGACTGGTCCCACCAATACTCAGGTCCTGACCTATAACAGCTCTTCGGGTAAGTGGGTCAACCAAGCGGCTCCCACCGCCAGCAACGCCACGACCAGTGCTCCCGGTCTGGTCCAACTCTCCGGCGACTTAGCGGGGACGGCCACCAGTCCCGGCGTTGCCAAGGTTAACGGTGTCACTCTGCCCTCAGGCGCCCCAGTGGCCAACCAAGTCCTCACCGCCACCAGCGCTAGCGCCACGACCTGGTCCACTCCGGCCGCCGGTGTCACCCTCGACACCACCGGCACCGACATCGCCCCATTGGGCACGCAGGCCGCCGGAGCTGTTGGCAAGGCCGCTGATGCTGGGCATATCCATCCCACCACTGGCCTTGCTCTCACGGCCAACAATGGTTCAGATTTTGCCGACGCTGGCAGCACCCGAGCCAACCTCCGCGTGCCGGTCCTCACGCCCGCAGCTGCAGTCTCCAACTCCAACGTCTCATCGCTGAGCACCTCGACCACCACGGTTGACGGCTACACCCTCGCGAATGGCGACCTCGTTCTCCTGACCGCACAATCCACCGCCTCGCAGAACGGCATGTGGTCCGTGCCTTCTTCTGGAGCATGGACTCGCCCGACGGAGTTCGCCACAGGAACAGTCATCAAAGGACGCACCGTCCTGGTGATGAAAGGAACCGTTTACGCCAATACTCAATGGGCCCTTGACACCCCCACAGCGGGCATCACCATAGATACGACGGCTCAGACGTGGGCAACGGCATTCAATGGCACTTATGCGCCCATCTCCGGGAGCGGTTCCTATGTCAATGTGGTGACGGGGCTGACGCCTGGCGGTGCTGTTGACGCCTACGCGACCATCCAGGCTGCGCTCACCGCGATGGCGACCACAGGCGGTAAGGTTCACGTGCCCACTGGGCTGTACCTACTGTCGCAGATGCTGGTCATACCGGCGGGAGTGACACTGGAAGGCGAGGGTTGGAACCCGTCGTCGGAGTTGGGCACTGGCTTCACGATGTACAACTCGACATCGGCAACAGCTGTCGTCCAGTTGAGCGTCAATGCGACGTTGCAGGACTGTTACACCTTCCTGGGAACAAGCGCCGCCGCACTTTACGGGGTCGAGTTCAACGGGAACTACGGCACGGTTCAGAACGTCCAATGCACGGGTGGCGCGACTGCCCCCATTAGCAGCACCAGTGGGTCAGATACCTGCACCATCCACAACGTCAGGACGAAGGCTCAGACCAACAGCCTATGGTCGGCGCTATTGCTTGGCTCCGACCTCAAGGCGTCTGACTTCCATACGACGAACGCGCCTGCAAAACTCACCTGCGGAGGTGGTCAGTTCGCCAACTGTCACTTCGTGAATAACGCCGGAACCGTGGGAAGCGCTGCCGTCCTTGGATCCAAACAAACCCACGTCGGCAGCTACTTCGACTCGACCCCCGGAACCGCGCTCATCCAGCATCTCGCGTCCTCCGGCCAAGTCGTGCTCAGCGGGTGTCTCTACACCAATGCTGGAACGGGCACCGTCCCGATGATCAACGAGCAGAGCACCGCCGACTCCGTGAGCATCATCGGGGGCCACGTCCTGGCCCCTTCCGGCCCAGCGTTCACCAACATCATCGACGTGCCTAATGCCTTCACGAAGATCGTTGGACTCGACATTGATGCGGGTTCCGTCGCCACAGCGGGCAGTAGCCCCTACAACGAAGCCGTCCTCTACGGCTCCGGCGTACCGGGCTATGCGCGTGGAATCAGTTACGCGGGCGTTGTGCAGTCCACTATCGGCGGGCCTCAGGCGTTGGCCTCGATCAGTACTACCGCGAACCCGTCCGCAACTGCCAACACCTTCGGCACGCCCGTCACCGTCGCGCTCCCCGCTGGAGTGACCGGACTACACGTAATCGGGATGATCTGGACAGCCACAGGAGCCAACGGTAGCGAGACGATCACGGTCCAGGTAGTCACGACCTTCGACGACGGCTCGACACTCACCTGGACTCCGACAGGCGTGACTTCGACTGCTGCTCAGAACCCGAGCTTCTCCGGACTTAATAGCAATATGCAGAAGAACGGTCGATTTGTGATTGGTGCGACAGTCGCCTCGAAGTCATCGATTTCATCTTCTGCTGCCACGCCGAGCGTCATTATCGTCGGCATCCCGATCACGGTCTGAACAGCATCCTAATAGCGGTTGTATCGGCAACGTAAGGATCTGCACATAATGCCGGTTAGGTGCCGTCGTGCTGGCTGGCTTCCTGACTCTCGCTGGCAGTTGAGAGTTCGGCCGGGAGGCGCCAGCAACGGTTGGCGGGAACCGGTGGCGACACTCCCGGCCGGAGCAGTCAGGCTAGCGATCTCAAGTGTGGTTGATGCGTCAATGCGCGGGCGCGTCGGAATCGTGTTGCAGCACCTGCGGCGTGGCCGTGACCTTGGGTCGTTCAACCTGACGGTTGAGTTGCGCCTCTAGCGTCCTCGTGACGGATTCCACCAAGGGTCGCTCAAGTGCAGAGCGGTTGAGTTGTCGTATCCACTTCCTCCGGCAACGGCCTTCGGCGATCAGCACACCGTCTACCTCGACCCACCCCTGGGCGAGACTCGGCGCCCCGGGACCCCAGAGCATTACGACCGGATGGACGACCACGTCGAAACGCTCCGGACCATACCGAAGCAAGCTCTCGATCTTGTGTGCACCATCACGGGCCTGCAATAGCGGGTCGCGCTCCTCTGGTCCGATGATCCCGCCCTGTTCAACTCGCCAGGGAACCGATGTCCACTTGGATTCAAGAGCGAAGATCCCGCCGGGCCCGACTAAGACGTGATCCACGTCTCCGTGGCCACGAAAGTAGAGGCCGTTGACGACTCGCCAGCCATTCCAGCGCCGACGCCGGCCTAGGACGGCCTCCTCGGTCGACTCCTCGCCAATCTTGCCGAGATACCGATTGTGAGTACCCGTCGTCAGATGGAGGATCCATGCGATGGCTCCGACCATCGCAGTCACAAAGATCCCGATTTCGAAGGTCCGCATCCACAGAGGCGTGGGCAGCAACAAGAGAAACACCACGACCGCGATGCTCATGAGGCCAGCAACCAAGAGCATGGATAGGTTCTTGCGGGCAGCATGCATCCAGGCACGCCTCAGTTCCTGTCGGGCACGTTCCCCTGGTCGATTCTTCACCGCTACTAGCATCGGCACACCGTCGGGTGTGCTGAAGGCACCCCGGCAATCGAGCTCAAGAAGGGTGCTGCGGGAAGGCGGCGACTGTCGCCCCGCTCGATCTCTTTGACAAGCCCGTCCGCTTCGGCGCCGCTACTGGCCCGAGAAGATCGAGCCGAACCGAGAGCGAGATGGGGACACCGACGACAGACTCCGAACAGCAAGAGTGGACACCGATCCGGGTCTGGGAGCACGAGCATGTTCCTCAGGCTGCCCTGCGGATCGCCGAGGCGGTGCTAACTACGGGCCCCGAGACGGATCCGGGCATTCGCAAGGCCGGACTGGCCATCGGGAGGCACGGCCCTGGCCAGCCCTGATCGGCCACCCTGGGATACCCTCCTGGTACTGTCGCCGACATGATCAAGTACATCGGTTCGAAGCGCCGCCTCGTCCCGGTCCTGGGGGAACTGGCGGCCTCCGTGGCCGGAGCGTCTACCGCTCTGGACCTGTTCACCGGGACGACCCGAGTGGCCCAAGAACTCAAGACCCGAGGCCTGGTCACGACAGCCGTCGATACGGCTCGCTACTCGGAGGTCTTCGCCCAGTGCTATATCGCGATCGACGCTCGGGAAGTCGACTACAAAGCCCTGAAGGAAGCCCTAGGTCACCTATCAAGCCTGCCTGGAACACCGGGATACTTCACCGAAACGTTCTGTGTGGCCTCAAGGTACTTCCAGCCCTTCAATGGTGAGCGCGTCGATGCGATTCGTGACGTTATCGAGGCCGACTACAAGGGTTCCGACCTCTACCCGATTCTTC
>PLIG01000018.1:0-176 GCA_003139255.1 Acidimicrobiaceae bacterium | reverse complement strand
CTCGATCCGCCCTACAACCAACACCGCTACTTCACGAACTACCACATTTGGGAAACCCTGGTGGCGTGGGACGCACCCGAGCACTACGGCATTGCCTGCAAGCGGATCGATTCACGTGACGACGAAACCCACAGCATCTTCAATGCCAAGCGAGCGATGCCAGCGGCCTTGCGTCA
>PLIG01000124.1 GCA_003139255.1 Acidimicrobiaceae bacterium | reverse complement strand
TCTCGATGTGGTCCGCCTCGAGCCCGTGACCGCACGCCTCGTGGAAGAGGATCCCACCGCCGCCTCGGGCGAGCACGAGCGGCACTTCCCCGCTCGGAGCCGGCCGAGCAGAGAGCTTCACGAGCGCTCTGCGCGCGGCGGTTGTCGCGATGTCCTCCACGTCGACGACATCGAACAGCTCGAATCCCACCGTGAAGGCTGCCGACTCGAAACCGCTCTGCATGCCAGTGTCACCCACCGCCACGCACGACACCACGAAGCGCGAACGAACCTGGTCGTCGGCAACGAGCAACCCGTCGCTGTTGGCCACGAAGATCCGTCGGCGGCTGTCCCCGTAGGCGGCGGACACCTGGGAGATCGCAGAACCCGACGAGCGTGCCGCCTCGTTCGCTCGCAAGAGCAGTTCGATCTTGCGAGCNNCCTTGCGAGCTTTTCCCACCGACTCGGGTAGAACCGCCACCTCAGATTGTCGGCGTACGTCGGAAGGTTCGAGGACAACCGTGCGCCCGCCGCCTCCGCGGTGCGCCACTGCCGCTGCCGCCTCGGCCGCTGCCACCAAGCCCGCCTCGGAGAGCTCGGCGGTGTGCGCATACCCCGTCGTATCGCCGACGACCACCTGCACCCCGGCACCGCGGTCACGGCCCGAGGACAGCTCCTCGATCCTGCCGTCGTCCAAGGTTGCCGAGGTGCCCCTGCGGTCCTCGGCAAACACCTCTGCGAAGTCGGCTCCGTGCCCCAATGCAACACCGAGCACACGCTCTACGACCGAGGCCTGCAAGAGAAACGGCCCCGAAGAGACGGTGTCGGTCACAGCGTCCTCCCTTCCTGGGGTTGCGGTTCGCAGTTCACGCCCGGGCTGCCACAAGACCCGGGTCTCGATTAGAGTTGGCTCGCGGTGGACCGACAAGTGCGACAGCGGGCCTCATCGCGGAGGCGGGCTGTGTCACTCCCAAACGACCGAGTGCCGGGTTCAGCGATTTCGCATGGTACCGAAGTGTTGTTGGAACCTGGGCTGAGCGCACGCGCCTCGATGGTGGTGTGCGACGGCGACACTGCCATCGCCTTGCGCTCAGGCGCGGTGGACGTGCTCGGCACACCACGGCTCATTGCGCTCTGCGAGGAGGCCAGCTGCCTTGCTGTGGCGAAAGCACTGCCCGAGGGCCACACCTCCGTCCAGTTGCGACTGCAGTTCGATCATCTGGCCCCGGTTCGTGTCGGCTCGAAGGTGACTGCCGACGCAGTGCTCGAGCGAGTGGAAGGGCGGCGTCTGGTGTTCACGGTGTCGGTTACGGACTCTGCAGGCCTTGTCGGCGCGGGCAGGGTGACCCGTGTGGTGGTGGAGACCGACGCGTTCCTGACAAAGGCGCGCTGACCCTAGGTGTCGGTTCCCGGCGAAGGTTCGTCTCCTCCTTCGTTGTAGGCAGTCCCCGCTTCGTCGTAGTTGACCGCCCGCAGGCCGCTCTGCTCGGCGGGTCGCGCCGTCTCAGACAGGGCCGTGGCAGAAGGGTAAGTGGAGCGCGAGGTGCCGTCCGCCGGTGGCCGGGCCGAAGCGATCACCTCGAGGATCTCAGACCCGACGAGCTCCTCGCGCTCGAGCAGGGCGTCGCGAAGCGCCTCGACGACATGACGGTTCGACTCGATCATCTCGGCGGCCTCCGCCTTGGCGCACCGCAAGAGGTCCTCCACCTCGTCGCGGCCGGCGTCGGTCGAAAGGACCTTCGACACGATGTTGGCGCCACCCGGCACCTCCAGCGCCCCCGCCGAGATCAGGGTGCTGCCCATTCCGAGGCTCCCCACCATCTGGCACGTCGCGTCTGTAGCCGCCTGGAGGTCCGCAGCGACACCGGAGCTCGTCTCGCCGAAGAACAGCTCCTCGGCGACCATGCCGCCGAAGGCTATCTGGACCAACGCGTAGATCTCCGACCGGGTCTTGGTGAAGCGCTCTTCCTCTTCTGAGTAGGCTAACAGACCGAGGGCGTCTCTGCGCTTCACGATAGACAGGACGTCGAGCTTGCGGCCCCTGCCTGCCAGCCAGGCGACCGTCGCATGCCCGGACTCGTGCACGGCGATGGTGCGCCGTTCCGCCTCGGTGTACTCGACCGGCTGCGCGAGGCCGATCTCCTCGGTCATCTTCGCCTGGCTCACGTCGGCCCAGGACAGACGCTCGGCTCCCCGGCGCAATGCCCACACGAGAGCCTCGTCGAGCAGGTGCTCGATCATCACCGGTGAGTATCCGGCCGTGAGGGCGGCCAGCGTGTCGCGCCTCTCCGGGTCGTCGAGCTCGCCCTCGTGGGCCTTTTTGTCGAGGTAGTAGTCGATGATCTCGCGCCGTCCACCGCGGCTCGGAAGCCCGAAGTAGATCGAGCGGTCGAAACGCCCGGGGCGCACGAGCGCGGGGTCGAGGTCGGCGGAACGGTTCGTGGCACCGATGACGAGCACGTTGGCCGACGCCGGGACCGGCTTGCGCAACTCGTGCCCCGCCCGAAGCCAGCGGTTCAGTATCTCTATGAGAGCGCCCGCGACGCGCGTCACGGCAGGGGGCTGGTCGAAGGACTGGAGCTGGATCAACAGCTCGTTGACCACCCCGGCAACACCGTCGTGGTGGCGCCCGAGACCCGTCCCGCCCCGGGCCCCCCCAATGGCGTCGATCTCTTCAATGAAACCGACGGCGCCCCCTTCGCGGCGCGCGTACTTGCGCAGAGCCCGGAAGTAGGCGCGGATCTTGCGGTTCGTCTGTCCGTAGAACATCGACTGGAACGCCGAGGACGACACGAAGAGGAACGGCACGCCTCCCTCCGCGGCCATCGCCTTTGCCATGTACGTCTTGCCCGTGCCCGGTGGACCTTCGAAAAGGATCGCCCGGCGCGCGGAACCACCCATGCGCTCAGAAAAAGTCTTGTGGGCGAGGAAGAGATTGAGCGTCTTCACCGCTTCGTCGACGACCATCCCCGCGCCCTTCACGTCGCAGAACCGGACGTCGATCTCGTTCGGCCGGTACAGGACGTGCGGCGACATCCCGCCGCCGATTAGCGGGAGCAGGACCGCCGCGCCTAGTAGCACGATCAGCCCTAGCGCAGGGAGGTATGGCACGAGAGAAGAAGGAACATGCGGCAGGCCGATCGCGCCGTGGTGCCACACGACGGCCCGCAGCACGAGCCAGACGGCGAGCGGCAGAAGCACCAGCGCCAACGCGCCCCAGCGACGCTGGCGTACACGCTCCCTGGTGGCCCCCACGTCCGCCGCCGCCGCGCGGATCACATCCGAACGTCCGAGCACCCCGAGTTCGACGAGAGCACCTCCGGCATCGGAGGCGTCGGTAGAGGCCGTTGACTGGCGCCTGAACATGCGCCGGTCCGCCTTGCTGCTCATCACCCGTCGGATCCCTTCGTACGTGCCACCCGGCGTCGTTTCGCCGGCCTTCCTCGTGACTGACGCCTCCCCGTGCGCGAGCGCCGGTGCACCGCTCATGCCAGTCTCCGCTGCTGCTCTAATGGCTCTGCCAACGGAAACTCAACTCTGGCCTAACTCCGCTACAAATGAATGCGCTACGCAGTGGAGTGCGCGCGCAGCGCAACAAATCTCTTCAATCCCTCAAGAGCGCTTCTCTGCGCGCGCAGACCCGGTGGAGTACCCAGACGACGGGAGAAGGCTCAGACCTGGCGTCCGAGCACGTTGCCGAGCACACCTCCCACGACCCCCCCGCCGACCGCTTCACGCCGGTCCTCTCCACCGAGGTACTCAGACAGGGCGTG
Organism: Acidimicrobiaceae bacterium; assembly: GCA_003139255.1. Taxonomy (GTDB): domain Bacteria; phylum Actinomycetota; class Acidimicrobiia; order Acidimicrobiales; family UBA8190; genus Bog-564. The sequence continues at coordinate 27,774 of PLIG01000124.1, read as the reverse complement.
GGCGAGCACCGGCAAGGGCATGCTCTGGAGCCAGATCGTCCCCGGTCCGGTGAGCGTCACGACGTGGTGCCCGTCGGCGCCGAAAAAGCGGTTGGCGATTCCGGGGAGGCGAACGACGCTGAAGCTCACGGTGTCGGTGAACATGCCGACATGTCCAGGGTGCGCGAGAAGCGACTGGCCCTGTGCCAGGTCATAGGTGGCGATCTCCCCCGACATCTCCACCCATGCCTGTCCCTCGCCTTCGAGCTTTTGAAGTACGAAGCCCTCGCCGCCCCACAGCCCGCCACGGAAGGTCTGTTGCAGGCAAACCGAGGGTGTAATGCCCGGTGTCCCGCACAACCAGCCGTGACGGTGGACCACGTACCCGTGTCCCGGTGAAACTTCGATGGGGAAGATGCGACCCGGAACCTTGCTAGCGAAGGTGACCATCCCCTGGCCGCCCTGCGGCTCATATCGCGTCAGGAAGAACCCACCCCCACCCGCAATCCGCTTCAACCCGCCGAGCAGCCCGCCACTGCCGCCGGTGTTGGTCTTCTGCGACATCTGCATGTTGGCGGTCATCCACGACAAGTCACCGTGCGTGGAGACGAGGGCCTCGCCCGGTTCGAGGACCATCTCGAGAACAGGCATCGTCGTGCCCTTCACATTTGCCTGCATCGCGTGTGCGCCCCTTTCGCTCTCCACCCGGCTGGTGCCAGGCAAACTCGGCCCAGAGTCTGCCTCGTCGCCAGGTCCGCTGCTCGTGTGTCGCGGGTTCGGTCGCGAGACCCGGACCAGCCGGCCTGCTGCTGGCCTGCCTGGGCAAGGCTGGACGAACGCCGCGACGAAGATCTTGCCGCCAGTCCGGCTGTGCCAAGGCTCACCCAGCACCTGCCACCCCGGCCGTCGCGGGTCCGAGGTAGCGTGGGCCAGGCCCCACCGGGGACCCACCACTCACCATGTTCGGTGAATTCCCATGTTCCTAGACGAAATTCACGAGCCCGCCGACCTCCGGACACTGTCTCAGACCCAGCTCACGCAGCTGGCAGCAGAGATCCGGGCGCGCATCGTGGACGTCGTGACCGTAAACGGCGGACACCTCGGTTCGGACCTCGGCGTGGTGGAGTTGACCCTGGCACTGCACCGGGTGTTCGACTCCCCGCGCGACGCCATCATCTGGGACACCGGCCACCAGGCGTACCCGCACAAGCTACTCACAGGCCGTCAGGCCGCCTTCGACACGCTGCGCCAGCCCGGAGGCCTTTCGGGATATCCCTCGCGCGAGGAATCCGTGCACGACTGGGTCGAGAACTGCCACGCGTCGACGAGCCTCAGCTATGCACACGGCATGGCCACCGGGTTCCGGCTGCGCGGCGAGAACGACCGGCGAGTGGTCGCCGTCGTCGGTGACGGGGCGCTCACGGGAGGCATGGCCTACGAAGCCCTGAACAATCTGGGCCACGCGCGGTGCCCCGTCATCATCGTGCTGAACGACAACGGCCGCTCCTACGCTCCTACCGTCTCGAGGCTCTCCTCGGGAGTGACATACCTTCGGCTCAATCCCTCTTACGTCCATGCGCGCGAACGCCTGCGCCTGATGCTTCGGAACATCACAGGTTTGGGCGGTCTCGCCTACTCGAGCATGCACGGCCTCACCAGCGCGCTGCGCGAGATAGTCACTCCCCACCGGTTCTTCGAGACGCTCGGCGTGAGATACGCCGGGCCCATCGACGGGCACGACATCTCGGGGATGGAGAGGGCGTTCGCGAACGCGGCCGAGTGGCACGGACCGATCGTCGTGCACGTGCTCACCCAGAAAGGACGCGGATATGCGCCCGCGGAGGACGACGAGGTGCAGCGCCTTCACGACTTCAAGATTCAGCCGACCAGAATTGCCCAAGGGGACATGAATGCGCCGGTCTCGTACACCGAAGCCTTCACGAAGGCAGTCCTGAAGGAGGCCAAGCGCCGACCCGAGCTGGTCGCCATCACAGCCGCCATGCCAGGGCCCACCGGGCTGCTGCCCTTCCAGGCCGACTTCGCTGCGCGCTTCTTCGACGTCGGCATCGCCGAGCAGCACGCGGTCACGGCGGCCGCGGGGATGGCGATGGCGGGGCTTCGCCCGGTGGTTGCGATCTACTCCACCTTCTTCTCGCGCGCCTTCGACCAGGCCAACCTCGACGTCGGCCTCCACGGCCTGCCGGTGGTGTTCGTTCTCGACCGTGCGGGGATGACCGGCGACGACGGCCCGAGCCACCACGGATTGCTGGACATGTCCCTGGCGCTCTCCATCCCGAACATGACCGTCTTCGCCCCTTCTTCTTCGCAGGAGGTCGGCGTCATGCTCGAGACGGCCCTGTCCCTCGACGGGCCCTCGGTGATCCGGTTCCCGAAGACGCCGGCTCCGCCTGTCGGCCCCGACCGCGTGGGAAGCGGCCTTTCGGCACGGCTCGTACGGCACGGGGACGGCATGGTGTGCCTGCTGGCGGTGGGAAAGCTCGTCGAGGCCGCAGAGGAGGCCGCAGCCAAGCTCGCCCCCGAGGGCATCGAAGCCACCGTATGGGACGTGCGAGTGGTCTCCCCGCCCGACCCCGCGATGCTCGCCGACGCGACTGGACACGGCCTGGTGCTGACGATGGAGGACGGGATCCGCGTTGGTGGCGCCGGCACGTTCCTCGTCGACGCGATGCGCCGGTTGTGCTCCGGCGAGCAAACCCTGCCCCCGGTGCGTGTCCTCGGGGTCCCACGCAGCTACATCCCTCACGGCAAACCCGACCAGATCCTGGCTGGGCTCGGCTTGGACGGACCCGGGATCGCGGCTTCGGTGACCGAGGCTCTCGCGACGCAGAGGGACCGACTCCAGCCGACCTGAATCGGGCCCATTACCGAGCGACCGCGCAGCAGGATGGTCGAAAAGGACGGCGCAGAAGGTAGAGGCATCTGCGCGATTCGCCGAGAAGGTCTTGGAGAAGGCACGCTGGAGCCTCGATGAAGAACCTGAAGCTCGGGCTGCAGCTCGGTTACTGGGGAGCACAGCCGCCCGTCGGTACCGCCGAGCTGGTCGAGGAGGCTGAGAGACTCGGCTTTGACTCGGTGTGGACGGCAGAGGCGTACGGGTCGGACGCGCTGACCCCGCTCGCCTGGTGGGGGTCGCGCACCTCGCGGGTGCGGCTGGGCACGGCCCTGTGCCAGCTGTCCGCGCGCACACCGACCGCCATGGCGATGGCCGCCCTCACCCTTGACCACCTCACAGGCGGCCGCTTCGTGCTGGGGCTCGGAGTGTCAGGTCCCAAGGTGGTCGAGGGCTGGTACGGCCAGCCCTTCGAGAAACCTCTCGCGCGGACGCGCGAGTACGTGTCGATCGTCCGCCAGGTGCTGGCGCGCGAGACACCGGTCACGAGCGACGGGTCCCACTACCCGCTTCCCTACCCGAGGGGCACGGGCCTCGGAAAGCCGCTCAAGGCGATAGTGCACCCGTTGCGCTCGGAGATCCCGATTGTCCTCGGAGCCGAAGGCCCGAAGAACGTGGCGCTGGCAGCCGAGATCGCCGAAGGCTGGTCCCCGATCTTCTTCTCACCGATGCACATGGGTGAATTCAGCGCCGCTCTCGCCGAGGGCTTCGCACGGCCGGGCGCGCGGCGCTCGTTCGAGGACTTCGAGGTGGTCGCCCTCTGTCCCGTGCTTGTCGACGAGGACGTCGAGCGCGTCGCCGACACCTTGAGACCGATGCTCGCCCTCTACATCGGAGGCATGGGGGCCCGTGAGGTGAACTTCCACTTCGACGTGTTCGTACGCATGGGCTTCGAGGCCGACGCACACAGGATCCAGGACCTGTACCTCGACGGCCACAAGGACGAGGCAGCGGCCGCGGTTCCCACGGCGATGGTGGAGAGAGTCGCGCTCGTGGGTCCCAAGGAGAAGATCCGCGACGATCTGGCCGCGTGGCAGGAGTCGATCGCCACCACCTTGCTCGTCGGCGGCTCGGCGAGCACGCTGCAGTTGATGGCCGAGTTGCTCCTATGAGCGCCGAGTTGCTCCTGTGATGGCCGAGTTGCCCCTGTGAGCGCGGCCAGGACCCCATTACCATCCCGTCGCTTCGAGGGAAAGACGGCGATCGTGACGGGCGCGGCCTCGGGCATCGGGCGTGCGACCGCCGTCCGCCTGGCCACCGAGGGAGCACGGGTCGCCTGCTTGGACGTCGCCGCCGAAGGCGTGGAGGAGACCGCCGGTGCGCTGATGACTCTAGGGGCGATGGCGCTCGCATACCGCTGCGACGTGACCGACGAGGACGAGGTCGACCAGACCGTCGACCAGGTGGCCTCTGCCCTCGGCAGGCCCAGCGTCCTCTGCAACGTGGCCGGCATAGGGATGTTCGCCCACAGCATCGATATGCCGTTGTCGAATTGGCAGCGCATCCTGGCGGTCAATTTGACCGGGCCGTTCCTGACTTCGAAGGCCGTGTTGCCGCACATGCTCCATCCCCAAGGGGGGAGCATCGTCAACGTGGCTTCCACCTCGGGGCTTATGGGCAGCGCCTACTCGGCCGCCTACTGCGCTTCAGAGGGTGGCCTCGTCATGCTTACCAGGGCGCTGGCGGTCGAGTACGCGGGCCGGGGTGTGCGGGTGAACGCCGTCGCCCCGGGCGGTGTCGACACTCCCCTGGTCGCGAACTTCGCTCTTCCCGAGGGTGCCGACCCGAAGCACCTGCATCGCATGATGAGCAGAATGGGTTCTTGCAGTCCCGATCAGGTCGCTGCGGCGATCGCCTTCCTCGCCTCGGAAGAGTCCGCCTACACCACGGGCGCGGTGCTCTCGGTGGACGGAGGCATCACCGCTTAAGGCCAGCCAAGCCGTGCTCAGCGAGCATTAATGTAGTCGACCAGCTCGTTGCGGTCCTTCTCGAGCTCAACAATGCGGTGCTTCACCACATCGCCGATGCTCACGATCCCGCACAGAACACCGTCGCGCACAACGGGCACGTGGCGGAACCGCATGTGGGTCATCGTCGACATGAGCGACTCGACCTCGTCGTCCGGCGAACACGTTGTGACCTTGGAGGACATGATCGACGAGACCGGGTCCTCGAGCAACGCACCGGCCCGGTCGGTCAACGCTCGCACGACGTCACGTTCGGAGACGATTCCCTCGATGTGCTTGTGGTCCGAGGACACGACGAGGGCTCCGATGCGGTGCTCGCGCAGCTCGGCGACGGCATCGGCCACTGTCGCACCAGGGGGAATCGTCGCCACCGACGACCCTTTGGTGACCAAGAGTTTCGAGACTTGCACCGGTCCATGCCTCCCCATGAGCCCATGCCTCCCCATGAACCCTGCAACCAGTGTAGAAGGAAGACACCTAGACGACCAGAGGTAGATCGCAGTTCTGGGTAGTGGCGCACCACGAAGGAGCCTGAACAGGCTCGAGCCTGAACAGGCTCGAGCCGGATCTCCTATCCGGGGAGGAGGCTGCGGTGGGCTTCAGCGAGCCCGACCCGGAGAACGACCGAACAGAGCGGCAACGCCGAGTGCGGATCCCCTCGGCGTCGCCGCTCTGCTCAAGGTGTGCTTCGCCCGCGGCAGGCGAGGCTTTACCGGTGACGCGCTACGAGAGACGCTCGACGATCATGGCCATTCCCTGGCCACCGGCCGTGCACATCGTTTCAAGCCCGTAGGTCTTGTTCTCGTGTTCGAGCGCGTTCAGCAGCGTGGTCATGATGCGTACCCCGGTCATACCGAAGGGATGGCCGAGGGCGATGGCGCCGCCGTTCACGTTGAGCTTCTCCCAATCGATCCCGAGGTACTTCGTGGCAGGGACGATCTGCGCGGCGAAGGCTTCGTTGATCTCGACGAGGTCGATGTCGTCCATCGTCATGTTTGCCCGCCGAAGCGCCTGGCGGGACGCCTCGATCGGCCCTAGCCCCATTATCTCGGGGTTAAGGGACGAGACGCCGCTCGAGACGATTCGCGCCAACGGGGTGATCCCGAGCTCAGATGCCTTGGTATCCGACATCACCACGACCGCCGCGGCGCCGTCGTTTAGCGGACAGGAGTTGCCTGCCGTCACATTCCCGCCCTCTCTGAACGCAGGCTTCAACTGGGCCAGCACCTCCATCGTCGTGCCAGGGCGAGGGCCGTCATCCTTAGACACCACAGTCCCGTCGTCCAAGGTCACCGGGATGATCTCCTTCTCGAAGAACCCGTTGTTCTGTGACTCCACCGCCCGGTTCTGGCTGAGACACGCGAACCGGTCCATGTCCTCGCGGCTCACCTTCTCCTGCTCGGCGACGTTCTCGGCGGTCTGTCCCATGGCGATGAACGGGTCGGGCAGGCCCTTTAGCGGGGTCCAGGGCTCTGTGACCGCGGAGCTGCGTGCCGCGGTGCGGGCCTCCGCCTCGGCGAAGGCAGGGTTGTGGGGGCCAGCGTCCGCGAACCCGCTCGGGTAGCGGCTCACAGCCTCCACCCCAGCAGCAACGAACACGTCACCCTCACCAGCACGGATCGCGTGCGCGGCCATGCGCATCGCTACCACCGAAGAGGCGCAGTAGCGGTTCACGGTGACCCCGGGGACGTCCCAGCCGGCCAGGAGACCGGCGACGCGCCCGAGGTTGTGCCCCGACTCGCCTGCCGGCATGCCACAGCCCATTATCACGTCCTCAATCTGCTGGGGATCGAGCTGGGGGATCTTGGCCACTACCGCCTTCATGACATTGGCGGCGAGGTTATCGGGAAGACAGCTCACCAACGAGCCCTTGTTCGCGCGTCCGATGGGGGTGCGCCCGGTGGCCACTATCACGGCATCTGGCATCAAATTGCTCCTTGCGTCTCTACGGTCTTCACGGTCTTCACGGTCTCCACAATGTTCGCGGGTCTCGGTATCCAGGTCTCAGGTTTGCACATCGGCGCCGCCCAGCCAAAGTCGGCGGGGCCACGCATGAACCCCAAGGGTCCCTGTCGGTTTGACCTCCTTAGTGCGCTAGAAGCCGGAAAACGGCTTGCAATCGAGCGCCGGGGATGTGACCAGGGAGGGGGCCCAGAACTGTAACCTGTTCTAGCGAGGGCGACTCAGCTGGGCCAGGACGAAAATACCGAAGCCTGGCTCAGGACGCGAGGTGAGCTCGGAACACCAGACCCGCAGATCACCCACACCGAGGAGCATATAGACGCTCCATGGAAGCCGGGCGAGGCATGGGAACAACGCAGAGATACAAAATGTTCCGTTCTCGATGGGGACAACGACCTGGAGGTTGCTATGTGTCCTGAGATCGACAAGTCGGAGGAGGACTGGAAGGCCGCGCTTTCGGCTGACCGCTACCACGTTCTGCGGGAGAAAGGCACTGAGCCAGCGTGGACCGGGGCGCTGCTCGACGTCCATGATCCGGGTCTGTTCCGTTGCGCGGGTTGCGGGGCCGAGCTGTTTCGCACCGACGACAAGTTCGACTCGGGATCGGGTTGGCCCAGCTTCACCCGAGCCGTGGCCCAAGGCGTCGTCGAGGAGCACGAGGACCGCTCGTTCGGCATGCGCCGAACGGAGATCATCTGTGCGTACTGCGGCGGCCACCTGGGTCACGTCTTCCCCGATGGGCCGGCGCCCACCGGTCTGCGCTACTGCGTGAACTCGCTGTCACTCGACTTCGAACCAGCCGATTCTGCCGACGCGTAGCGAGCTCGGAGCTCGACGGCGGTCGGACTACTCGCTCGAGCCGCCGCTCACTCGCGTGGACACAAGCCCATCTTCTGCGCGCTAGCCAGTCACCTCGACACCATCCGGCCTTCAGCGAGCTCGAACAGTGCCGCCATACGCGCGGCTTCGGCCGCTCTCCCCGACCGTAGAAGCGCTCGCTCGGCCTCGGCACAAGCCTCGCAAAGCTCGAACGCCTCTCGTTTCGAGAAGACGAGGACCGACGCGAAGCGCACTGGAACCTGCTCCAGCCGTTGCCGCTCGGCCTCCTTCACATCTCCGCCTTCTTCGTGAGGTGCCTTGCAACGATGATGCACGCGACGAGCAGCGTGCCCGGGACAGCCACCAGAACCGGGAGCCCGCAGTAGCGCACACCCTCCACGAAAAACGCCGTGAGGGCGCCCATCGGCGGCAGGTGCTTCACGAATTAGAGGAAGTCTTCGCTGGCTACGAGAGGTCCAGCGATCCAGGGATACAGCGCGAAAACTCCCAAGTCTTCTCCTAGTTCTCTTCGTTCATATCTCCGTTCGGGATCCATCTGAAGGGCACGATCGGCGACCCGGGCCCACGGTCATCGCTGCTCGAGGGCCCGGGTCTCGTCCGATCAGGCGCTGGACCCGACTACGTGGGATTCCTCGGACGGGTCGGAGCTTCCACCCGGGGACACGTCATCGGGGACCCTGCGCTCTGCTTTGGTCACCTCGGCCGTGGCGAACCGTAGCGAGGGACCGACGTCCTCGGCGCTGACCTCGACGCGGCTTCGGCGCTCGCCCGCGTCGTTCTCCCACGCGCGCTGGTCGAGACGGCCGGTGACGATGACTCTGCTTCCTTTGACAAGGCTTATGGAGAGCGGACGCTTTGGCGTCCACCACGTCCACCACCTTTCGACGAGGGGCTGACAGACTGCGAATTGGACACCGACCTCCCCGTTGTCCAGATGGTCGACAAGGAGGCCATGGTGTTCGCTGTCCAGCGGTTGCGCGCGGCTGACGGAACCTCGCTGTCGTTCACGGTGTTGGGCGAAGACGGGTTGCCAGTCGAAGCGGTGGAAGTCTTCCTCGCGCACCTCGAGTCCAAGGGCTCGTCCCCGCACACCGTCGAGGCATACGCCTATGACCTGAAGGACTTCTTCACCTGGCTCGACCAAGAGGAGCTGCGTTTCGAAGACGTGGGCCTCGAGCAGCTGTCGTACTTCTTCTCCTGGTTGCGCCGGCCCGAGCGGCTGCGGGCCCGTGGCGTGTTCATGCTGCCTGGGATCGAGCCAGCGGTGGCCAACACCACCCTGGTGCGAAAGCGCGCCGCGCTGGCATCGTTCTATCGGTTCCACTCCCGGCGTGACCCGAACGTGCCGGCGCTTCTCGGCGAGCTCGTGGAGGCTCGGCCAACGGGCCGGTTCGTGCCCATGCTCGCCCACACCCGTCGTGGCCGTCCGCGCTCCGAGGCCTACAGCCCCATCCGGATCCATGCTCATCGCCGGGCGCCCAAGACCCTCACCGACGACGAGATCGCAGCGCTCATCGCCGCCTGCACGAAGCTGCGGGACCGGTTCTTGGTGCGTCTCCTCGACGCCTCGGGCCTTCGGATCAGTGAGGCACTGGGGCTCAGGCACGCCGATCTGCGCCTTCGATCCGGTGAGATCCGGGTCACAGCCCGCGAGGACAACGCCAACGGGGCACGGGTGAAGGGAATGAAGGATCGCCTCGTGCCCGTGGGCAGTGGCCTGCTCGACAGCTACGGGGACTACATGGAGAGCGAGTACAAGGCGCTCGACAGCGACTTCGTGTTCGTGAACCTGTTTCGTGAACCGCTGGGGGTCCCCATGACCCGGGCGAACGTGAAGGACCTCTGTGCCCGGCTGCGGCGTCGGACCGGGATCGGTCACTTCCACTCCCACGCCCTGAGACACAGCTATGCCACGCGTCTGCTGCGCGCCAAGGTGCCGGTGGAGGTGGTGGCGGAGCTGCTCGGGCACGCAAGCACGCAGACGACCTCCTCGACCTACTCGCACCTGAGCGTCGAGGATCATCGTCGGATCCTGGTCGAGGCGGGCGTCATCGACAGAGAGGAACTCGCGCTGTGAAGGTCCTTCAAGAGCGCTGTGCACCGGCCAGCATGCTCGAACGCCTGATGGAGGTGGTGCGCCCGGAGTTTCGCGCCGAGGTGTTCCTCCCTCCGTGTGACAGCCCGGTGTTCTTCCAAGGGACCTGCCGGGTGCCGTCGTGTCCGACTGCCATCAGCTTCGCGTCGAAAGGGCTCTGCACCCGTCACCACCACCGGTGGAAGAAGCATCCCGAAGAAGATTTCGAGCGCTGGCTCATAGAGGAGGACGTGGAGACCATCGCCTATCTCACCGTGCTGGCCTGTGCGCTGGAGGGCTGCAACCGAGCCCACCACGGCCACTCGCTGTGTGGCCGTCACCTCTCGATATGGGACTCGGCTGGTCGCCCAGATGTCGAGGAGTGGCTTTCTAAGGTCCGCTACGAACCACCACGCCAAGGTGGAGGGGAGAAGCCTTGTGCGGCGCCGGGGTGTGAGCGCTGGACCGATGGGCCGACACCCGTGCTGTGTCGAGGCCACGACAACTCCTGGTGCGCAGAGGGCCGCCCCGATCTCGACGAGTGGTTTGCCCAGCGCGCCTGGGGAGCAAGTCCCCGGATACGCCTCGGTCACCTGCCACGCCAGGCGCGCCTCGAGTTCCAGTTCGGTCTGCAGTGCCGCTACGACCAGGGCGCCAAGTCGACCCCTGTCCGAGCGCTCAGCGCTGCAGTCAGGCTGCTGCACCACTCGGGGGTGAAGAGTCTTCTTGATCTCAGCTATGACGAATGGCGCGAGCACCTGGGTGGACGACGCCTTCGCTCGTTCAGCTCGATGGCTCGCACGTTCCTGCTCGACACCCGCTTCGCCCTCGAGACGATGCTCGTCGGCGATGACCCGTGGGCAGACCAGTTTCCCCGCGACGTCTGGGATCTGCGCCTGCTCGGATTCGCCTCGAGGTCCGTGCGGCGTCTGAGATTCGCAGCGATCGCCCAGCCGTGGATGAGGGATCTGGTGAAGCGATGGTGCAGGTGGCGACTGAGCCGCGGCCTGGCGCCCTCGACGATCGCTGGCTACCTGGCCGGGTGCGTGTCGCTCTCGCGCTACTTGGAGCACGTCGGCGCCTCGGGACCAGAGGACCTCACGAGGACGCACCTCGAGGGGTGGCTGGCCGCGATAGCGGTGCAGGTGCCCGATCCCACCCAGGAGGCAAGCATCGTTGCGATACGCAGCTTCTTGAACGACGTCCACCGCCACGGGTGGGCACCCGGATTGCCTCCCGGGTCGTTCATCTACGCCGACGACCAGCTCCGCAGGAGGCCGGCAAAGCCCCGGTGGATCTCCGAGCACCTCATGGCGCAGATGGAAGCGCCGGAGAACCTCGTTCGTCTGCGCTTCGAGCAAGACCGGGTCTTGCTGCGGATCCTGATGGAGTGCGGGCTGCGGCTCGGTTGTGCGGCGACCCTGCCCTTTGAGTGCCTGGTGCGCGACGACGGCGGGGCCCCTTACCTCGCGTGGTTGAACCGCAAGATGGGTGACCGCCCGGCCTTCTTCCCGCTGACTGGGTCCCTCGCACAGGCCATCTGTGAACAGCAGGCCCGGGTGCTCGAGCGAATCCCCGGTGGCTGTCGCTGGCTGTTCCCGTCCCCGAACGTCAACCTCGACGGCGCCAAGGCGACGAGCGGAAGCGGGTTCCGCAAGCGACTGGACCGCTGGCTCACCGAGATCCACCTCGCCGACGAACACGGCCGGCCCGCCCGGGTCACGAGTCATCAGTTCCGCCACACGGTGGGGACCAGACTCATAAACGCCGATGTCCCCCAACATGTGGTCCAGCAGCTGCTCGATCACATATCGCCCGAGATGACCGTCATCTACGCCCGGCTGCACGACTCGACGGTTCGCCAGCACTGGGAACGGGCGGTGAAGGTGAACTCCGAAGGCAGGAGGATTGTGCTCGAGGCCGGCCATCCGCTCAGTGACGCGACCTGGATGCGCCTCAGCATGGTCCGGGCAAAGGTCACGCTGCCGAACGGCTACTGCGGCGCTCCGATCCAGACCGACTGCGAGTTCGCCAACCCCTGCTTGGACTGCGGGTTCTTCATCGTTACGCGCGACTTCCTCGATCAGCACCGGCGTCAGCGGGACGAAACCAGATGCGCTGTCGCAGACGCCGAGCACAGTGGGCTCGTCCGCCTCGTGGAGAAGAACAGCCGCACGCTTCACAAGCTGGACACCCTGATCGAAGTACTCGAGCGAACAGGGCCCGACGAGGTCGTGGCGGGTGGAAAGGTGGCGGGGCTCGATGCCACTGGTTGACAACACCCGCTTCCTGGTGGAGGCATCCCAACGACGCCATCGTGAGGCACGTGAACGAACCGAGCAGGCGATTACAACCGCGGCGCGCTCGAAGGGAACGGCGACAGTGGTCAGCATCGCCCGGGTTGCCAAGGTGTCGAAGTCGTGGATCTACACCCAGCGCGACCTCGTTGTTGCCATCGACCAGTTGCGCCGACAGACCACATCTCAGGGCCCCGTGAGCCGACCGGCGTCGACAGAGTCACTTCGCCGCCGGCTGGAAACCTCGCTCGTTCGCAACCGGACCTTGCGCCAACAGGTCGTCGCGCTGACTCACCAGCTCGAAGTGGCCCACGGTGAGCTCCGCCGGCTTCGCTCTTTTCCCGATGCATAGGAACCAGATGCCTGGTCTGCGATCTCGACATGGACATGTCCACATCGCAAGCACCCTAGTCAGAGGCACATTCTCGCGAAGAGCTGGCCATAACAAGGCTGAGGGCCACGTTCTCGGCCAGGTCCCGCCAGCAGACGATGTCGAAGAACGACGTGGTCTCCTGCCATTCCTGGGTGGTCCGGTCCTGCCGGCGCCGGTTGACCGCTATCCCGAGTTGGGCCGTAGCTTGACCCTCCCTGGTGTAGCGGATCTCGGGCTCCCGAGTCAGGTTTCCTGTGATGGTGACGGTGTTCATGTTGTGGTTCCTTTCGTGTGTGGTGCTTACGGGCACAACACGCGAACCGGGAAGCCGAGGGGGCAACGGTTGCCCGCAGGGTCGTCCGGAAAGTTGCGGCGGGACCGAAGGTCAGTGAGCGCAGCGAACGCCGCCGGCCAGTTTCCGAGACGCCGTTGCGGCCGAGGCGACGGGGCGCACGATGGGACCGAAAGCACCGCCATACACGTCGGGAGGACCACGACGCTCTCGTCACTAGCAAGGGAAGCCGCCGAGGGACACCTAGTTGCTACATCGGGGATCAGAGAGCCGATGTCAGGGTTGGGTCAACACCAAGATTCACCAGGACACAGCTTGAGCCTCCTGATTTATCAGATTGGCGAAACCGCTGGATGGATGTCGGTGGCGTCTCAAATGTGAGACTCGCCGGACACGGTGTCGGTGTCGGCCGTGCGCGACTCCGAAGGCTTACGATGCCGCGGCTCCAACGAGCTGCATGAGTTGCCCGTAGTCGGTTACGACGTCGTACTTCACGGCGTCTTGCTGTTCGCGGCCCAACTCAGCGAAGAATTTGCGGGCGCACGCAATCTTGGCTTCCTCGACGCCCCTGAGTTGCATCGACGACAACGACCCTTTTGTCTCAGCGACGAAATAGACGTGCTTTATCGTTCCCGCCTGGAACGCAATGGCCCAGTCGGGGTTGTAGTCGCCAACTGGGGTCGGGATGAAGAAACCTCGGGGCAGCTTGGCGTAGACAACGACCTCGGTGCTCGTGTCCAACTCGGTCACGAAATCGCGCTCGACCTTGGAGTCGGTAACCACGTAATCGTAGATGTGCTTGTTCAGCTTCTCGCCGGCCCGAGCGAAGTCCTGTTTGGTCTGATTCTCAGTGAAGATCGCCGTGTCGTACCGCGCGGCAAGGGTGTCGTAGGCGAGGTACTCGACGACCACTGTGGCCTTCTGCTCGTTGATCAGGCGTGCGGCCTCGGTGATGAACTGCTCGGGGTTCTGCCGATACTTCGAGAATGTACTCGGTCGTATTGCTCGCAGGATTGCGCCGACCGTCCGCCGGGTGAGTTGCGTCTTCTCTGTGATCTCGCCGAGCAGGTCATAATTAACCTGCGATGAGGCCGAGACGGCAGCGGCATGCGTGCTCGTCGAGCTGACCGTGAAGCCCGCGCCGGACGACAAGTCGTCCGCGTCGAGCGCGGCGCGCTGATGACCGGCCTGCACGACGTATTGCATCGCGGCCACATTCAGATGAGCATCGAGCGTGGTGACGCACTTGTCGATCAGTTCGGCAGAGTCGAACTCAACCTGGTAGATGGCCTTGTGGTTGATACGGCTCCAGAGTTCCTGAAACTCCTTCTTGGCAAAGTTCTTGTCGTTTAGTGGAATGCGCTTGGGCTTGCGACCATCGGTTATGAGGTCGACGTTGAGGTAGAGGCTATCGACAAGCGGCAAGAGATAACCCACGACGGGCCTTAGTACGTCCGAGGTCGGCTCTGCGAGCATGTCTGCGTCCCGAGCGGTTTTGTAAGCGTCGGAGATGGTGTCGTCGTCGTTGATGTAGTCGTTCTTGACGAGGTACTTATAGAGCGCATTCGCCACCGCCTCCTCGACAATGCTGTCGCCGGACTCGGTGGTGTACGTCTTGCCGACGAAGTACTTGACGCTGGCCTTGTGCGGACGGGATGCGAGGGACTCACTGATCTCCTTCTGCAAGCCCGTCACGAAGTCGGTGTAGGACTCGTCCGTGACGACGGTGAGCTCGTTGATGTCGTGCACGGTGACGGGGTTGTCCATGCGCTCGCCGCGCTGGTCGACAGCGAGCCGCAGGCCGCGACCAATTTCCTGGCGGCGCGAGACGGAGTTATCGCTCTTCTTGAGCATTCCCATGACGAACACGTTGGGGTTGTCCCAGCCCTCACGCAGTGCCGAGTGGGAGAAGATGAACCGCACCGGCTCATCAAACGACAGCAGGCGCTCCTTCTTGCGGAGGATGAGATCGTAAGCGTCAACGTCCACTGACTGCCCCTTCTCGTCCCCACTCCTCTTGACGTCACCGTCGACCTGCCGATTGGTCTTCTTGTCGATCGAGAAATACCCCTGATGCGTCTTCTCAACTGCGATCGCCTCCAGATAACGTCGGTAGGCTTCCGCCTCGGCATCGAAATCCAACTGGCTCAGCTCGTCAGTCAATAGCGCCACGTACTCCTCCTGAAACACGCGGGCGTATTCGCCGAGTGTGTCTTCGCGCTCGTAGTCGCGGTATTTGGCCACCTCGTCGATGAAGAACAGCGACAGCACCTTGATACCCTGCCCGAACAGCTCTCGCTCCTTATCAAGGTGTGCTCGGATGACCTCTCGGATCTGGATCCGACGCTTGGCCTCGTCGGTCACGTCCGCAGTCACCTGACCAGCCGCTACGAGGTCGCCGTTGCTCAGCTCGATCACGTCACGATTGGCGTCGATGTCGGTGATGAACAGTCCCTTGTACGCCTCGATGCCGCCGGACAGGTCGTGCAAGTTCGCTCCCAGGTCGAGGCGCCTGACTTGTCGCTTGATGCCGCTGTTGGTTTGCACCTCCAACTCGACCCGGGCACGGGGCTTGGCTCCCTTGGCGATCTCGATCGCGTCCACGTACAGGTACGCGGCGCTGCCCGCCAGTCCCTTGACGGTGATGCCCCGCACCGCGATCTTCTTCACGAGCTTCTGGTTGTAGGCATCGAGCGCGTCCAGGCGATGCACTTTGTTGTGCTCGACCTTGTGGGTCGCCGAGTAGCGCAACACCATCTGGGCGTTGAACCGGCTCAGCGCCTCCAGCGACTTGGCCGCTCCAATCTTTTGCGGCTCATCGATGATGACAATCGGCCGGTTTGCGCTGATTACGTCGATCGGGCGGCGGGACTGGAAGTCGTCGAGGACGTCATAGATGCGCCGGTTGTCCTTGCCGGTGGCGTTGAACGCCTGGATATTGATGATCATCACCTGAACGCCTGCGTCGGAACTAAATCGCTCCAGCTCGTGCAATTGCGATGAGTTGTAGATAAACGACCGGGGCTTCGTGCCGTAGGTCTGCTGGAAGTGCTCGGCGGTGATGTCGAACGATTTCTTCACGCCCTCGCGAATTGCCACGCTCGGTACGACGACAATGAACTTACTCCAACCATACCGCTTGTTCAGCTCCATGAGCGTCTTGATGTAGACGTATGTCTTCCCTGTCCCAGTCTCCATGTCGATATCGAGATTCGGCGTGCCCGCCGCAGCCGCCTTGCTTGGCACAAGTGTCGTCGACAGCGGAAGATTCCGGCTTCGCTGCACTGCCCGAACGTTCTCAAGCAATTGCGCGGCGCTGAAGGCGATCTCTGCATTCCGCAGCCCAGAGTCCGGCGACTCGGCGAAGTCCAGAGTCGCCTGCGCAGAGTCCGAGCGACGACCCGGATCGATCCGGTATGACAACCCATCGTGGCGCGGCTGTCCGGAGAAGCAGTCAACCACCGCGTCCACGGCATCCGTCTGATACTGCTGAACCTTGAATTGGAACTTCATCGCGGTTAGATGGCCCTCACGTCAGTCGCAGACGAGACCTCGGCGAATACCTGCTCCGCGTTGATGCGGTCTGCGTCCGTCGCGAAGCCAGAGTCGCGGAACACCGCCCGCAGGGGCTTACGGCTTGCCAGTTCCCGAACGACACCGGAACTTACATCGGCATCGAAACAAGCCACTAGCGCGCCGTCCTCGACGACGAATACCTCACGGCTATCGACGGTCGTGCTCTCTACCGGCATCGTCAAATCCAAGCCCCAGTCAAGTAGTACCTGGAACAGCAAATCCTCGCCCGAACGGTCGGGCTTCACGCTGTCCGCGTACAGCTCAAGCTCATCCTGGCCAAGCGCCTCAGGGGTACGCAGCACGTCAGCCATATTCGATGTGTCGACCTTGAGGACGCGGAAGCCGACATCGAGGACGGCCTCGGAAGACTTGAGCTGGTCGCCGACGAGGCGCATACGCTGCTTACCGATCTCCGCCACGGTCGCTGGCTTATTGAGTTCGCCGAGATATCTGATTGCGTTTGTGGTGATCTGACGAGCCGCGCCCTTGGCCGTCTTCAATGACTCGTTCAGATCCTCGGCAATCTGGATCCCAATGAAACGACACTGACTTCCGGTCCCTAGGTTCAGCTCAAGGACGGCTTGGAGAGCGGAGCCGGATCCGGCGAACATGTCCAGGACCAGATCGTCCCCAGATACGCCAACTGCCTTGTAGATATCGCGCAGCAGCAGCTCATCCTTCGGATTGGTGAACACCTTCTCACCGAAGAGCGCCTGCAGGCGTTTAGAGGCCGCGCGACCATCGACGAAACGGATGCTCGTCAAGCTCTGGTTCTCTGTGTCCCTGAGATACGTCTTGAGATTTGGGACAGTGGTGTGGTCCGGTCCGAAATGCACGCGATTGTCCGCTATTTTCTGCTCCATTGACTCCTTGGGAAACACCCACCCGCGCCCAGGTTGCTTGCATATCTTGCCAGTCGCTGGGTGCATCACGTCATAGACGTACTGTCCGTCGTTCGGGCCAGAGATGTTGTCCGCGAAATACACGCCACGCTCGTCCATGCGGGTGTAGTGCTTGCTCGCGTAGACCGGATCCGACGGTGGGAACTTCTTGTACCACTCTTTCGCTGCTGCGTGGATCGCATCCCAGTCGTCGCCGTACTCTTTCCTGAATCCATCGAACGCCGCATAGATCTGGTCCAGGCCGCCCTTCTTCTCGGTCCAAGAGCCGTCATTTACGGTTCTATTCTTGACAAAGAACACAATGTACTCGTGCTGCATCGAGATGTACCGCTGGTCGTTACGGCTGCTGTTCTTCAGAACGATCTCGCCGACGTAGGCATCACGACCGAAGACCTCAGATCCGATTGCCACCAAGTTGGCATGCTCGTTCTCATCTATCGAAACCACCAAGATGCCGTCATCCGCCAAGAGGTTCCGAGACAGCTTCAAGCGTGGGAACATCATGCTGAGCCAGTCGGAGTGAAAGCGACCGATGGCCGTCGTGTTTGCGACGAGCGGAACGCCCGCCTCGCTGACCTGTCCCGACCGTAAGAGCTCCTCATCACGCGTTCGCGCAAAGGTGTCGGCGTAAACAAAGTCGTTGCCCGTGTTGTATGGGGGGTCGATGTAGATCAGCTTGATTTTGCCGAGGTACGACTCCTGGAGCAGCTTGAGGGCATCGAGGTTGTCACCCTCGATGAAGACATTCTGCGTGGTGTCGAAGTTGACCGAGTCCTGATGGACTGGGCGGAGCGTTCGCGCGATCGGCGCGTTGGCCCCGAACAGCGCCTCGCGCTTGCCCGGCCAGTCGAGCTGGTACCGCTCTTGTGGTCCTTCGACGATGTAGGTGGCCAGCTCTTGTCGAAGTAGGTCGAAGTCAATCGCCCGAACCGGGTTGCCCTCGTCGTCGCGACCCTCGGTGACGACCGAAGGGAACAGCCCGGCGATCTTTTCGATGTTTTGTTCGGTCAGGTCGGGCGAGTGCATCATCAGTTTGTCCATGGAGTCTCCTCAATCTTCGGTGCTGCAGGGTTGGTAAGTGCGGCGAGAGCGGCGGTCCGGTCCCGGACCTCTCGCCTAACTTCTACCTTGCGGTTGAGTTGTGGCTCCGTCCGGAGCCTATTTTGCAGGGCCGCAATTTCGCGTTCGAGTCTGCGGGCCTTATCTATCCTGACAGTCGTCTCCGACAGGTCCTCGCCTGGCCGCGCCGAGATGGGGAACATTGGTGTCAGGAGGCCGGCGTACAGGCCTGATAGATCCAAAGCCGGTGGCAGGGGCGCGCGCGGCGCATCGGCCCATTGCCAGTCGGTGGTGAAGTACCCACTAAGCCGCTGAATCGTACCGCTGGGCCGTTTGTGGGCAGCAACCATGCGCGTCTGCGTCTGCTGGTCGGTGTGGCGATTGATCTCGAAGATGATCGGGAACTGGATGGCCTTGTCGATGGCGGCGAGCACGTCGTTAGGGACGTCTTCCTCCTTGGCGTCGATGGTAAATACCTGGATCTCGGGCACGGCGTCATTGGCGCGGAGGTGGATGGTCTCGTCGGCGAGCTTGTAAGCCCAGATGATGCGTTGGATCTCGCTGACGAATTTCTCACGCAGGTTGGCCGAGATGGTGGCGTGCTCGTAGAACTTGGACTTCGGGACGATGCGGCCGAACTTGGCGGTCGCTGGCCAGCCGTACAACGATGCGCTCATCGGGCGCCCTTGCTAGAAGGGTCCACGATGGCGAGAAACGCGATCAGCTCGAAGTCATCGAGCCCGTTGATCGTCTCGGTCAGCGCGCTTGTGCGGCCGGCGGTGAAGAGGCTGTCAAGGTCGCGTTCCTCAGTCACGTCGATCATCGAACGGACGGCCGCACTGAGTAGGCCGGAATAATGGCGCATCTCCGCTCCCTCTCGGGTGGCGGTATTGAAGATGCGACACACCTCGGCGACGGGCTGGTCAAAGGAGCGGCATCCGGACCGGATGAGGTCAAGCAAATGCTTGACCTGGGTGTGGTCGGCGACCACGTTGCCGTCGTTGTCGAGGTAGACGAGGTAGTAGGGGTGAAGGCGGTTGCCGCGGTTGATCGTCTCGTCAGCGTTCACGTTGCGGAGCGCGAACAGCACGCCGGCCTGCAGGCCCGTGTCGGGGCGCGCGGGTACGACAGCATGGAGGCCCTTGGGCGCGGCAGCAAGGTCGCCGCACTCCTTGAGATAGCCAAGCAGGTCCATCCGAAAATCGTTGAGGCCGAGGTCGGTGATGGACACACCAGTACGCACATCCTCCAGCTCGATGACCTCATCCTGAAGCTTGCGGAGCTGCTCCTTGCGGAACGCGGTGTCGCCGGACTGTTGCGTTAGCATGTTGTCGTCGGCGGTGGCCGCGAGGTCGGCGATGACCATACGGTTCTCTACGCGCTCCCTCAGGTTGATGTATTCGTCGAGGGTGATGTCAGGCCAGAAGTTCACGAGCTGGATCTGACCGTTGGTCGAGCCGATGCGGTCGATACGCCCGAACCGCTGAATTATCCGCACAGGGTTCCAGTGGATGTCGTAGTTGATCACGTAGTCGCAGTCCTGAAGGTTCTGGCCTTCGCTGATGCAGTCGGTGCCGATGAGCACGTCGATCTCGCGGTGCTCCTTCGGCATCACCAGGTGTCGCGCCTTTGAAACTGGCGAGAACAGGGCGAGCACCTGCTGAAAGCCGAACCCCTTTCCGAGAGTCGTGCGGGGGTTGCCCTGACCAGTGACGATCGCCGCGTGCAGACCTGCTTGCGTGAGCTCTGGGGCGAGTTCGCGATACAGGTACGCAGCGGTATCGGCGAAGGCGGAGAAGATGAGCACCTTTCGATTACCCGCGTTGATTGGTGCCGCCAGCTTGTCGTGGATGCGGGCCATCAGCGTCTGGAGCTTCAGGTCGTTCTCGGGCGTAACAACACCGACCCCGGTGAGCAACTCGCCAATGACGGCTGCATCATGGGCAAGATCATGGCGCCATGAATCGATGTCCATGTCTGCCAGCTGGATCTGCACCTTTGTGCCGACCATGCTGCTGGTCGGAAACTCAAAGTCGTCGTCATCTGCTTCGATGTCACCGATCGCAGCCCCAAGGTCCGCGATCGAACCGGCATGGTTGTCGATTGCCTGGAGAGACTGATCGACGTTGGCAGCGAGCTTCGAGAGCGTGATCCGGAACGCTTCGACGGAGCTCTCCAGTCGCTTGAGCAGGTTGACCGTCATGAGCTTCTGGATGCCGCGCTCACGGTTGGCATGGCCAAGATTAGAAACCGCTCCTCCGGCCGAGTTCTGGCCCTCGGTAACGTTTCCGTAAAGCAGCTCGTATTTGTCTCGTCTGCTCGGGAACACGTACGCCAGTGGCGCGTAGACCGCGAGTGTGAGCGACGAAAGTCGCTCGAACATCTCGCTAAACGACGGCACCTCCGGCAGGTGCGTCAACGCCGAGCGAACCGAAACCGGTGGCAGCCGCTCCGGGAACGCGCCGATGTCAGAGGTGTCGTAGAACGCCTGGATCTGCTTACGGGAGCGAGCGATCGTCACCGCGTCCAACAGCTCGAAGAAGTCGAAGTCAAGCCGGGACAGGATCGTGTCAGCAGTGCGCTGATCAGCAGGGAGCTTCGACCACTCGTTGAATACCCGCTGCGCCTGCCGGAACACCTCCTCAATGCTCGTTGAGAGATCCAGCTTTGCGGAGAGCTGCTGGGAGTCGCCTTCATATGCCAGTGCGAGCTGGTTGCGCAGGTCGGTGAAGTGGTTGTTCACAGGCGTGGCCGAGAGCATGAGCACTTTTGTCTTCACGCCTTGCTGGATTACCTGTCGCATGAGTCGCTGGTAGCGCGTCTCCTTATCTACTGTGAAGTCGGCGTTGCGGAAGTTGTGCGACTCGTCGATTACTACAAGGTCGTAGTTGCTCCAGTTCACCCGGTCCAGCGGGATGCCCAGCGACTCACCCTGCGTGCGTGACAGGTCGGTGTGCGCGAGGACGTCGTAGTTGAACCGATCAGCCGCGAAGAGGTTCGTCGTCAGGTTCGCGTTATAGTTCGTCCAGTTCTCAGCGAGCTTCTTCGGCGCCAGAACGAGCACTGACTTGTTGCGCAGTTCGTAGTACTTGATAACTGCCAAAGCCGTGAAGGTCTTCCCCAAACCAACGCTGTCGGCGAGAATGCACCCGCTATAGGTCTCAAGCTTGTTGATGATCCCGGTCGCGGCGTCCCGCTGAAAGTTGTAAAGGCTCTGCCAAACCGCGCTGTCCTTGTAGCCGGTCAGGTCATTCGGCAGCACGTCCTCGCTGATGTCGTCGAGAAACTCCGCGAAAAGGTTGTAAAGAATTAGGAAGTAGATCCGCGCCGGAGAGTTCTCCGCGTAGACCGAGGCGATATGGTCGTAGACGGCCTCTGTGACATCGTCAAGTTGCTCGGCGTTGTGCCAGATCTGATCGAAAAGCCGCGCATACTGCGCTGTCATCGGCGCATCTTCGAGCTTGGTGATCATGTTGGACACAGCATTGCCGCGCTCGAAGCCAAGGTCGGCAGACGTAAAGCCCTGAAGCGGCAGGTACGCGACCTTGTCGTCGACGACCGCAAACTGCTGCATCGGCGCGCCAGTCTTGTTCGAACGGAAACGCACTTTTCGGCGCAGCCAGTCGGCGCATTCGCGGGCAATCGCGCGCTGGGTCATCTTGTTGCGGAGGCGAATCTCGAACTCCGACCCGGACAGAGCCGACTCACCGTTCCGGCTGTGTGGGATGTAGAACTCGCGGCGCTCTTTCGGAAGTCGGTCCGTCGCCTTCGCCGTCACGAAGGACGGGGACGTAAAGATGAACTCCAGCTCACCGAT
This sequence comes from Acidimicrobiaceae bacterium, assembly GCA_003139255.1. Classification (GTDB taxonomy): domain Bacteria; phylum Actinomycetota; class Acidimicrobiia; order Acidimicrobiales; family UBA8190; genus Bog-564. Next base: position 5,725 of record PLIG01000124.1, on the reverse strand, counting down.
CCGCTCCAGCTCTTCACGGAGCGCCTCGAACGCGAAGATCGAGAAGGTCGAAGCCGCTATGCGCAACTTCGAGCCTGGGTCGATCTCCACCTTGAGATCCTCGCCCAGCAGCTCATTGACATTATCGATGATCCGCACTCGGCCTCACTCCGCCTTGGCCCACGAGCCACCATCGGCCGCCCCGCCGCCGCGGACCCACTCATCGACCTCACTGGTTTGGAACTTCCACAAGCGGCCGAGTTTGTGGGCGGGCATGCCCTTCTCCGCGATCCATGAGTAGACGGTGTCCTTAGTTACGCCGAGGTGGGCAGCGATGTCATCAGCGGACAGCCAAGGTTCGGCCATGCAGGATCCTCCAGCCAGCGGTCAGCAAGCAGAAATGGAACTGCGACGAGGATACAAGGTCAGTCTGGACTTACGCGGGTTTCACCGTGTGGAGCTGGGTCATTACCCTCCTGATGGGTTCTAGTTCTCTCTAGACCGCTTTAACCCTGGTGGCCGGCAACTGGTCGGCCGGCTGAATGATCGACGCGCTTCGATGTCCAACCTCGGGCAAACCTTGGGAAATGTAGACCTCAGTGTTCATCAGAACCCCAGCAGTCCGCACAGTAGAAGTCGCCGTTATCGGAGTAGTGATGCCCGTCCGCGTGGATCAGATCCGTGTCGACTGAACACCTGCATCGGTCGCAGAAGACCCTCTTGGCCTCCAACCAGAGTGGGCCGCTCACGCCGCCACCTCTGATTCTTCCGTTGCCGGCTCGAACGCCCGCAGGATGGCTGCAGCGCTCTTCTGGATGCGTTCGCAGGACGCCCTGATCCCGGCGATGGCCTGCTCGCCGCCACCGGCCCACGTTGCGACATATCCGAAGGAGTAATCGCTGGAGTCGATCCCGAGTGCCTGGCAGACGACGTACGCCGTGGACTCGGCCTCGAGCTCGGCCAGCGCCCGGTCCTTGTGACCCTTATGGAGGAGGGCGTGGGTGATCTCGTGAGCGAGGGTCTTCACTCGCTGGGCCGGGGTGTTCTGAGCCTCGACCCGAATGCGGTGCAAGTCGTAGGTGCAGTCGCCGTTGGCGGAGCCACCGAACTCGTGGTCCTCGACGCGGAAGCCGAGGGACTCGGCCACCGTGACGAGCTGGGCGTAGAGCCCTGAGGGATCGTCACCGTCGATCCGGTTGCAGATGGACGGCAGCTCCTCGCCCTCGGTCTGGGCGACGTCGAACACCCCCACGAACTTGAAGCCTCGGATGACCCGATCGCTCTCGCCTGCCTCGGCGTCGGCCTTCTTGTAGACCATGGGGGCGAGAATCCAGATGGCCTTCTCACCCTTGCGGACGAAGCGGTTCATCTTCCGCCAGGCGTTGAAGCCAGCGACCCGTGTCGCCTCGTGGCATTGGGCTGCGATGAGGAGCACGTTGCCGAAGCTGTAGCGATGAAAGCGGCTCTGGAAATCGAGATAGTCCTGCCAACTCGCCGATGACGTGAGGTTGGCGATCCCTTCTGTCAGCTGGTCGATGAGTTCGTGGTGGTTGTTCTTGGCGGTCATTTCTGAGTCCCTCCGTGTGGTCCGATGCGGTGCACCCGGAGAGCCAGAGGGAGGCCGAGCGGAACGGCCCCGAGCGCAGCGAGTGCACTTCAGGGCTTGGAGCTCCTAGGACGACCTCTGGCAGGGTGCCACCAGCGCAGAGGCCCCACGGCGCGGGGCAAGGGACCGCTTCAAGCACCAACAGCGAGCGATCGGGCAGAGAGTCAAGAGGGACTACGGACGTGACCCGATGGCAGAGGCCCGCTACGGCGACCCCGGGACGCGACCTTTCACGCGCCTGCTCCTCGCCGCTACCAACGACGTGAGGATGGCGGGCCTGCGGCCCGACGGCTCGCTACGTCAGTCGGAAGGGTGGAATCGATCCCAGGACTGATCCGGGTGCCGGCGTCGTATCCCGTCCGAGCCCGAGATCGCGTCAGACGGCCTGGCGCGTGGGGATGACCACCTCATCGTCCTCTTGGAGAACGACGACGTCGGCAGATACCGCTCTCGGGGTGCTGAGGACGCGGTACAGATCGACGGTGGCCGGGTCGAGATCAACGGCAGCGTCACCGTCGACGGCCAGCAGGTCGCACAGTTCCTGCCAGATCCGCTCTCGAGTGGGGTTGTCACCAGCTGAGCGCAAGAGGATGCGCCACAGTCCCTGGTCGTAGCGGTCGGCGAGTTGGCCTTGGCGGGCGGCCCAGGTGGCGAGCGGCGCCTCGCCGTCGGACAGGGCGTGTTCTGCGAGGGAGACGGCAGCATCGACGATCTCGGCGACCATCGCGTAGGAGATGCCTGCAGCCGAGGTCCACGGTTCGGGGTTGGCACCAAAGGGCATGCCCCGAACGAGGGAGAGCGCCGCCCGGAGTCCGTCGGGCTCACCGTCGGCTGCGAAGGACCGCAACATGGCCCAGTCGGCACGGACACGCTCGGCGAGGGTGAAGCGCTGGGTGGTGCGGTCGTAGGCGAGGAGATCGCCGTCACCGGTGATCTCCTCTAAGGACCGGCGGGTGAGGAGGACGAGATTGCGGACATAGCCGTCACTCAGGGCCTTGTCGGGAGAGACGTCGGTCAGCCATTCGCCTCGGGTGGCGGTCCCATCATGCGCCGCGAGGTAGACGAGGAGCTCGACGACGCGTCGGGCCTTGGTCCCCGCGATCGGAGACACGGAGTCAAGGAGATCTCGGGCTCTGCTCTCGCCGACGGCGATGGTTGGTTCTCCGAGGAGCCCGAGAATGATCGGGTCGCCCGGTTGGGCGCCCGCAGGAGTGTGCGCCCCGTCGAAGCACCGGTACGGCTCGTCGGCGGGCCGGGCATCGGCCGGGGCTTCGGCGAGGTCGAGGAGGGCTTCGACGTCTCCCAGCGTCGCCTCGGCGACGTGGACGTGGTCGACCGGCTCGAGGTGCCGGCCGGCGAGGGTAGGGGTGGCCGGGTCGATGACGAGACCGACGCCGGCCGGGGCGAGCGGGCCCGCGGTGACCAGGCGAATTGCCGCCGCCTGGCCCAGCTCGGCGAGCTGGCCGCTCACCATGTCCGCGTCGGCCAGGACCACGGTCTCCTCCCCTGACCCGATATGGGCGAGAGCAGTGTCGAGATCCTCGGTGACCGTGCCTGCGTCGAATCGGTCGATCACCCCGTGGCCGAATCCGACGGCCAGGATCCTCGGCGCATGGGACCCGGTCGCGGCGGCGAGTTCGGTGCCGATGGTGGCGAGGGTGCCGGGCACCTGGTCGGCAGCGACCTTTATGTGGACGCTCGGGTACCGCTCGAGGTTGACGAGCAGCGTGGCGTCTCCGGCCTGGCCAACGCTGAAGAGGGTCAGGGGAACCGGTTCGGTCACCACCGTGTCGTCGAGGACACCGGGGTCGGCGGTGGCCGGCAGGTGCCAGATGCCGGGCTCCCCCGACCGAACCTCGAACGGCGCGGGTCCCTCGCCGGTTTCTTCAGTGACGAAGATGTCGAGACCATGAGCGCGAACCTCGACGCCGAGCACCGCNNAGCTGGAGCTCGAGGTCGGCGAGCGGGCTGTGCGGTGCGGGGAGGGGGATGCGCCTGCCGGGTGTGCGCCGCACGCCCTGGCGGCGCCGTCGGCGGTCGAGGGCACCGACCAGTCCGATGGCGGCCAGGCCGAAGATGCCGGCGCCGATGGCGAGGGGACCGACGTCATCGCCATGCCCGCTCGACGTGACGTGGTGAGTCCCTGCGGGCTTGTGGACATCGTGTGGACCGCCCGAGCCCGCGCTCGGGTGATGCACCGCTGGTGAGCCGTGTACCGCCACCCGAGGGCTGCCTGCGTTGTTCACGTCGTGCGTGTCGGCGCCGTGCTCTGGTTGGACGCCGCTGTGTTGGATGCCACCGGGCATGGCATGGACGAGCGGAGCCGGTGCGGGGGTGGCCGGGGGTGCGGGAGGAGCAGCGGGTACCGCCGGCACCGCTCCGGCGACGTCGGGGGTGACAGGTTCAGGGATGACGAGAGTCCAGCCCGGGTAGATCCAGTGGGCGTCGGTGAGCGCTCCGCCACCGGGCTGGGGTACGCCGACGTTGGCCTGGTAGATGGCCTCCCATTGCTCGCCGTTGCCGTAATACGTGACGGCGATGCCCCACAAGGTGTCACCGGCCACCACGGTGTGGGTCACCGTGGCGGGTTGTGCATTCAGCGCTGGTCCGGTGTCGGCCACGAGCTGCACCGTGGGTCTAATAGCAGTGCCTGTGAAGCCGGGAGGTGCGGCGGTGGTGGTGGCGAGGGCCGCGGCGACGGCGGGGGCGGCGGGGCTGACGCGCCCGGTTGGCACAGCGNNACAGCGCGGAGCTGGCTGAGGACGAGGGCGGCGGAGATGACAGCGGAGACGAGTGCGGCCGCGGCGCTGTGGCGCCCGAGTGGGATGCGCCGATTTCCATTGCGACCACGGACATGGGTCACTGCGGTGGTGGCGACAGAGAAGGCGAAATAGGCCCAGGCCAGCCACGCCAACGACGCGAAGAGTTGGGGCCAGAACGAGCCTGGGATCGGCGTGCGCAACGCGCCGGCGACCTGGCTATCGCCGGGGAGATGGTGCGGGAGGGGCCAGCCGACGGTGACGGCCAGGACGGCCGGGATCCCGACGAGCCCGCACACAAGCACAGTGAGTGCACCAAGCCCTTCGACAAGTTGGCGGATCTTGGGCCGCGCCACGGCCTGGGTGGTGGTGGGCATGGTCATCCTCCCGTGGTGACGCCACTGACGTCGGTGGCGGATTCGGTCACGTTGATCTGGAAGCTTCCGACGCCGATGATCCCGAGCATCTGGGTCGGCAGCCGGTAGCTGATCTGGGCGTAGACGGTGTTGCCGCTTACCCAGGCGGTGCCCGGCTGGCCGGAGGCGGCCATGTAGCTCTCGGCCGTGGCGACCGCAGTGTTGGGGTCGAGGGCGACCGTGCCGGCGTGGAGCGCGCTGACGTCGAGGGAGCCCGCACCCGCCCGGGCGGCCTGTTCGGCCTCGGAGGCCGCTGCCTGTTTGGCGTCGAAGTAGTGGCCGCCGTCGGCGACAAGGCCGGCCAGGGCGAGGAACATGGTCATGAAGATGCATGTCATGGCCAGGATCGACCCGTCCTCGGGGCGCTGCCGGCGGGTCTTCCAGCGGAACCGCACCCGATGGAGATGGCGGGTTATGACGCTGCCGTTCATGACACTGCCTGTGATGAGATTGCGCGGAAGGGGTCGATGTGGGCCGTCGACGTGGCGGTCAGGGTCTTGGCACCGGGAACACCGGGGACCGACACGTCAGCGAGGCTGGTGACACAGGTGACGGTGACCGAAACCCACCCCCCGGCCACGAAGTTCGACGTGTCGACGCTGATCTGCGGCGCGGTGCAGGCGAGCCCGGCACCCGCGAGGGACCCCTCTGCCGCCGTCGTGGCCTGGGTCTCGGCGTCAGAGGGATCGGATTGGACGACCGCAGCCTGGACGCCGGCGCGGGCAGCGGATTNNCGGTACTCCTGGATGGGGGCGTCGCTCGTGGCCGACACCGTGAGGTCGAACCAGGGGATGAGGGCTTTGGCCCGTCCCGTGACGATGACCTGGGCGGTGTCACCAGAGAGTGTCGTGGTCGAGACTTGAGCGCCCGTGAGTGTGCCCGGGCCGGTGGTTGCGATGAACTGGTAGGCGGCCTGGCTGCCCGCGGACTGCGAAGACCCGTACGCGGAGGCCACCTGGCTGCCC
>PLIG01000107.1:3586-3957 GCA_003139255.1 Acidimicrobiaceae bacterium | reverse complement strand
CTGATGGTCCAGCACGTCGCTCAGACGGCTATGCGTCGCTGTCGGCCAGGATCGACTCCACTTTGATTGCCTTGTGCAAATAGGAGGCTTTTTGTAGCCGCTGGTTCGGGACGCAGGCCGAGGCCGAATAGCGGCATGTCTCAGGTTCGATCCATGTCGGCGGCGCTCCTTCTCCACTCCGGGGGATAAGAGAGAGGGAGAGCAGGAAGTACACAAACGGCGGACAAGCAGGACAAACGGCGAGAGTGACGGACGGGACCAGGCAGGGAAGCGGGAGAACGGCAGGAGCCAGCCAGGACGGGGCGGGTCGGAAGCCAGCCAGGCCAGCCACGAAGGCGAAGCCGGGAGTCAGCCAGGACCGTGATCGGGAG
>PLIG01000107.1:722-3538 GCA_003139255.1 Acidimicrobiaceae bacterium | reverse complement strand
TCACGGACTGTGTCCAGCTTCTTTCGACTACTGGTCCGGCTTAGCGCTGGCCGGGGACGCAGCGAATAATTTGAAAATGGGCAACGGCACGATGTTGAAGGCTGGCCGGTGGCGGAGGCCGCTCTCGGGGCGCTGTCGCCGGACCAACGCGACAGTCTCAGCGCGCCGCTCGAAGTCAAAGCGATCGCGAGTCAGGGCGATCGACGCACGCACGGCTGGAATCTCGCTCAACCGTANNGAGCACGGCTTCGCCGAGGTCGATGTCCGCGGAGAACCGCGGACGCTCGAGTCCGAGCCGAGATACGAACGCGTTCACTAGACGAGGCGGTCTAAACGTGGAGCGCAATCGCAGGCATTCCTTCAGCCAAAGCGTCGGTTCGGAGCTCAGCGCAACCGTCACAGCGACGACGGCGGGGAAGCGCTGGAGGTATCCTGCGACTTCCTTGTCGATGGGTCTCCGGAGGAGGTAGTCGGCGCACAGGTATTCCTGCATCGTGAAGTGGCTGAACTGGAAGCCGTTTGCCATCTCGGTAACGATCNNCGACTTGTCGTGCCTGGCGGCCCGGAAGCCCAAACTGCTCGTGGATCTCGCCGTATATCGCGACGAGCTCATCCTCGCCGAACGTAGCCCGGCCCTGGATGGTGAGCCGGTAGGCGAACGCAGAGAGGAATTCCCGTTTAGCTTCGTCGTCGAAGTCTGCATATTTCGATCTCCGTTCGACGTGCCGTTCCTCGTCCCAGTCGTGGAGCAGGAGCCTGACGAGCTGCCGGTAGAGGTCGACCGGGCGTTCGGGAAGACCGCCCGTGGTCTTAAACACTGTGAGGAGCTGGTTCAAGAACAGTGGCCGGTCGAGCAGGTCGTCGTTGATTCCGGCGTTGGCGACGCGGGAGAGAAAGTCGTCGCCCGGATCCGTCCGAGCGTCAACGATGGATGTGATCTGCTCCCGGGACAGCGGGAGCAGCTCGGCTGTCGCGTACCCCTCCGCGTGGGGAGCGTCACCCGAACGGCACGAGCAGACGATCCGGGCCACGTTCGTCAGCCGGTGGAGGCGTACGAGGGACTGGAGCAGTTTGGTGCGCTCGACCTGGTCCGCGATCTCGTCGAGCCCGTCGACCAACAAGAAGCATGATGTGCGGTCGAGCAACTCTGCGGCGAACTGCAAGGCGCGCGCGTCGCTCAGTTTCAGGTCGCTACGAAGTTGTGTTGGGTCGAGGCCGAGCCTGCGGATGACCTCAGTCGCGAGATCGGTGCTAGTCCATGCAATCTCTCTACATACAAGGACTACTGGCATCGATAGGTCAAGGTTGCCCGTCGAGACGGTGGTCTCCTCGAAGAGGCCGAGCGTCAGGCGCTTGAGGGTTGTCGTCTTTCCTGATCCCGGGTCCCCGAGGACGAGGAAACTATCGCCACTAGTCGCAAGGTCACGCTCGTCGAGAGTGACTGGCAGCCCGTTCGCTCCGCGGAAGCGCCTCGATACGGANNGTCTCGACTGGACCCGCCATGCCCTGGACGTGGATCTCCGAGGCCCAGCGAAGAGCCTCTTGCACTTCCAGCGACAGGGCACGCTCGTCGACCCGGTCGAGGATGCGCCGGATTTGGTCTTCAATAGCGCGACGCTGCTTCTCGTCGCTCGGATTCCCGAGATGACGCTGCACGGTCGACGTCACGACGGCGCTGATGGCGCTGCTGGCCACCTCTCCAGCCATCGTGACCNNATCTCGTCGAGGTGTGCGGCACTGATCACCCTTCCGAGCCGCACCGGGACCTCGCAGCTGGGCCAGCCGCACGGAACGATCGTGTCGGGGGTAAGCGTCGGCTCGCGCTCGGAGGTCACTGCTCAAAGCTTGCCACCCAAGCCGCACCAAGACATGGCCCACGGGGTCGTTCCATCCGGGTGGCAGACTTACAAGGTTGTCATAGCCACAAGGGATGGGGTCCCGAGATGTGCACAGAGGATGACGAGCGAATCGTTCGGCTTCTGGACCAGCTGGATCCGCCTGTGTCCGGCGCAGCCAGCGCGCAGCCTCCCATTGCGTTCAACGGCAAGACCTGGAGGGAGTGGACTACTGGAACGCCGGCCGAGAAGGTGACGCGAGAACTCACGGAGCAGTTCGCTGGGGGCACGATCAGCCGGGCAGACCTCCGCGTCCTCTCGGACAAGACCGACGACAGCTTCGAAAGCCAGCTCCGTCTCTTGGTCGCCACGCTGATGTGGGGTCGAGGGAAGAGGAACGGCCGGATGCGTAACGCCATCCAGGGGACCCTCAGCAACAAGCGACTGGCCGCCACGCTGAAGGCCAGTCGCGGCGCGGCTCGGGCGAGCCAGCCGAAGGACGCGTACGAGGCCTGGGGACTCCCAAGCGGGATCAGGGCTGCCTTCTTCACCAAATGGCTGTGGTCGGCTGGTTGCACAGGGGAATCCCTCGTGCTCCGGCCGCTGATCCTCGATGCCCGCGTCTCAGCGTCGCTCCGCGAACTCGGCTGGGACGGCCGACGGTGTGCTGGCTCCATCAGGCTGGGCGCTCGCTACGAGGCTTACGTCAAGGCGTGCCACCGCTGGGCGTCAGCGCTCAGCACTAGCCGTCGACCGGTCACCGCCGAGGACATCGAGGCGACCCTGTTCAAATACAACGGCAGGTTTCCTCCAGCAACCTGACTGACTGCGTCCTCCCAAAACCTTGAAGCACAAGCTTCTACACAAGGTGGTCTGGTCGACCTCGCCCATCGCCCCGCTCTCGGCCGCGTCGCCACCCGGTAGCTGTCCTACCATCACGCCCTCACCCGGCCACGTGGGCGAACGTGGGCGCCTGTGTGC
>PLIG01000107.1:0-716 GCA_003139255.1 Acidimicrobiaceae bacterium | reverse complement strand
TCGTTGAGGACTCCCGCGTCCCTACTGCGATAACCGGCAGGAAGCGGACCCCGTTACTCATCTCGGATGCGATCGCCTTGATCGCATCAAGAGGCATGCCCTTAGCTTCGTCGCCGCGCTTGACCCGGTCAGCCGCAACAGTGGGCATCAATGTATTTCCAGAGAACGTCCGCCAGTCTGAGTAGTTCAAGTAGCGGACGTTCGCGAGGTCCGCTTTGTCGAGTGCGACGAACCACCACTCAACGCCATCGGGCCAGTTAGCGAATAACCACTTGTCTTGTTGCCAGCCGCGGTACACGCCAAGGATGGCAGAACGGCGGGAATTCTGATCTGGATCGCTCAGGTTCGGGTTCCTGACCATCGACTCTGTGAGTTGGAAGCTTGGCAGCAGTTGACGGATCCGATCGCCCCACACCGATGAATCGATCTCCGCTTGAAGAAACGTTGCGACCATCTCGTCCTCGGTCGCCGGCCGAATCGTTCTCACCTCCCTACGCTATGGCGGACGTGATTTGTCCGTGAGAGCAAGGTCACTTCCTAGATCACCACCAGCCCATCAGCGTCCGTCTTGGCTGCTGCGAAACCCAGCACCTGGTAGCTACGTTGGCACCAGCCAACGACGCCACGCCCCGTGCGCCTATGTGCGCCCCGTAGCCGCCCGGTAGCTGGCCCTCCTACCACCCCAGCCCCGGCACCGCCACGTGGGCGAACGTGGG
>PLIG01000008.1 GCA_003139255.1 Acidimicrobiaceae bacterium | reverse complement strand
CCGGCGCCGTCCGGGAGCTCGATCGCGGAGAGTTGCTCGACCCAACCGTCGCGCAACACGTCACCGGCGATACTTACCGTGGGCTTCCGATCTCGGGTGACAAGCGCCACCTTCGCTGCAGCTGCAGCAGATGTGCTCCCCCGCTGCTCCATCGCCTCTTCGATGTCGGCCCGGCGCCTGGAGAATGCCCGAAGGATCGCCTTCGGGACGTCTCGCAACTCGCTCAGGCCGTTGCGCTGTACTTGCCAGCGAAGACCGAGCGGCGCCAGCTCCGCACGGAGCGCGGAGCGGTAGAGGGCACCGCCGGTCATCTTCCAAGTGAAGAGGTGCCGGCCGTCAGGAGCGGACCACTGTCCATCGCCAGCACGGACCAGGTTGGGGACGACCACGTGGGTGTGGAGCTGGGGGTCGCCGGCCCGACTGGTGCGGTGACGGAATGCTGCGCCGATGAAGCCGTTGGCCTCGATGAGCTGTTGGCCCCCGGCTCCTCGCCGGGCGTAACACGCCTCGGTGGACAGATGGTCGAGCACGGCACCGACCGCCCGGTCGTGGGCGACGGAGATGGCGTCACGGACCTGGTCGGGGCCGAACGCCCAGAGAAGGGAGATGCCCTTCGGCGCGGAGAACGTCAGGTCGTAGCCGGGACGGCGTTCCTGGCTGAGGCGGGCTCCGAGGTCATCTCCAACCGCCGACTTGCCGGCGAGCAGGTTCCGGAGCGTATCGGAGTCGACCTGGCCGGAGAGTCCGAGTGATTGCGCGACGGAACCGATCCACTGCCCCGGCGCTTCGCCCCGACCGAGGTAGTAGTCGTCGACGTTGTTGGCGACCTTGTCGAGGTAGTACTCAGCACCACCAGAGATGCCGAGTCGTCCTATCGACAGCATCGGCGCGTCCGGATTGGGGCATCTGGCGGTCGCTCCATGGCCACATCGTCCGGATATGCGTCACCCTGAACGTCACCCTCATCAAAAAGGGTGCGCTACCAGGAAAGACGTCCTCCGGCACGTTCGGCTTTGCGCCCGAAGGGCGGTCGGACTCGACCGAGTGCACAGGTGTGGATGATTCCGTACCGCTCCGGCGCAGCCGACCTACGTGGGCCTGGACGGCGGTCATGGCGGGCTCAATGCCCGGCGTGACCGCCTCGATCGCCGACGGCACCGACGACACCTGCCCGGGTTGCCGAGGGAGAACCGGGGGAGGCTGGGCCCCGGGCGGACACGGACCCGTCCGGGGCACAACGATGCCCCGGCTCGAGGCCGGGGCATCGTTGGCGACAGGCTGGTGACAGTCAGGCAGCACCAGGCGATCCGGCACCCTCCTCTCCGAAGACGAGCCGCTCGACGTCGGAGACGCCGTAGCCGACGGACTCCAGGTACGAGAAGTACCGGGCCAGGCGCCCACTCGGCGTGCGCCACGAGGAGCGCCCGGTGGTGGCTTCGATGCCGGCCACCACCTGCGCCAGAAGGAGCATGGGCAGTCGGGCGTCCGGGGTGGCCTGGTCCAACAGCGCCGTGGCTGCCGGTCGTGCCCACCAGTCCCCCTCTCGGGGTTCCTTGTGACCGAGGACCCGGTCCAGGTCCCGGTCGTCACCGGAGGTGGCCACCGCCGGGTCGGATAGCAGTGTCTCGGTCACGAACCGGAGGGTGCCCTTGGGGGTGGTGCGCCGGTGAAGCAGTTCGGTGACGAACGCCAGCCGGACTTCCTCTGCCGCGTCCCAGGCCTTGTTGTTAGCGACCACCAGGCGGCGCTCGGCCTTCTGCTCCTCGGTCCAGCCACCGGGATCGTGACCGACCGGTGATTGACCCGCACTCGGCTGACCTGGGGCTTCGCCGTCACCCTCATCGAGGGTGACGTGGCCATTCCCGATTGGGTCAAGGCAGAGGTAGGCGGCCTCGTAGCCGTCGTCCTCGGTGGACACTATGACCGCTGCCGCATGACCGGGGCACGTGCGGTGCTTGGCCACCGTGAGTGCCTTGCCCTTGACCGGCGGAAGGTCGTCCAGCCAGCGGGCGCCTTCGGGCAGCCAGTAGCCCGACTCGAGCTCCACTACGGGACAGCCGGACCCGGTGAGCTCGGCCACCACCGCCTCATACCGCTGGCGGTCGTCCCGCTCCCGGCGCAGCCGGGCCACCACGTGGGGCCACTGCTCGGGCTGCTTGACCGCTGCCGCGGTGAGCAGTTTGACCGCCTCGGGGTCGTCCCCGAACTCGGCCACCACGGCAGCCTGGTCCAGGGTCAGGTCGTAGCGTCCGGCGACCTCGGTGGCGACCTCGCTGCGGGCCACGACGAGTGCCTGGCGCACCTTTGGGGCCTTGATGCCGGTCATGGCGGTGATGTCCTTCTGGGTCACACCGTCGAACCCGGCCAACTGCTGGATGGCCACGGCCTCCTCCACCGGGGTGAGGTCGTCCCGCCCGATGTTCTCCACCAGCATCCCAGCCACCTGGTGGACCGGCGACAGGTCGTTGCGCACGTAGACGGGGATGGTGGCCAGCCCGGCCGCAATCGCCGAGTACTTCCGGCGCTCCCCGGCGATCAGCACCAGCTCCCCGGTGTCCGTGGTGCGCACCAGCGGCGGGGTGAGGATGCCGAGGACGGCGATGGAGGGGGCGAGTCCCTCCCGGTCCCGCTCCGGTCGGCGGGCGTTGTCGGGATTGTCCAGCAGCGTCCGTGGGTCCACCTGGCGAAGTTGCCAGCCTTCGGGGTCCAGCCCCGCCTCGGCAGCCGCATCCGAGGCGGCGTCGTTGTCGTGCATTGCGGTTGTCATGGTGTGTCTCTCCTTGGTCCTCTGCTCATTGATGCAGTCCGGGGCCTCGTGCTCCGGGTCGGCCCACCGGGAGGAGTCACTCCCGGTGAGCCTGCTCGGACCGCGTGACCAGCGGGCGGGACCGGATCACCGGCCCCGCCCGTTCGATCNNGTGGCGAACCGGAGGCTGGCCCCGATGTCGTCGGCCACGATCTCGACCTTGGACCGGCGCTCACCTGCGTCGGTCTCCCAGCTCCGCTGCTCCAGGCGACCGGAGATGAGCACCCGGCTGCCCTTGGTCAGGCTGAGGGCGACGTTCTCGGCCAGGTCC
>PLIG01000050.1 GCA_003139255.1 Acidimicrobiaceae bacterium | reverse complement strand
GGCCGCACCTGGCGGCAGGTGAGCGCGATCGGGAGCGAGTTGCTCGGTGCCGACTTCACCGACTCGTTGCACGGTTGGGCACTGGTCATCACCGGCGAGACGGGAGGGGGCACCGCGGAGGTCTTGACGACGGCCGACGGTGGCCTCCGCTGGGAGACGACGGCCCCGCTCCCGGACAACACAGCAAAGAGCTTGGCAAACCTGCCTGTGGGCACCGGCGCTCTCCAGGCGATCTCGACCGTCCGGGTGCGAGTCGTCGTCCCCTCACAGGCCAGCGCTCTTTCGCTGTCCTGCGCGGCGAGTCGCCCTAACCTCCTGCTCGATACCTCAAACGGAGGAAGGGTTTGGACGGTCACCAGGCTTTCCGTCGGGGCAGGCCCGGTCATCGCCACCGGCTTTGCCAGGCGAGGAGGCTGGCTCGTTTCGGGCGCCGCATTCCCAGGTTGCCCGGCGACACTCGACTCCACCCTCGATGTCGGTAGTCGCTGGTCTGTTCTCGGTTCGGTCCCCACCGTAGGAGAAGAAGCCCCGAGCACGCCCGGCTACGACATAGACGCGCTCAGCCCCGACGCCGCCTGGCTGTGGCTGACAAGGTTCGGAGACGCGCTCGGAGAGCCGGAAGCGCTCGTGCTCGCGACCGGTCTCCTTAAGACGGTCGACCGTGGGCGCACCTGGACCAGGTACGTGCTGCCCCGATCCATGGCCCAGACATGGCTGGCCGGAGCACAGTGGCCCGTGGGCCTTGGACCCGTCGCGGTCCAGTTCCTCCCCGGTCAACCTGCCGTTGGTTGGATGCTGGTCGGAACCGACTTCGCCCCCGGCGCGCCAACGGCCGTCCAACCTGCGCTCTGGCGCACGACCGACGGAGGACGACGTTGGGCCGCCCTGAGCTGACCGTCCCTACCGAGGTGGGGCCACAATGGATGCAGTGTGGACGCGTGGCTTAGAGGTGGCGCACCTTGTTGGGACCCCGTGACCGGACCCCGTTTGATAGCGGATCAGTTCAAGGGGACCCGGCCATGCTCGCCAAGGTCGTTCGATCGATGGTGTCGCTCCTCAATGGCGACGAGTGGCGCGGCACTGGCCGCGACAACGAGTGCCTCCCAAAGTTCGACTGGAATCGCTATGGGTGGGTCCGGAGCAACGCCCTCGCTCAGGCGAGTGACGCATTGCCACTCCTAATCGTCGAACGCGGCCTATTCGTCCTCTATATCCGGACGCTGGCAAAGCTCAATGACGACTGGACCGAGAAAGGCAAGTGGAGCGAGTACGCCTGTGCGGCGACCAAGGTGCTGAAAGGACAGCTCGCCTGGGGCGCGATCTCCGGCACGGGGAACTCGAGATCGACCTCGGCGAGCTCCGCGTCGACGACATGGACGACGTCAAGCGGGTTCGCCATGGGCACGTCCTCGTCGAGGTCCACCGCTCGGGCGTCGGCCCCGAGTTCGACTTCATCGCGTAGGTCNNGCCCTGGATCCGCCGGCGGAACTCGGTTCGGCCGATCGTGCGCATCCACGTCGGTCACTGCCCCGAGCTGCTAAAGCACGGCCATGCGCAGTAGTTACTCGAGACGAACTCGACGACCTCGCATGAACCACGCGCTCAGTCGATTTCTCCCTGCGAGACGACGAGCGTGATGACGGCCTCTTTCTCGACCAAAGCCGTAGTCCGGCCGAGGTTCGGTCGCCCCACAACTCGAGCCTGGTCTTTTGGCCATCGGATAGGTAACAGAGAGAACGCGAGCCAATGCGTCGGCCGCCACGCGCGGCGGTACATGGAGCAAGCGGCACATTCCCACNNCCAGAAGGCAGCAAATCAGTGCCACGGTCATGCCGAAAAGCATGACACCATCATCACAACGGATCTACCATCATCTTTGTGATGAGGGCAGATCCGCTTGGATACATCGAAGGATTCCTCCAACGCCTCGAGAGAGAAGGCACACGTCCGTTCCCCGCTCCCGCGGAGATACCCCGTGAATCGGCCCTCAGCTGGCACAACGCCCTCTGTGTCGAGATCGCACCCAACGTCGCGAGCTACGAACTCGGAGTTGTTCGCCACAGCTTTCTCGTGAGCGAGTGGCCGATCACCGTCCACGTCCCTTCAGCCTTGGCCGGCTTCCGTCACGCCCTCCGCCTCAGTCAGGTGAAATTCGCTGCAGCGATCGGCACCGCGCGTCTCAATATCGAGAGATGGGAGAGCGGCAAGTCTCGGCCATACCGGGGAAACATGCATCCGCTCTTGACGGATGTGCGTCGACTCGTCGACTCGCCGACCGCCGCGGGGCAGTTCTTCAATCTGGCTGCCGCAGCCGTTCTGCCTCGATTGACCCGACCGGCGGGTACCTACCACCGGAGTCAGATCCGCGAGTTTCTCGTTCATCGCGAAGATGACCACAGCGACCTTGCGGACAACCTGCTCGACCTCTTCGTCGACAGCGAAATTTTGACGGCCATTGATCCAGACGATTCGTCCGAAGAGGCGGCGTTCATCCCGAGGATCGGCGTCCAAGTGCTCGACCGCGAGCGGGAGCCCTGGGTGGTTGAAGTGATCGCCGCGGCGGAGAGGCTCTCAGACATTGATCGCAAGCTTTGGCTCTCGTTGGCCGATCGGCTGGCGAAGGACAAGTAGTTCAGAGCCCGCTTGGCCTCGGCAACGTCAGACCGGTCGCGCAGCGCAGAAGGTGCCTGCGGCCTGCCGTATCTGTTCTATTGCACGCGGTGCATACCGGGCCTGAGCGGATCCCGTTTGATAGTCCACTTGATCAGTTCGCGCGTGCCGTGTCACGCCCACCACGGATCGGAACCTGCAATGCGCCGATGTTCGGCAGCGATGTNNTTCGAAGAGTCGCAAAGCAACGAGACAAGCAGTTTCACGCAATCTGAGTCGAGTCGCTCCCCATTACGGAACTGGTAAACGCTGGTGGAACCCCACGGGGCGCGAGTCGCAGGCCAACCCGCTGCCTCGATATCGCTGCCCGACACCCACAGCTGGGGTGTCCAGCCATGCAGGTGACCTGACAGATACCACTCCCGCACCAGGGAGCCAATCTTGTCTTCGAATTCGTACTCCAGAGGTGGACCAGAGCACACGATGAACCCCGCGAGCGGGGGTCGCCCCTCGTCACCAAAACGAGCGAACCAGCCCACGGTGCCCGGCCCAATGCAGCTGAGGTTGCACTTCACTGTCCAATCCCCGTCCTTGCATCCGACTTGAGCAATGTCGGCGAGCCAGCCGGNNGACTCGTCGGTGGGGTTGGAGCCGAGAAGGATGTCGGTGAGAAACGACTGCCGGCGACGTGATCTACTGCGGCTGGTGGTGGTCATTGTGTGTCCTTTACAAGGTCATAGTTTGACTTGATCCAGGTGACAAGCGCGGGGTGAACGACGAGACCCTTCTCAGCACTGCGACCTCGCCAGAACTTCTGCGGACGCACTGGCGACACCCAACCCATCTGCTTCGCCCGCTTGTTCAGTGGCCCGACGATGCCAGCGACATCGGGAACTCCAGTATCGAGGGACCTTGCGAGCTCCGCTGCGGGCACTGGAAGCTCGCTATCGGCCAGTCGCGCCAAAAGCGTCCATTGACGAGCGGTCGCAGCNNCGGCGTCCCAATCCCGGGGTCCGTCAAAGCCCCCTGCCAGCTCAAGGTGCGCGGCGACCTCCCGCATGAACCTGGCAGCTAGCGACGGCGGTGCCAGTACTGGCACCCAGTCCGAGAGGAGATCCGTCATCCCTACCTCCTGTTCTTACCCATGTAATACCATATGTTAGCACCTGCTCAGCATC
This sequence comes from Acidimicrobiaceae bacterium, assembly GCA_003139255.1. Taxonomy (GTDB): domain Bacteria; phylum Actinomycetota; class Acidimicrobiia; order Acidimicrobiales; family UBA8190; genus Bog-564. The sequence goes on along the minus strand of PLIG01000050.1, from coordinate 1,390 downwards.
CCGTCATCTCGGGGCTCCATGGGCGCATCCACACGAGAGCTGATGAACAGTCTCGGACAGGAATCACTCCAAATAGCGCTCCACACCAGCACGCGACTGCAGAGGGGACCGGACGATCACGAATGCGCTCTCGCGTCTCGCACAAGCTGCCGGCGCCACTCAGTCGCGACCACGGAACCCCTACGAACCCAGTACGAACCCGGCGGACCCGCCATGGGTCACTGTCCCAGTTAGGGACGCCCTAGCTGCACGACCCCTGACCCGGGGAGAAGAGGCGGGCTGCATCGCGATCGTCGATCCCAAGCTGACGAAGAGCCGGCCTCATGACGCTATCGATCTGGACCGTCGCGATCGTGTGCCGGTCTGGGAGCTCGCATTCAATCTTCAAGCCTCGAAGAAACTGTTCAACCTCGGACTCGTCAGCACCGAATTTCGGAGCGAGCACCTCCGCCCAGTTTTTGATCGCTTCCTCCGAGCCCTCGGCGCAGGTGTCGCGGAGTCCCGCTGGCACCCGTTCTGAGCCCGGCATTGGTCTGGAGACGGGATGTGCAGCGTCCCTCCACCCTCTGCCAACGCTCGAACAGGTGCTTCAGACCGCCATCACTGCAGAGGCTCGAAACCGTCCACCTTGGCTGCGAAGATTCGAGATGCTTGACGGACACGAGCTTAGAGAGGGCTGTTCGGTACTGCACCACATAGTCCTCGTGCCACTCGAATACGACGCTAACGATGTCGTCGTCGACAAGCATGCGGACACAGCGGGCGGTTGCAAGCTCGACCTGGAACTGAAAGCGAGATTGTGCGAGGGCACCCGCGTCGTCGCTCGGGTCCACTTCAAGTGCCGGGTCGGAGGTCGTCTCAGTCATGGAGCTCGATTCGCCTCGGCGAACGGAACGGGACTTCCATCCGACACGCGATATGTCCCAGGTTCAGCCACGCTCCCACGATGCACCCGCGCGGGGTCATCGTGACGGTACGAGGTGACCGCCGAGGTCGACACCGGACTCCTCACTCGCCTGAGCGTGTCGACGTGGACTGGCGAACCGAAGAATGACCATGACCAGGCTCACCTTTCCAAAGTTCTCAGATCCGCCAGTCGAAGGTGAGGGCAGCATCGAGCTGAGGGGATCCCGATTAATGAGGGGTGCCATCCAGCGCGAAAACGAACAGGTCGGGGGCCGCCGCAACAGTTCGTGCGCGCGTGACCACCGCAACCGGATGAAGCGCTGTAGCTTCGATCTATCCGCGAAACCGATCTATTGAACCCAAGTCCACGCGCGTCGCTTCATGGTCGACGCCGTACAGAGCGGTGGGTGGTCGCCCGAATACAGTTCCGATGATCTCGACCAGAAGCTCGTAGGAATCGGCCTCCCAGTCTCCGGTGCCGATC
>PLIG01000038.1:1296-2817 GCA_003139255.1 Acidimicrobiaceae bacterium | reverse complement strand
CGCTCGAAGATCCGCTTGGCGGTGTGGCGCTGCTTGGGCGGGGCCTCTCTGTCGGCAGCAAGGATCTCGTCGATCACGCCCAGGAAGGGCCCGAGCACGGGCTTTCGGCGCGCCTCTGTCATCTGATAGCCGGGGGGCTCGGGGTTGGCGAGGATCTTCGCCAGGGCCTGGTGCCCGATCCCGTAGTCGCGAAGGATCGAACGCTTCGACGCTCCTTCTACCAGGACCTTCCGCCGGATCTCGGTCCATTCGTCCATGTCGGTGTGCACCTTTCTCCCGTCTGCTCGTCCGCTCCGGCTCGAATGTCGCCCGCCACGAACATGGGACCACTTTGAGCTGAGTTGCGCCAGCAGCATGGGACCACCCTTCCGCCAGTAATGGGACCACCCCCCAGGGGATCCACCAGCGCCGGTCCGCCAGCCGGTGCACTCGCCGCCATCGGTCAGCGGACCAAGGAGCGGCGATGTCCTTCCGGGAGGTGCGTGTGTTCGAGGTGCGAGAAGTGCTCCGGCTGTGGCTGCGGGGCGAGGGACTGCGGGCAGTCGAACGACTGGCGGGGATCGACCGCAAGACCGTCCGCCGTTACGTGACGGCAGCGGTTGAGGCAGGGCTCGATCGCGGAGGCGGTGAAGACCAGCTCAGCGACATCTTCATGGCCCTGGTGGTGGAAAGGGTCCGGCCGCACAGAACCGACGGACACGGGGCTTCGTGGCGGAGGCTCGAGGCGCACAAGGAGAAGATCCGGGCCTGGATAGAAGACGAGGACCTGACCGTGGTGAAGGTCCACGGCCTTCTCGTCCGTCAAGGCGTCTCGGTCCCCATCCGCACCCTCGAGCGCTTCTGCACGCAGCTGTGTGGACCGCGTCGGGGTCGCAGCACCACGGTCCGGGTGGCAGACGGAGAGCCCGGGGACGAACTGCAGGTCGACTTCGGGCGCATGGGGTTGCTCTTCGACTCGGTGACCGGACGGCGCCGAGTGTGCCACGCGCTCATCTTCACGCCATCTGTGAGTCGCTACAGCTTCGTGTGGTTGTGCTTCTCCCAGACGATGGCAGACGTGATCGACGGCTTCGAGGCGGCCTGGGAGTTCTATGGCGGGGTGTTTCGCTGTGTCGTCCCAGACAACATGTCGCCCATCGTCGACAAGGCGAATCCGCTAGAGCCCAGACTGAACCAGGCCTTCGTCGAATACGCCCAGGACCGTGGCTTTCTCATCGACGCCACGAGGGTCCGCCACCCCCAGGACAAGCCGAAGGTCGAACGCACCGTCCCATACGTGCGCCGCAGCTTCTTCTCGGGCGAGCACTTCGTCGACCGTGCCGACGCCCAGCGGCGCACGGTGAAATGGTGCGAGACGACTGCGGGGCTGCGTGTACACGGCACCACCGCGTGTAGGCCGGCGGAGCACTTCCGAGCCGTCGAGGCCGAGGCGCTTCTTCCTGTGCCGGCAGATCCCTATGACCTGCCCCACTACGCGACCGCCAAGGTCCACCGTGATCATCACATCGAGGTGGCAAAGGC
>PLIG01000038.1:0-1222 GCA_003139255.1 Acidimicrobiaceae bacterium | reverse complement strand
ACCCGCTTCCTTGGACCAAGATGCGCCAGGTCTACGCGCTGCTCGGACTCGTGAAGAAATGGGGACCCGGACGCGTCGAGGCGGCATGTGCGAGAGCTGCAGAGGCCGAGGCCTACAGCGTCTCGCTCATCGGCCGGATGATCGAGCGTGCAGCTGAGAACGGGCCCGATCCGGTGTTACCCGTCCAAGGTCGGCTGGTCCCGGCGCGCTTTGCCCGACCGGCAGACGACTTTCGCGTAAGTCCAGCAAAACCTCTGGAGCAAGACACCACCGGTGATGGGGATCGGGGCGCAGAGGACGCCACAGCGGGCGCTTTCGGAGCGATGCCATGAGCGCCCCGGTCCCCACCATCTCTGTCGAGCTCAAGGGCGTGCTCCGCCAGGTGAAGCTCGGACGCTGTCTCGACACCCTGCCCGAGCGCCTGGCGCTCGCCAAGGCGAGGGGCATGGGTCACGCCGAGTTCTTGGAGCTCGTGTTGTCCGACGAGGTCACACGAAGAGAGACCACCTCGGCCGCCTTGCGCTCGAAGTCAGCGGGTCTCGACCCCGACATGTGCCTCGAGCACTGGGACGAGACGACCAAGGTGAGCTTCGACCACCAGGTCTGGGACGAGCTGTGCTCGCTTCGGTTCGTCGAGGCGGGACACAACGTGATGATCATGGGCCCGGTCGGGGTCGGAAAGACCTTCATGGCCTCGGCCCTGGGGCACGCAGCCGTGCGCCGGCGCTACAGCGTGATCTTCTGCCGCACCGACATCCTCTTGAAGCGCCTGCGGGCGAGTCGCCTCGACAACAGCCACGACGCCGAGATGCGAAGGCTCATGCGTGTCGATCTGCTCATCTTGGACGACTTCGCCCTCCAGCCCTTCGACGTGCTCGACACCGCTGACGTCTACGAGCTCGTGGTGGAGCGCCACCGAACTGCCTCCACCCTCGTGACCTCCAACCGTGAGCCCATCGAGTGGATCGGGCAGATGGCGGACGCCCTCCTCGCCCAGTCGGCCATCGACAGGCTGCAGTCGGCCGCCTACGAGCTCATCTTGGACGGAGAGTCCTATCGGCGCCGGCAGAAGCCGGGACTAGACGTCGGAGGAACGACACCTAGAACGCCTAGACGTCGACGACGCTCTTGACCGCCGCGGCGCAAACCGTCATCATCATTTTGCCGACGCTGGAATCCCCAGAGAGGTGGTCCCTTCACACTGGCGGAAGGGTGGTCCCAT
>PLIG01000026.1 GCA_003139255.1 Acidimicrobiaceae bacterium | reverse complement strand
AGGGTATTACCGAAAGATCTTTAATCGTTCGCTGCGAAACGCCAGAACTGGGGGATCTGTAACTAGGCGGTAACTAGGCGTCGACGGCGCAGTTGGACATGGCTCCGGGTAGGTCGGTCGCTGGGGCTCGTTATCTCGCTCATGGCGACCCCAGTGGGTCCCGGTCCCTCCGCGGGACCCAATAACGGGCGATCTACAACGCGTTCCCCAAACTCCAACGCGTACCGCACGGCCCAAACTGGGTGCTAGTGGACGACAGCCGCCCAAACAGACGTGGTCACATCCTTCGACGGGCCGCCGACAAAACCGCTGATCACGTAGAACATATGGCCTACCACCGCGCCGGTGGGGATCGTAGCCACCGGCAACGGTGTCAGCTGCTGCCAGGTGTTCGACCATGGTGTGTAAAGCTCCACATCGGCGGTCTCAGATGACGGTGGGCCTCCACCGGCGACGATGATGCGCCCGTCGTCGAGTGTCCCCACTGCTGGATGCGAACCTGCGCTCGGCATCGGAGCTCTCTCCTGCCAGGTGTTGGTAGCCGGGTCGTAGGCTTCGACCGTGCTGAGGGGGTTGAAGTTGTTGTCGAAGCCCCCGATCGCGTAGAGATGGTTGCCCGACCAGGCGACCCCAGGGCCCCAGCGCGCCGTCGGCATCGACCGGCCCCGGGCCCAGCGGTTAGTCCGGGCGTCGTAGATCTCTAGAGTGGCGACTACGTTCCCGGCCTCGTCTTCCCCACCCACGACATAGATGTGGCCGGCGTTGGCGACCGCGGCATCGCCGTCGGTGGCGTCCAGCAGAGGTGCATCGGTTTGCCATCTGCCGGAGGCCGGCGCGTAGGAAAGGACCGTTGCCACCGTGTCGCCTGCCTCGTCTACTCCTCCGATCGTGTATACCCGGCCGTCCAGGCTGGCGGCAGCGAGGCAGCTTTCAGCCGCTGGCATTGGGGTGACAGTCCTCCAGTGCTTCGTCCAGGGGTCGTACGCCTCAGCTGTGTTGAGCGCGCTCACCTCGCCGGCTGTGTACCCGCCTACAACGTAGATGTTCCCGTCCAAGACGGCGCTGGCCAAACAGCCGCGGGCGGTTGGGATCGGCGGTTGCGCGGCCCAGGTCAGCGCGCCGCTCNNGAAATTGTCGATAGAGCACCTATTAAGGCCGCAAGGGCAACAGTTCTTTTGGCAGCAGTTCTTTTCATGTTGGTTCCCCCTGGGTATGGGCCGATCGAGATTGAGCTGGATGCGAGTAGCTGGACCATACAGGGTGCTCGCAGGCGCGGCATCCGGGACACTATGTATCTTTTCCTGCCCTAACCCTGGTTTTTTGGTCGCCCTAATCTTCACGCGTGGCGAAGGGCACCGGGGAGTTCGCGGCGGTTATGGATCCCGAGCTTCAGGTACGCGGCGGCGAGCTGACCCTCAACCGTCTTGACACTGACGAAAAGCGCTTGGGCGATCTCCCGGTTCCCCATCCCCTCAGCCGCCATTAGCGCGGTGCGCCGCTCCCCCGGGGTGAGCGCGCCGGGTCCTTGGCGCGCGTTTCGCCGCGGACGGGCGCCGGCGGCCNNCCCGCCACAACGGTCGGCCAAGTCGAGCCCGGCCTGCAGCGCCTCGCGCGCTTCGACGCGTTCGCCCCTAGCGAGCAGCGCCGTCCCGAGCTCGACGAGCGCTCGGGCCTGTTCGAGCCGCGCCCCGGCGTCCGTGAGCGTCTGGACAGCCTCACGCAGGGGCTGGATCCGTGCCGGGCTGGGGTCGAGCATGCCGCGGAGCATAAGGGCAATCCCCAAGGACCGTGGTGCCCCGAACGTGGTTGCGGCGGCGAGCTCGCGTTCGGCGATGCGCTCGGCGTCTGTTCGGCGCCCGAGCGAAAGGAGCACCCGGCNNGGCAGCAGCCATCCTGGCATCGGCGCTGAGCAAGTCGGTGAGGCCAGCCTGGAGGTCGCCGGTAGCGAGCCGGCTCAGACCTCGAGCGGCTTGGGCGACGATGTCGATGACGTCGTTGTGCTCTCGCTGAGGTGGCGCGTACCCGTCCATCAGTTGGCGTGCCTCGGCTTCGCGACCCGACTCGATGAGCACGGGGACGTGCGTCCCGAGGACCCAACCGAGCGGAAGGTGCTCCTCGGATAGCAGTTCAAGGACCCGCTCGCCGTGGGCAGCAGCGGCGCTGAGCTCGCCCGTCCACAACGCCGCCCACGCCGCAGCCCAAGACATGGCTACAAAGATCGCCGGGGCGCCTCGGCGCCTTGCGTGCGCGATCCCGGCCTCGGCAGCGGCCGCCGCTTCCGCCGAATGGCAGGACATGACCAGCGCGAACAGGGCGCCAGCCCAGGCCGACCAGTGCTCCTCGAGCAAGGTCTGGCTGCCGAGGCCACCCCTAGCCAGGTCAGCCACCGTTTCCGCGTCCAGCCCCGTCGCTGCCNNGCCAGGTCGCCGAACCCAGCGCCGATCAACGACGCCTCGGCGTGCACGAGCAGAGAGGGCTCGACCCCGTCCGGCTCGGCCAGGACACCCTCGAGCAGGGCGTACGCCGCGGGGAGGTTGGTAGCGGCCGCGAGCGCCTTAGCCAGCTCGACGGTCAGCTCGACCCGCTGATGGGGGTCCTCGGCAANNCATTAATCCTGAGCCGGGCACGAAAGCGTTGGGCAAGAGCGTTTCGATGCGCCCGAGCTCGATCATGAGGGCGAGCCGCTCCTCTGGCGGCGGGGGCTCGGCCAGTGCCCGGCGCAGGTAGCTAGCTGCGGCCTCAGGCGCGCCCTGGGAGAGAGCTTGGTGAGCGGCCGTGCGGAGGGCGGCCACGACCCAGGGTTCACCGAAGGGCTCGGCGTGGATCAGGTGGGCTGCGACCTGGTCGGCGGCAGCGCCGTCCGCCAGCAGCAGTTGTGCTGCCGCGCTGTGCATAGCCGCCCGTCCCGATGGAGGGATCCCCGCGACAACCGCGTCGGCTACGACCGGGTGCACGAAGCTCAGCGGCTGATCGGAGGTAAGCAACCCGGTCCCCCGCAGCCCGTCCGCGGCGCGCCCCGCTGCCTCTCGCCCGAGGCCGGAGAGGGTGGCGGCCCGGCGAAGAGGGGTGCCGGGCCCGAGGACGGCTGCCGCCCAGGCGAGCGAGGTACAGTCAGCTCCCAGCCGTGCCAGACGGCTCCCAACGCTCGCCTCGATCCCGCCCACGGCGGGCGCCCGACCCGAGCGCAGCGCGCCGCCAAGCTCGGGGTTGGCCACAAGAGCTGAGATCAGCTCCCGTAAGTAAAGGGGGTTGCCGCCGGTCACGCGGTGGCACGCGGCACAGAGCTGAGAGTCGGCGCCAGACCCGAGGGCCTGGTCGAGCAGCACGGCCGCGGCTCCCGGGCCAAGGGGGGCCGGGCGCAGGACGGTCCCTTCGGCCCCAGTCGCCACGTGCACGAGGACCTCGGTGCAGCCCTCGCCTGCGCGCGCCCCGAGGACGACCAGAACCGGGAGAGAGGAGAGGCGCGGCGCGAGATAAGCGATAAAGCGCAGCGAAGCTTCGTCGAGCCAGTGGGCGTCGTCGACCAGGAGCACCAGCGGGCTGACCTCGGAGA
>PLIG01000172.1 GCA_003139255.1 Acidimicrobiaceae bacterium | reverse complement strand
CCATAGGCCTGCCGGTAGGTGGACGTCATCCAGTGGGCATAAAGCTTGGCTGCGGCGTAGGGACTCATGGGATTGAAGCGCGTACTCTCATCCTGCGGTGCGGGCGCATCTCCGAACATCTCGGACGTTGACGCCTGGTAGAAGCGGCACCCATTCCCGCTGGTTCGGATGGCTTCGAGCAGGCGGGTCGTCCCCAGGGCAACCACATCACCGGTGTACTCCGGCTGCTCGAAGGAGATGTGGACATGGCTCTGTGCGGCGAGGTTGTAAACCTCCGACGGCCTGTGCTCGCGCAGCACTCCGATGAGCGAGATCTCGTCGAGCAGGTCCCCCGCGACCAGGGTAAGGCGGTCCTGGATGTGGGCGATCCGCTCGAAGTTGACGGTGGAGGAGCGCCGGACCATGCCCACCACGTCGTAGTCTTGCTCGAGCAGGAACTCGGCCAGGTAGGAGCCGTCCTGGCCTGTGATGCCGGTAATCAATGCTCGCTTTCGCATGTCCTCGCCTTCTACTGGACAACCGGCCGTGCCTGGTGACTACCGGGCCATCGCTGGCGGGCGGTGAGTCTGCCGCTTCCGACACAGAGCCCACTTCCCAGACAGCGTAGAACGCGAAGCAGCCGAGCTTCGCCACAGCCGGCGACTTCGCCACAGCCGACACGAGCTCGTCCACGGCGGCCTCCGGCTCCGCATGGCGCCCGCCGGGTGAAAAAAGCCCAGACGGGCACAAGAAAGGACCTGTCGACGAGGTGGCGAGCCGGTCTCCGAGCGGTAGCCGCAGACAGCGCGGATACGCTGCTTCGGATGCAAGACGGCGGCGAAAACAACGGGCAAGGACGGCTGAAGCTCGGGCCTGCAGCGGCTCATACGCCCGCCAAGCGCCTGCCCGCGGATCGTCGACGAGAGCAGTTGCTCGACATGGCGCTCAAGCTCTTCGCCAGCCGTGGTTTCAACGCCACGACGATGGAAGACATCGCCGAGGCCGCCGGGGTCACCAAGCCCCTGCTCTACCAGCACTTCGACTCAAAGCGTGCGCTCTATTTGGAGCTGGCGGACTCCGTGGCAGACAGCCTGGTCGAGGCGATCGGAAAGGCCGTCGCCGATGCCGAGGGTCCCCGCCAGCAGGTAGCAGGCGGTTTCGCCGCTTACTTGCATCTGGTGCTGACCCACGCCGACGCCTTCAACCTGCTGTTCGGGAGCGATGTCCCCAACGACCCAGATCTGTCGCGCGCTGTGCGCGGTGTGAAGAGCACCATCGCTGAAGCGGTCGACCCACTCATCGACGCCGGGCTGGAAGAGGGCCACCGCCGGATGCTGGCCTATGCCGTGGTCGGCATGGCCGAGGGTGCGAGCCTCCATTTCCTCACCACGCGTGTCCAGAGCGACGAGGTTCCACAGGGCTCCGAGGCGGCGGACGAGGCCACGAGGCTGGCAGCACGTCTCGCCGACCTGGCCTGGGCCGGCCTGCGCTCCGTCCATCGCGATTGAAAGATCGTGAGGATCACGCCAGCCGATCGACCAGCTCGTCGACGAACCGTTGGACCTCGCGCGCGCACTCCAGATAGTCGGCGTCGTCCCCACCGGCCGGGTCCTTGACGTTCCCCTGCACGTCGGGATCGACGCTGGCGAGATCGAGCTCTCTCACGCGCTGGGACAGGGGCGCTCGACCCGCGGGCAGCTTCCTGGCCAGCCAACGAAGGGTTGCCGTCCGGTCAGCGGCCGCCGGATGGCGCCGGCGCATATAGCGGACGTGTTCGCAGGCCATGGCGATCACGAGATCGGCCTCCTCGACGTCGGACTCTGCGACCTGGCGGCTGCGGTGCGCGGGGACGTCGAGACCGATAGACACAAGCGCTTCGCGCGTACGCCGGCTCATGGGTTGGTGCTCGACCACGTGGGTGCCTGCCGTGGTCACCCGCGCCCGCACCCCGTGCGCGTCCAGCAGAGCACCGGCCATGACCGAGCGTGCCGCGTTGCCGGTGCAGACCACGAGCACATGCGGTGGCTCGTGGTCTTCCGACTTGGCGCGCGAACGTCGCGACGGTCCCCCGGTCATTGGCGACGGACGGTACCTCAACCGAGCCCTTCGGCCCGATTTCTCGGTCGGGCGCCGGTTCGGCGGCCGCGCGCAAAAGCCGACCACGCCGGTAAACTTTTAAACCCTACCGACGAGAGAGCTGCCACACGAGGTGGTCTCGATGAGCCTGAACGTGAGAACGCTCTTCAGCTTCCCCAATCCCGTGAACGAAAAAGCTGCTCGCGTGGTCGCCGGGGTGGTCATGGCGATGTGCGCCACGGCGATCGGCTTCGGTCAACCGTGGCTGCTCGTCCCCCTGGTCTACGGCTTCTGGGCTCGCGTGCTCAGCGGACCGAGCCTGAGCCCTCTCGGCCAGCTCGCAACGCGGGTCGTCGCCCCCTGGCTGGGGCAGCCCCGGCGCGTCGCCAGACCCCCCAAACGCTTCGCCCAAGCGGTGGGGGCGGGATCCTCGACGGCCGCACTGGTGCTGTGGTTCGGCTTCGGCGAGCAGACCGCGACCTGGGTGGTGCTCGGCATGCTTGCAGCGGCCGCTTCGTTGGAGTCGTTCTTCGGCTACTGCCTCGGTTGCCGGATCTTCGGTCTCCTCATGAAGGCAGGCTTGATCCCAGACGAGGTTTGCGGCGCTTGCGCCGACGTCAGCCTGCGCCATCGCGAGCTGCGAGGTGAACCCGCGAACGCCTGAGGGAATACCGCGCCTCAGACATTGACTCGAGCCATCTGGTCAGGGGGATAGCGGTCGCCGGCAGCGACTCCTCTCGGGGCCACTTCCTCGATCTCGGCCAGATCCTCGGCAGTGAGGTTGATGTCGAGGGCGGCGACGTTCTCCTCCAACAAGCTGCGCCGCTTGGTCCCGGGGATCGGGACGATGTCATCGCCCCGGGCGAGAACCCAGGCCAACGCCAGCTGAGCAGGAGTCACGCCCTTTGCTCGCGCCAGCTCTCCGACCTTCTCGACCACCGCGAGGTTCTTGGCGAAATTCTCACCCTGGAACCGGGGAGCGGACCTGCGGAAATCATCGTCGCCAAAAACATCGGGGCTGGTGATCTTGCCCGACAAGAACCCCCGGCCCAGTGGGCTGAAGGCGACGAAGCCGACGTCCAGCTCGCGCAACACCTCGAGCACCTCGTCCTCGGGGTCCCGGCTGAACAACGAGTACTCCGACTGCAAAGCGGTGACAGGATGCGTGGCGTGTGCTCGCCTGATCGTGGCGGGCGCGGCTTCTGAGATCCCCAGATGACGTACCTTGCCCGCGTCCACGAGCTCGCTCATCGCGCCCCACGTGTCCTCGACCGGCACGGTGGTGTCTACCCGGTGTTGGTAGTAGAGATCGATGTGGTCGACGTCCAAGCGTTCGAGGGATGTATCGCAGGCGCGGCAAACGTAGTCGGGGTGCCCGTTCACGCCGACCCATGACCCGTCGGGCCGGCGTTCGTTGCCGAACTTGGTCGCGAGCACGACTTCGTCACGTCGTCCGGCGATCGCTCGACCGACGAGCCTCTCGTTCGTGAACGGCCCGTACATGTCGGCTGTGTCCAAGAAAGTGACCCCGAGGTCGAGGGCGCGCCGGATCGTGGCGATCGACTCTGAGTCGTCTGCCGACCCATAGGACTGGCTCATGCCCATGCAGCCCAGTCCCTCGGCCGAGACGACCAGGCCCTGTCCCAACGTACGTAGCTGCACGGCATTCCTCCTCGCTTTGCCACCGGCTGTGCCACCGGGTCGACAATTATCGCGGGTCAGCCTCTCAGCTCCCGCGCGTACAAGACAGTCACCACAGGAATCACCTCATGGGCGTGGTCGAACCGCTCGAGCGAGCGCGACTACAAACGTCCTCGCGCTCGGCGTCGGGCTCAGTCTGCTGATGCCGGGCTCGGCCCGGGACTACAGGATGCGGATGCCCGAGATGGCCCGGGCGATGATGAGCCGCTGGATCTCGGAGGTCCCTTCGAAGATCGTGTAGACCTTCGAGTCGCGGTGCCAACGCTCCACCGGGTACTCCCGGACGTAGCCGTAGCCGCCCATGATCTGGATCGCCTGCTCGGTCACCCACACCGCGGTCTCGCCCGCGTAGAGCTTGGACATCGACCCCTCACCCGCACCAAAAGGCACACGCTTGGCGCCCATCGAAGCTGCTCGCCACACGAGCAGCCGGGAGGCGTCGACGCGCGTCTTCATGTCCGCCAGCTTGAAGGCGATCCCCTGGTTCTCGATGATTCGACGGCCGAACGCCTTGCGTTCCTTGGCGTACTCGAGCGAGTACTCATAAGCAGCGCGAGCGATGCCAAGAGCCTGAGCACCCACCGACGGTCGGCTGGCTTCGAACGTAGCCATCGCCGCCTGGGAGGTGGAGCGCTTTCCTTCGCGCGCGCGCGCCAACTTCTCGTCGAGCTTCTCCTTGCCACCAAGAAGACACCGACCCGGAACGCGAACGTCGTTCAAGACGACCTCACCGGTGTGCGAAGCGCGAATTCCCATCTTCTTGTACTTCTGGCCGGCCGAGAGTCCCGGCGTGCCCGGAGGCACGACGAAGCTCGCATGACCACGTGCTCCGAGCTCGGGTTCGACTGTCGCAACGACCACGTTCACATCCGCGATGCCACCGTTTGTGATCCAGCTCTTCGTGCCGTTGATCACCCACTCGTCCTTGGCCTCGTCGTAGGTGGCGCGAGTGCGCAGCGAGCTCACGTCCGAGCCGGCGTCCGCCTCGGACACGCAGAAAGCCGCCAGCTGGATCTTCTCTGGGGTCCCGAAGCACTGTGGGCCCCATTCCATCAACTGTTCGGGGGTGCCGGTGGCAGCGATCCCAGACAGGCCCAACGAGCTCCCCGTGATCGCGAGCGCAATGCCCGCGTCTCCCCACGCCAGCTCCTCGTTGGCGATCGGCAGGGTGAGGCCTGTCGGGTCGGCGACGGCCTGAGCGACGAAGTCAAAGGAGTACAGCCCGACCTTGGCCGCTTCCTCGATGATCGGCCAGGGAGTCTCCTCGCGCTCGTCCCACTCATGGGCAGCGGGCCTCATGACGCCCTCGGCGAAGTCATGCACCCACTTTTGGATCTGGAGCTGGTCTTCACCCAGCTCGACCAAGAACTCGGACATAACCCTCTCCCTGTCTAGTCGGGTCGCTCGGAGCTGCCTGCAAATGGGTCCGCTCCACCTGAGTGGTCGACCACACGCTCTTTGCAGTAAAGGACCGAGATTTTCGGTGGGCCTCGGGCAACTCCAACCCATCCTGCCCGTTATTACTCAACAGTAACCTGGCGTCGGGATCCCGGCAACGACGACGGTACACCGCACGATCTGAGTCTCGTGAGCAGGTATGAGGCAGGGACTGTTCAGCCGGGTCGGCGACGCAGACGGGTCCCCTCGGACCCGTCCTCGACCACCCAGCCGGCCTCTTGAAGCTCTGCCCTGATGGCATCTGCCCTGGCCCAATCACCGGCGGCGCGCGCGGCGTCTCGTTCGGCGACAAGCGCGGCGGCATCGTGGTCGACTTCCTCTTCGTCGCTGCGCAGAACGAGGCCCATCGCTCCGCAAAGCACCGCGACGGTGACCCCCAGCTCTCTGGCGCTCACCTCGTCCCCCCCGTCGGCCAGAGCATTCGCGCGGCGCACCAGGTCGAATACCCCAGCTATCGCTGCAGGAGTGTCGAGGTCGTCGTCCATGTGCTCGACGAAGGCCTCGAGCGCGTCGGGATCGGCGCCGGCTGCTTTCGCCGCCTCCAGGCTCACCCCCGCCAGATCAGCTTCCAGCGCGAACCGCCGGCCCAAGGAGTCCAAGCGTGCCAACGCCTCCTCGGCATCGCCGATCGTGCCGGGAGTGACCTCGACCGGTGAGCGGTAGTTGCTCTGTAGAAGCAACAGGCGGTAGGCGCGTCCGTCAGTTCTCGCCAGGAGATCACTGAGGGTGACGAAGTTCCCGAGGGACTTGGACATCTTCTCCCGACCCACCTTGAGGTGCCCGCAGTGCGCCCAATGACGGGCGAACTCGCGCCCTAGAGCGACCGCCTGCGCACGCTCGTTCTCGTGGTGAGGAAAGGCGAGGTCAATCCCGCCACCGTGGACGTCGAACCCCTCGCCCAACAGGTCCAGCGACATCACGACGCATTCAGTGTGCCAACCCGGGCGGCCCGGACCCCAGGGTGAATCCCAGGTGGGCTCGTCGGGCTTCGCCTTCTTCCACAGAACGAAGTCGAGCGACGAGCGCTTCTCCTCTAGCAGCGCCACCCGTTCGCCAGGGCGAAGCGACTCGAGGCTCTGGCGCTTCAGCAGCCCGTAACCCTCGACCTGTTCGACCGACAGATACACCCCGTCCGAGGTCTCGTAGGCGGCACCTCGCGCCACGAGCTGCGCGATCATCTCCACCATGCGCTTCACGTAGGCGGTGGCGTGAGGGCTATGGGTGGGCCGTGCCACGCCCAGGGCGTCGACGGCTTCCCACCATGCCGCCTCGTACTCCGCGGCCACTTCGGAGGCAGGGCGCCCCTCGACGTTGGCTCGGTTGATGATCTTGTCGTCTATGTCGGTGACGTTCGAGACGTACTCGACGTCGAGCCCCGAGAACTCGAGGTAGCGCCGCAGCACGTCGAAGGCCACGGCGAAGCGCCCGTGGCCGATGTGCGGAACGTCGTAGACGGTCGGACCGCACACGTACATCGCAACCCGACCCGGGTCTCGCAGCTCGAGCAACCGCAGCGACCCGCTGGCCGTGTCGTGGAGTCGCAGCACTCAGGTACCGTAACCGACCGTGAACCCTCTTCCGGGCGAGGCGCATGCTGTCGAGCTACCTCGGGCACCCGTGGTCCCCGAGCGTCCGACCCTCGAAGGGCTGGAAGAGAGGTGGTCTGAACGCTGGGAAGGGGAGGGGACCTACCGGTTCGACAGGTCGGCGCCACGCGAGCGCGTCTTCTCCATCGACACCCCCCCGCCGACCGTGTCGGGTTCGCTTCACATCGGACACGTCTTCTCCTACACCCACACGGACGCGATCGCTCGGTATCGCCGGGCCCGCGGCGACGAGGTCTTCTACCCGATGGGATGGGACGACAACGGGCTGGCCACCGAGCGGCGCGTGCAGAACTACTACGGGGTGCGCTGCGACCCGAGCCTTCGCCAGGATCCGAACTTCGTCCCGCCACAGAAACCGGGACCCGAGCAGGTGCCAGTGTCGCGCCCTGCGTTCATAGGCCTGTGTCACGAGCTCACCGCCGAGGACGAGCGGGTGTTCGAAGCGACGTGGCGGCGGCTCGGTCTCTCGGTCGACTGGAGCCTCGGGTACACAACGATCTCGCACGAGGCCCGGCGGGCCAGCCAACGCGGCTTCTTGCGTCTCCTCGCAGGTGGCCACGCCTACTCCACCGAGGCGCCCACGATGTGGGATGTCGATTTCCAGACCGCCGTCTCGCAGGCCGAGATGGAGGACCGTGAGATCCCAGGCACCTACTACAGACTGCGCTTCGCGCGGGCGGGAGCACAGGGGTCGGTGGAGATCGAGACCACCCGACCTGAGCTTCTGGGCGCTTGCGTGGCGGTCGTAGTCCACCCCGACGACGAGCGTTACCAGCCGCTGCTCGACACCGAGGTGCTCACGCCCCTGTTCTGTGCGCGCGTCCCGGTGGTGGCGCACCCGCTCGCGGATCCCGAGAAGGGCTCGGGCATAGCGATGATCTGCACCTTCGGCGACATCACAGACGTCACCTGGTGGCGCGAGCTCTCCCTGCCGACCCGCACGATCGTCGGACGCGACGGGCGGCTGTTGCCGACGTCTTGGGGGGAAGGGAACTTCGAGTCCGAGGACCCGGGTGCTGCGGGTGCGGCCTACGCACAGCTGGCCGGACGCACCCTCGCTCGGGCTCGCTCGCGTGTGGTGGAACTACTCGCCGAGACGGGTGCGATCGTGGGGACCCCGCGACCGATCACCCACCCCGTCAAGTTCTACGAGCGAGGGGAGCGCCCCCTCGAGATCGTCTCCAGCCGCCAGTGGTACGTGCACACACTTCGCCTTCGCGAGCATCTGCTCGAGCGCGGTCACCAGCTGCGCTGGCACCCAAGCCACATGGTCCACCGATACGAAGCGTGGGTGGAGGGCTTGAACGGGGACTGGAACATCAGCCGTCAGCGATTCTTCGGTGTGCCGTTCCCCCTGTGGTACCCGGTCGGAGAAGACGGGGCGGTCGACCACGACCGGCCGATCGCGCCCGACGAAGACCTGCTCCCCGTCGACCCCTCCAGCGACGTGCCCCCCGGCTACAGAGAGGACCAACGTAACGTCCCAGGGGGGTTCGCCGCCGACCCCGACGTGATGGACACCTGGGCGACTTCCTCGCTCACGCCACAGATCGCCGGACGATGGGAGGACGACCCCGACTTGTTCGCGCGCGTGTTCCCCATGGACATGCGACCCCAGAGCCACGAGATCATCCGCACCTGGCTCTTCTCCACCGTGGTGCGGGCGGAGATCGAGCACGGGATGCTGCCGTGGTCGGACGTGGCCATCTCGGGATGGGTGCTGGACCCCGACCGCAAGAAGATGTCCAAGTCCAAGGGCAACGTGATCACCCCGGTGGAGATACTCAAGGAGCACGGGAGCGACGCTGTGCGCTACTGGGCCGCCTCAGGACGTCCCGGGGTCGACACCGCTTTCGACGACGCGCAGATCAAGGTGGGACGCAGGTTGGCGATCAAGATCCTCAACGCGTCGCGCTTCGCTCTCGGTCGCTTGTCAGGTGGAGACGTCCCCGGTGTAAAAGCGGTGTCTGTCCCCATCGACCTAGCCATGCTGTCGAGCTTGGGCGAGGTGCTCACCGACGCCACCGTCGCCTTCGAGTCCTACGACTACGCCCGAGCACTCGAGCGCACCGAGGCGTTCTTCTGGTCCTTCTGCGACGACTATCTCGAGCTTGTGAAGGCGCGCGCCTACGAGCCGGCGCAGCGCCCGGAGCCTGCGTCGGCGCGCGCCGCGCTCGCGGCGGCGTTGTCCGTCCAGCTGCGAATGCTCGCACCCTTCCTCCCCTTCGTCACCGAAGAGGTCTGGTCCTGGTGGCACGACGGGTCGGTACACCGAGCACCATGGCCGACGGCCTCAGAGCTGCCGGTCACCCTCGACAGTGACGGCGCTCTAGCGGCACGGAGCGACAGGACACGCCAGGGCGCCGCTGTGCTGGACATGGCCACCTACGTGCTGGGCGAGGTAAGGCGGGCCAAGACGACTGCGAAGCGCTCGATGCGCGTCCCTGTCGCGCGGCTCACGGTGGTCGACGAGCCAGCGCGACTGTCCTTGTTGGCGCAATCCGAATCAGACCTGCGCCAGGCCGGGCACATCCTCGAGCTCGTCGCCCGGCCCGGGCCTCGCGACGTCCAGGTCGAGCTCGCCCCCGACGACCGGGTCGAGCCAACCTCCGACGACCAAAGCAGGTCCCCTGAAGGTCGCAGCTCCCCCTGATCCGGGCTAATCCGAGCACCTGGAGGCAAAGGTAGAGCGAGACCTCTACCCGGCACCGACCGGGGTGGAGCCTGCGGGCTCTCCCGTGCGCAGCGTGCCGTGACGCACCCGTTCGAGGAAACGGACGATGGCGGCCACCACGTGCGCCGAGCGCATGCTGGGCAGTATGTCGAAGGCGTGCTGCGTGAATGGCAGCTCGGCGTAGAGCACCGGAGACTTCGACACGGCGCGCAACGCTTCGACGAACTGTCGGGCGGAGCTCACCGGCACCAGGGTGTCGTTTACCCCGTGGACCACGAAGAACGCAGGAGCGTCGGGGCGCACCCTGTACAGCGGCGACGCGTCCTCGAAGATCCTCGGGGCGTCCTCGAAGCGCCGCTTGAACACCTGCCGTTCGAGCAGTCTCAAAAGCCCCTTGTCATATCGGGCGTTTGCGGGTTCGATCCGCCCTCGCCCGGCGGTCATGTCGTAGACCCCGTAGAGGGGTACACACGCGTCCACCGAAGTGTCCTCGTCCTCGAAGCCGGGCTGGAACGACCGGTCACCGGCGCTCAGGGCGACGAGGGCACTCAGATGCCCACCGGCAGAGCCGCCGGTCACGGCGATGAAGCTCGGGTCCCCCCCGTGTTCGGCTATGTGAGCGCGGACCCATGCGACAGCACGCTTGCAGTCGACGACGTGATCCGGCCACGTAGCGCGAGGACTCAGGCGGTAGTTGACGCTTGCGCAGACCCATCCGCGACGCGCCAGCTCATACATGAGCGGGAGGCCCTGCTCACGCTTGTCGCCGATCGCCCAGGCGCCTCCGTGGATGTGGACGAGCACCGGGGCGCGTACGGGTGGATCGTCCCGACGTCGGACCACGTCCAAGCGATGGGCACGCGTGCCGTCACCCGCGTAGTCGACGTTTCGGATCACCTGGACCGAGCGCACCGGTACGGGTAGCGGATAGGCGAGGCGCGCGAAGTGCCACATCGTCTCCCCACCGTGCCTGGGTAAGACGACGTCTTCCACGGGTGGAAGGGGAACCTCCTCTTCCGCCCTCACGAACACGTCGCGGGCGTCATGCCCGATCATGGCCAGGACACCGAGGCCCGCCCACGAGATCCCAGCCACCACCAAACCGGTCCAGCCGGGCCATGAAGCGAACGCCCCGGCGAACCCGAACCCGACCGTGGTTGCCGCCTGCCACACAATGTGCCAGAGGGGGAGCTCGCCCGTGTACCACCCGGCGAAGAAGCTCGGGACGCAGAGCAGGGCGATGCGAGGCGGCCGAAAGGCGTTCACCACCAATGCTGCTCCCAGCAGGCTCACGGCCAAATACGCCCAGGACCAGGCCATACCGACATCCTTGCGGACCACCGGAGGATTCACCAGCGACCCGGCCGGGTCATCCGCCGAAAAGACGCCGGCGAGGCACGTCCGGGCGGTCGCTCTCCCGTACACGACGACCCCAGCCGCTGAAAGCGGTCCCTCGGCAAGCGATCCTCGAAGGAGACGCGAATTGTGTTCCTCGACTCCAACCAGTACCCACAGATTGCGGCGACATGTAGGCGTCACGTAGCAATCCCCCCTATTTGTTCGTGGGCTTTAGTCACTCTATGTGTTATCTACACCACTACAAGCGGTGAAAGAGTCCAAAGGCCCTTATAGAGCGGCTGAGGGTTGCTAGATAATTTTCCTCATGACCGTCCCAGCGGCGCTCACAAGAGCGACAACCGGCGAGGAAAGAAAGAGGGCTGCTGAGGAAACTGACAGCACTAACTCATGCGTCGACGCGTCTCCCGGGCTCCCGGGAAGGCGCGAAGAACAGAGGTGCGATCGCGCCGGCCTGGCTAAGCATGCTTTCAAGTCACGGCTTGCTCGCGCCGATACAACACGAGTGCCAACGGACGGCGCCGAGGCCACACGCGTTCGCGTGAATTCGGGGAGCGCAATACCTCCCACAGAAGGGTTCCCCCGCGCCGACTCTGAAGGCCGCGTCCCGCTGACTCTCGTCACGCCCGCTGAGGCCGTGCCCGAGGGAACCTCTGGCCGGCGCAGCCGGCTGAAGACGGCGAGCATCGACGCGTTCTCGCTGCTGCTGGCAGGCGGCGCCGCCGTCCTCCTGACGGTAGGGCCTCTCTCAGGGCTGGGCCCCGACCACCACCTCGCCGGCCAGCCGGTGATGTTCGGCCTGCTCTTCGCGTCTTTGGCGGCTGCCGTGTGGGGGCAGGTGTCGTTCCACTACCGCGGTAGCACCTACATGTTCTCGCTTGCCGAGGTGCCACTGCTGCTCGGTCTCGTCTTCGCGTCGCCCCCTGTCCTCGTCATCAGTTACGTCGCCGCCCTCGTGGCCGTGTTCGGCCTGGTCCGCCGCCAGGCGCCTTCGAAGCTGCTCTTCAACGCGGCATCTGGTGCGTTCGCATCGGCGGTCGCCGCCACCGTCTTCCGCCAGCTGCTTGAAACCCACTCGCCGGTGAGCCCGTTCGGGTGGGTCGCCGGAGCGGCAGCGCTCGCGGTGTTCACCTTGGCCGCAACGGAAGCGGTAAGGCTGGTCTTGAGGCTGAACGGTCAGAAGGCTCACCGTGAATTCATGACGGAGGTGCTCCTCTTTATGGCGAGCATCGGCCTCGCGTTCGTGGTGCTCGACGCTGCCTGGTGGGACCCGTGGTCAACCTTGCCGCTGGTGCTCGTCGCGGCTTTGATCGTGTTCGCCTATCGCGGGTACACACGGCTCTCGCTCCGCTTCGGCGCGCTCCAGCGCCTTTACGACTTCAGCCGGTCGCTCGGCGATGCGGACCTCGAGCCTGCCGGGACGAGCTGGGCGGTGCTCGAGCAAATCCGGACCGTGATGAGAGCGCGCCGGTCCGAGCTCATCCTCGCGGAGGCTTCCGGCATCCCGCGCCGGATCTCGCTCGACCCTGTGGCCGACCCGACAGTGGAGCCGCTGGTGCTCGACGAGTCGTCGATCGTGACCCAGGCCATGTTGAATGGAGCGGCCGTGCTCCACGGCCGCCAGCGGGGAGCCACCGACACCGGCAGCCGCGACTCGATCCTCGGTGACTTCCGCGAAGCGCTCGTCGCTCCGCTTCTCGACGGTGACACGGTCGTGGGCGCCCTGGTGGCGCTCGACCGAGAGGAGGAGCTCGACCCCTTCGACACCGAGGACCTCCGTCTGTTCGAAGCGCTCGCCGTCCATGCGGGCTCGAGCCTCGACAGGGCGCGGCTCATCGAGGAGCTCCACTTCGAGGTCGACAGCAAGTCGCACCAGGCCACGCATGACACGCTCACAGGGCTCCCGAACCGCACGCTGTTCCTGAGTCGCGCTCAGAGTGCGCTCAGCGACGGCAGGGGGATGGCCATCGCCCTGCTCGACCTGGATCGATTCAAAGACGTGAACGACACCCTCGGGCACGCCGTCGGGGACCGGCTGCTGTGCGAGGTCTCCGAGCGTCTCGTGCATGTGGTCTCGGGACGCGCCACCGTGGCAAGGCTCGGTGGCGACGAGTTCGCCCTCGTCCTGCCAGAGATCACCGCGGCCGACGGGGCGATCGCGATCCTCCGGGAGCTCAACGCCGAACTGTCCAAGCCGATCGAGATCGACAGCCTGACGTTTGCCGTCACAGCCAGCGCCGGCCTGGCGCTCGCCCCGGAGCACGGCGAGAACGTCACCTTGTTGCTCCAGCGTGCGGACATCGCCATGTACCTGGCCAAGGAGCGTCGCAGCGGGATCGAGCTGTACTCGGTCGGTCGGGACCAGAGCATGCAACGGAAGCTCATGCTGGGCGGCCTGCTCGTGCATGCCCTGGAGACGGGGAACGAGCTCAGCCTCAAGTACCAGCCGATAGCCGACCTCGGCTCCGGCCAAGTGGTGCGCGTCGAGGCGCTGGCACGTTGGCATCACCCCGTGCACGGATGGATCCCTACCCCGGAATTCATAGAGATCGCCGAGCAGATGGGCATCATCGGCAAGATCACCGAGTTCGTCCTCACCGAAGCGTGCGCCAGGCTGGCCGAGTGGCGGCGTGCCGGCCTCCAAATCGGCCTTGCCGTCAACCTCTCGGGACGCGACCTGTCCGACGAGCATCTGATCGACCGGGTGGCCCAGCACCTCAGGGCAAACGGTCTCCCGGCGCAGACGCTCACCTTGGAGCTCACCGAGACGGAGGTGATGGCCGACCTCGGTCATGCGGGCAAGGTCCTGAACGAGCTGGCCGACCTCGGGATCGGGATCGCCGTCGACGACTACGGAACGGGTTACTCCTCCCTCGCCTACCTGCACCGCCTCCCCGTCAAGGAGCTGAAGATCGACCGCTCGTTCGTGACCAACCTCGCCGAAGATCCGAGCAACGCGATCATCGTGCGCTCCTCGATCACGATGGCCCACTCACTCGGGCTCGGCGTCGTAGCGGAGGGAGCCGAGGACGAGGTCACGTGCAAGATGCTCGCCGACGCCGGTTGCGACTTGGTGCAGGGCTACTACCTGTCGAGACCGCAGGAACCTGCCAGGCTCCGCAACTGGCTCCTCGGTGGTGCGTCCCTCGAGCTTTCCTCCTCACTGACAGCGGTTCACAAGCTTCGTAGCGTCGTGAATAGTCGGGGCCAGGGGTCCAACAACGGTGGACCCAGGCCTTTAATTAACTGACCTAGACGATCCCGTCACACCCGCGCGAGCTGCACGGCAGGGTATGACGGCCTCTTTGCGCGCCCCAATTGTCACCCAAGCGTTGCCAAACGCTCCCCTACTTGGGAAGATGGCGCGCGGAGGACCGAGGGTACCGGTTGCACGGTGTTTGACCCTCGATCCCCCTTTGCCTTTCCGACTGCTGAAGGGAGGTGTTGGATATGGCCTGCCCTCACTGGGGCTGAGACTGAACGGTCCATGACCGCTCAAATGCAGCCATCGCAACCCTCCACCGTCTTCAGCGCGCGGAAGGTCTTGCGATCAGCTATCGACACGGCGGTCGGCGAGCTTTAGCGAATTCTTTCTTCGCAGAGCCGCCGCCCGCCGTTTGTCGCGCTCGGGCCCGTACGACGTAGAGAGAGCCGTCTTCACGGCTGTGACTGCGCGACTATTTGGCATGCCACATCACCGCCGGCGCGGCCGGTGACCGCCCGGACGTCGACCAGGCGAGGAAACGAGCGGCTCGGCCGCCACTTCGGCCGTCTGTGGGTGGGCTTCACCTTGGCGAGCTCGGGAGACGGCTTCGCTTACGGCGCGGTGCCGCTTCTCGCCGTCGTGATCGACCCGCATCCGCTCGCCATCTCCGCGGTGGTCGCTGCCGACGAACTCCCATGGCTTCTCATGGCCCTGCCCGCAGGCGCCTTTGCCGACCGGTTCCGGCGGGCGAGGCTGATGGCGGTCGTGAACCTCCTGCGCGGCGGCGTACTGCTCGTCGCCGGACTTCTCGTTCTCAGCCACCGGATGGATCTGGCGCTCCTCATCCTCGCCGTGCTCATGAATGCCGGGGGCCGGGCCGTCTACTACTCCTCGCTCCAAGCGACGGTCCCCGAGCTGGTCGCGCCCAGATCGCTCGAGCGGGCGAACGGTGCGCTGACGGGTACGGAAGCCGCGGCAGAGCACGTCGCAGGACCCGTCGTCGGCGCCGCCGCATTCGCTGCGGCGCGGGCGCTGCCGTTCCTCGCAGACGCCGCCGCTCTCGCCTTCTCGGGGCTCCCTCTCGTGAGGCTTCGCACGAAGACGCCGCCCCCAACCGGGCCCAGCGGATCCGTATGGGGCGGATCCATCTGGGATGGCGCTCGGCATCTCTTCGCCGATCGGCGCTTGCGGCTGCTGGTCGTCACGATGTGTTCGCTCGCCGGCCTGCAAGGGCTCGTGAACGGAGTGCTGGTGCTCATCGCTACGAAGGACTGGGGAGTCCACGCGGAGGCATACGGGGCGTTCCTCGCCGCCGGCGCCGTCGGCACCATACCGGGCGCCGTCGTGGCCGAACGCCTCGTGGCGCGCTTCGGCAGCGGTTTCACGCTTCTGGGTGCCGCCGCCGCCTGTGCGACTGGCTACTTCGTGATGGCGTGGTCGCGCACCTGGCTGCTGGCCGGTCCGGCGTTCGCCCTGACCGGGTTTGCCGTCGGTGCAGGCACGGTCGTAGCCATCTCGATGCGTCAGCGCCTCACCCCCGACGAGCTCATGGGCCGGGTGGGCGCGGCCTGGCGGGGCATTATCTGGGGTGCCGCGCCAGTGGGCGCGCTGGCGGCGGGGGGCCTCGCCGTCCTCGGCGGGCTGCGGCTGCCTCTCTATCTCGCAGGAGCGCTGCAGTTTGCCGTAGTTGTGATTCTCGCCCGCCCCCTCGTCCGGGGCCTCCCGAAGAGTGCCGACGCCTCGCCGTAGACCGAACCAATCTGCTCGCGCAGGGGTCGAGACAGGGCGTGGGCACAGCCTTCTAGGGTGAAGTGTCATGGACGGCGATCGACACCAAGCTGGAGCTCAGGTCACCCCCGTTCGACTCACAAGCGGCGCGAAGATCGCCTTCTTCTCTATGGAGGTGGCCCTCGACGACGCGCTCCCCACGTTCGCCGGAGGGCTCGGCGTGCTGGCGGGTGACTTCCTCCGCTCGGCCGCCGACCTCGCGTTGCCGGTCGTCGGCGTCACGCTCGTGTACCGCCACGGTTACTTCATCCAGCACCTCGACACCTCCGGCCGTCAGAGCGAAAGCCCTGTCAGCTGGTCACCGCAGGACGTGCTGGAGCCATTGCCGGAGCGGGTGTCGCTCGAGATGAGCGGCCGTGTGGTCAATGTGCGCGCCTGGCGACGCCTGATCCGAGGACAGTCAGGCGCGGAGGTCCCCCTCTACCTGTTGGACACCGACCTAGCGGAGAACGCTGCCGGTGACCGGACGGTCACGGACCAGCTCTACGCGGGTGGACAGGAGCACCGCCTTCATCAAGAGGTCGTGCTCGGGCTCGGAGGACTCGCGATGCTCGGTGCCCTCGGATACGAGCCCGTGACGTTCCACATGAACGAGGGGCATTGCTCGCTGCTCACCCTCGGGCTGATGGAGGCTCTTCTCGCACCGGGGTCGGCGCCAAGCGAGAAGGACATCGACGCTGTGCGCAAACAATGCGTTTTCACCACTCACACGCCGGTGCCCGCTGGCCACGACCGCTTCCCTGAAGGATTGGTGCGGTCGGTGCTCGGCCCGAGACGATCCGAGCTGCTCTCGCAGGTGGGCACCTTGACGAGCGGATCTCTCAACATGACGGACCTGGGCATGCGCCTGTCCGACTTCACGAACGGCGTGTCGTTACGTCACGGCGAGGTTTCAAGAACGACGTTCCCCGAGGTGGGCGTGCGATCGATCACGAACGGTGTCCATGCGGACAGCTGGGCAGGTGCAGCCTTGCAGCGGCTGTTCGATCGCGATCTGCCCGGCTGGAGAGCCCAAAACGACCTCCTGCGGTACGCGACCGGCATCGACCTCGCGGATCTCGAGGAAGCCCACCGCGAATGCAAGACAGAGTTGATAGACACGGTGCAGCGGTCCACCGGGTTGGCGCTCGAGCCCGACGCTCTCACCATCGGGCTCGCCCGCAGGGCAACCCCCTACAAGCGAACCGCTTTGTTGTTCTCAAACCTCGAGCGGCTCCGCGCGCTGGTCGAGACGTACGGACCTCTCCAGGTTGTCTGCAGCGGCAAGGCACCGCCCGGCGACGAAGGGGGCAAGGCGCTGATCGCCGAGATCGTGGCCGCGGGCGAACGGCTCCGCGGAGTCGTGAAGGTCGTGTTCTTAGAGGGCTACAGCCTTTCTCTCGCCAAGGTTCTGTGCGCCGGGTCAGACGTGTGGCTGAACACACCTGCTAAGCCCAACGAAGCCTCGGGTACCAGCGGGATGAAAGCAGCCTTGAACGGCGTGCCCAGTCTGAGCATCCTCGACGGTTGGTGGATCGAAGGGTGCATCGAGGGGATCACGGGATGGGCCATCGGTGACCACACGACCGACGGGGACGACGCGTCGGCCCTCTACGACAAGCTCGAGCAGGTCGTGGCCCCTCTCTTCTACCGTGATCGTCACGCCTTCCTTGTGATCATGCGCAACGCGATCGCGCTGAACGGCTCCTTCTTCAATACCGAGCGCATGGTCCGCGAGTACTCGCTCAGCGCGTACGGCCTCACAGCGAATGACCACACCTGCTCGCCGGTCGGCGCCTGAGGCGTGCTCACGACGAACGGACCACCACCCCGGCCCGCTGTGACGGATAGGAACCGCTCGGACACGGCGAGCGGATCATGAAAGCTCCTCACGAAGCGGCGCTGAAAGTGCTCCTGAGCCCGGAGCTGGAACCCATCATCGATATGGTTCTGTCCTCGCCGGCAGCCGACACCTACGAGGCTCGCGCGGTCGACGGCACCGTGTGCTTCCACAGGCACCCCTTGGGCAACGGCTGGGCCTTTGAGACCGACAGCGTGGANNGGACGCAACCCTCTCGAACACCAAGACCCCTCCCATTTTGCTCCTTTGGCTGCCGAGACAAGGGCTCGCTACCCCGATCGAACAGCAAACAGCTACCCCTTCGCGTTCGAGCACGTGGCGCAGGTGTTCGATCACCCTTGTGCACCGGACCTCATAGTCGTTCACAACGCCGCTCACTGCTATGGCGAGAACATTGGCCAACACGGATCACCAGACGTCGTCCAGGCACGTGCCCCTTTCGTGCTCGCGGGCGCAGGGGTCCGTCGGCTCGGCATGGTCGATCGCCATTGCCGCCTGATAGACGTGGCCCCCACCGTGCTGGCACTGCTCGGAGTGGAGCCCGGTCGGGGAACCGGAGCGAACGGCACAGAGCGCGAAGACGTCCTCCTGTCACGCCAGGACGGTGAGCCCCTCCTCGGGCTGCTCGAACCTGGGAGGAAACCACTGCATGTGGTTGCCGTCCTGTTGGACGGATGCAACGCGAACGTTCTATACGACGTGGCCGACTCGGGCGAGGCACCAAACGTCGACCGCCTGATCGCGTCGGGAGGCGCGTTCCGCTATGGGGCCATTGCGTCGCTCCCGACGGTGACTCTGGCCAATCACACAAGCCTTCTCACGGGCTGTCACCCCGGGCATCACGGGATACTGCACAACGCCTGGTACGACCCAGCACTGCGACGACAGGTCGTGACGGTGTCGGCGTCCGCCTGGCAGGAGGCCATGAAGTGGATGAGCCCCGGGATCGAGACCATCCACGAAGCGCTTAAGCGCACCCGCCCCGAGAGCGTGACGTTGTCCGTCAACGAGCCAGCCGACCGCGGAGCGAACTACTCGACCTTCGAGCTGTTCCGCCAGCAAAAGGTCGACCTGTTGCTCCCCGACATGTCTGAGCTCCCGCCACACACGACAGCGTCGTTCGCCGAGTCGTACGAGCCTTACCGGTGGTGGAGCCTTGCCGACGCAGTGGGCCTGCGCCAGGCATGTTCTATCTGGGGAGGTCGCTATCTCGACGTGAACTACCCGCCGCCGGCATTCAGCTGGATCAGCTTCTCGCTCACCGACGCAGCCTTCCATGCCGGCGGACCACATTCAGAGATCGCCAGGGCGGCGGTGCGAGACACCGACGGCCGCATTGGAGGCCTCATCGGCGCGGTGGAACGGGCAGGGGCGCTCGACGACACCGCATTCCTCCTCGTGGCCGACCACGGCATGGAACAGAGCGACCCGCGGGTGGTCGGCGACTGGGGAGATGCCTTACGCGAGGCGGGGGTCGCCTTCAGGGATGAATCCTCGGGTTTCATCTACCTCATGCGCTGAGCTTCCTTGGTCTGTATCTCCAACCGGCCACACAGGCCGCGGCGGTCCCTGGCGAATGAGGGGCGATACCTGTGCGTGCCGAAAACCTCATCCGTAGGTCTCACGCAGCAACTTCGTACTCGTGGAGGAGACCACCGAGCCGGTCTGTTCTTCACAGTTGGTTTGCATTGAGTGGTGACGACGACGACGCTGGCAACATCGAGAGTGGTGGTGCCTGCCCGAGTGAGCGGTGCGGGCGATGGCGGTTGTAGTGGTCGATGAACTCATTGAGCACGACCTCGAGCTGGCGCCGATGGAAGATCAGCATCCGGTCGAGACATTCCCGGCGGACCGTCCCCACGAAACGCTCGGCGAATGCATTGGCCCGCGGGCTTCGGACCGGCGTTCGGATGATACGTATTCCATCTGAGCGAAAGACCTCGTCGAAGCTGGCCGTGAACTTGGCATCTCGGTCACGCACCAGGAATCTCAGCGGACGTACTCGCTCGGCAATTGCCGAACTCACGTTCCGAGCCTGTTGGACCACCCACTCTCCTACCGGGTTTGCCGTGACTCCTGTGACGTAGACCCTTCGGGTGTCGATCTCGATGAAGAAGAGCACGTAGAGGCGGCGAAGCAGGGCCGTGTCGACGGTGAAGAAGTCACAGGCCAGCATCGATGACGCCTGGGCTCGGAGGAACTGTGTCCAGCTCGGGCCCGTCCACCTCGGCGACGGCTCGATCCCATGGCGGCGAAGGATCCCCCAGATACTCGAGGGTGGTAGACGCACGCCCATCGTGGCCAGCTCGCCATGGACTCTCCTATACCCCCAGGTTGGGTTCTCCTTTGCCAACCGAAGTACTACCTCGACCGTATCTCCTGGCAGGCTCGGCCGACC
>PLIG01000213.1 GCA_003139255.1 Acidimicrobiaceae bacterium | reverse complement strand
GAGCCGCGCTCCAACACGCTGCGGCGCAAAGTTCTTGAGGATGACCTCATCGCCAGCCTTCGCCTCGCAGACAAGGTGGTGCTGGCAGGCGTCTACCAGCAAGAGCGCATTCCCGGCGCCGAGCGCTTGCACCCTGAGGACGTGGTCCAGACCCTCAACAACGATGGCCTCAAAGCCGAGTTGCTGCCCGACGCCCGCGCCATCGTCAACGGAATCGCTCCCCAGCTTCGTCCCGGCGACGTGGTCGTGGTGTGGCGGCTCGACAGGCTGGGCCGTTCGCTGAAGAACTTGATTGCGCTTGTGGAGGACTTGGCCGACCGGGGCGTTGGCTTCCGATCCCTATCGGAGTCCATCGACACCACCACTGCCAATGGTCGGCTCTTCTTCAGCATCATGGGTGCCCTGGCCGAGTTCGAGCGTGATCTCATCCGTGAGCGGACTCAGGCTGGTCTTGCCGCCGCTCGGGCTAGAGGTCGAGTCGGTGGCCGACCCTCAGTGATGAATGCCAAGAAGGTCGCCACGGCTAAGAAGCTGTACGACTCCCGAGAGCACACGGTCGCAGAGATTGCCGAGATGCTCGATGTCAGCGTCGCTACCATCTATAGGCACCTCAGCCGAGAACAAGCTGCCTAGCTCGGAGTCCGTGTGCCCACTTCCAGACGACCACGAGTTTCGCTCTTGGTGACCGACCTTGACAACACCCTGTGGGACTGGTTCGCCATCTGGCACGCATCCTTTTCCACGCTTCTTGATGTGCTGATCAATCTGAGCGGCATCGACGGCACAGTCCTCGAACATGAGATCAGGAAGATTCATCAGGAGCGTGGAACTTCCGAGTACTCCCATTTGCTCCAAGAGATTCCGTCTCTGGCGGATGCCCACCCAGGCGCCGACTTGGCGGAGATTTACGGGGAAGCCATCAGTGCTTCTCGATCCGCACGTGAACAGGCCATGGTTCTCTACCCCGGGGTCCTCGAAGCACTCCGTGAGATCAGGTCGAGAGGTACTCAAATCATCGGCTACACAGAGTCTCAGGCTTTCTACACGACTTACAGGGTCAAGAAGCTTGAACTTGATGGCGTGATGGATGTGCTGTACTCGCCGCCTGACCATGATTTCCCAAAGGGTGTGAATGCCAGCCAACTACGCACTCGCCCTGATTCTGAGTATGAGCTACAAGTGACTCAGCATCGCTCGACACCGCCTGGGGAAGTCAAGCCTTCAGCAAGAGTGCTTGAAACGATCATCCGAGATGCGTCGAGACAATGCACAGAGGTGGCCTACGTCGGTGACAGTCTCATGAAAGACGTTGCCATGGCACAAACTGTTGGCGTGGCGGATGTTCACGCAAAGTACGGTGTCGTGGTTGGCCGAGATGCGTACGCCTTGCTTCAGCGAGTCTCCCATTGGCCGGAGTCTGATGTTCGGAACGAAGAGGCCCTCAGGACGAAGAGTGCGATAACACCGAGCATTGTGCTCGAACGAGGCTTCTACGAACTTCCAGATGTGTTTGACTTCACTTCACCATGAACGAGGACACTGAAGCGCAGTTGAGGATAGAGGTGTGGAAGACGACCATCGAAGTCCAACAGCATTTCAATGAGATCGAATGGAAGATACGAGGCTTGGCTCTCACCTTGGTTACGGGCGTCCTCGGCGCTAGCGCTTTCGCCGCCAAAGACGGAACGACGCTCAACCTCCACATCTTCCATCTGAAGCTGGCGGCTGCGATCCTGATTGCAGGCGCATTCATCTGGTCGGCCTTCTACGTAGTGGACAAGGTTTGGTACCACAGGCTCTTGATGGGGTCGGTCCGGTACGGAGAGACAGTTGAGAAGTCGCTAGGCACCATCATGCCGGGAGTTGGTCTAACGACAAGGATCAGCCAAGAGAGCCCGTACAAGTTCAAGATCCTCGGGGTGGGCGCAGAGAGATCACTACATTCCGACCAGAAGCTGAGTTTCTTATACTGGTCAATCGGGATACTTCTACTGATTCTGGCAGCCGGTGCACAGATCGGTGTCTCTTCAAGCAACGGGCAGGCCAGCACGACGCCAACTTCCACAGCAACGACCACCGCTAGTCCACATATCCGCCACACGCTGGCGGATAGGACCACTATCCGTTGTGTTCCATTCCAAGCTGGCCCACAGCGACCGCAGCTGCCTCCCGGAGTCCGACCTTCAGTGACCTGCCGGGGCCAGATCTGCGATTGTTTAGCTCCACCTTCGGATCACATCCGGGGCAGCTACTCATGGGCCTGAGGGGCGCTCGACCTCGGCGTGGACATGACCACGCCCACCGGTGGACTCCTTGCCAACGTGACCGCCTCGGTAGCGGAGTGGGAAAGGCGGATCATCAGCTTGCGCACTAGCGAGGCACTGGTCCAGAGGAGGGCCGCTGGTGTCCAACTGGGTAGGCCCCGGAGCCTTGACTCAGTCGTTGCGGATCGCATTCGGTCTCGTCGGGCCAAGGGAGCCACCTTGCAGGCCATTGCTGACGAGTTGAACGCTGAAACGGTCAGCACGCCGTCTGGCCGAGCTTGGTCACCAGCCTTGGTTCGCAAGGTGACGCTTCAGGAGCCACGGAGTGCATCCGCATAGCCAGATCTCGACGTATGTGCTCATCGGGCGCTTCGGATCTGAGCAGGCATCCATCTCGTATCCTGGTGACTGTGGCAGGCAACGATGAAGCAAACAATTATCTGAAGCGACTCAGGAAGAACGTCGCACCTCTAGCCAAGGCAGCCCATGTGGCCTTCTTGAAGGAGGGTTGTACGAGCTACGTGAAGACGATCTACATCGGCTACGACCTTGAGGGAGAGATGGTCGGCGCCCTCTATGGACATGTGGACCACATCGAGGTCGCACTTGCGCTTCCCGAAGACGCTGACGGATCAATACTCATTGATGCGAGCCACTTGACCTGGCGAACGTTGCCAGTCGCCGCCGTCGCTCGAAGCCCTGAGGACACTGGGCAACTGAAGGAACTGATCGCCCATGCCTGTCAGCGGGTTCGGACTCAGCAACACGATGTTATGCGTGAGCCGGAATTCTTCATGAAGGCGAAGAGAGACCGTTCGGTCTAACAATGAGGTCGCCAGCCTTTAGTGGTCCGCACGCATGATGGTGTTCTCAGCCATCAACAGTGCTCCCATCTTCAGCGTCTTCTAGCTCAGCCAGCGAGTCGGCTAGCGCAGAGAACTCTGCGAGAGCAGCTTCAAGGTCTTCAACGATCTCAGCCGCCAGCGTGGCGGGATCTGGCAAATTGTCGAGATCCTCAAGGGAGTCATCCTTCAGCCAGAAGATGTCGAGGGACACCTTGTCTCGGGCCAGGAGATCCTCATAGGTGAACCGATGGAATTGCTCGGATTCGACTCGCTTGGATCGATCAGCGGCGCTGTAGCTGGACACGAACCCGTCGAGATCACCCGTCTTCAGCGGATTGGTCTTCAGAGTGAAGTGCTGGTTGGTGCGCATATCGTAGATCCACAGGTCCTTGGTCCACGGCGTCTCTGATGCAGGCTTCCGGTCGAAGAAGAGCACATTGGCCTTCACCCCCTGGGCGTAGAAGATTCCGGTTGGCAAGCGCAGGAGAGTATGGACATCGCACTCGTGGAGGAGCTTGCGACGAACCGTCTCTCCGGCCCCTCCCTCGAAGAGCACATTGTCCGGCACAACAATGGCGGCTCGGCCATTGATCTTCAGCAGTGTCTTGACGTGCTGCACGAAGTTGAGTTGCTTGTTCGAGGTCGATGCCCAGAAGTCGTCCCGCAGCACTGTCAACGCCTGCTTCTCGGCCTGTCCTTCGGCATTCACGATGGTCATCGACGACTTTTTGCCAAACGGCGGATTCGTGAGCACCATGTCGAAGCGGTCACCAGGATCGCTGATCAAGGCATCGTCAACGTGGATGGGACTGTCGGACTCGGGTGACTCAAGCCCATGAAGCAACAGGTTCATCGCACACAGGCGTGCGGTGTTGTCGACAATCTCCCAGCCCGTGAACTCGCCTGAGCGCAGGTACTTCTTCTGATCGGGATCGAGGTGGGGGTTGTTGGCGACGATGTACTCGTAGGCGAGTAGGAAGAACCCACCCGTCCCACATGCCGGGTCGCAGATCTTCATGTCGGGTCGAGGTCGCATGACCTCGACAATGGCTCTGATCAGGGCACGGGGAGTGAAGTATTGGCCCGCCCCGGACTTGGTGTCGGCAGCGTTCCTTTCCAGCAGTCCTTCGTAGGCGTCCCCCTTCACATCAGCGTCGAGGGTCATCCATGTCTCGCCGCCGATGAGATCCTTGATCAAGCGTTCGAGCTTGGCAGGGTCCTGAATGCGGTTCTGAGCCTTACGGAAGACGACTCCCAACATCCCCTTCTCCCGGCCCAGTTCGTTGAGGATGAGGATGTACTGCGTCTCTAGCTCCGCTCCTTGTTTTGACAGCAGTGATGCCCAGTCCAGACCGGCAGGGACGATGGACGGCCTGTTGAACGGCGGCTTCGTCAACTCGTCGGCCATCTTCAGGAAGAGCAGGAACGTCAGTTGTTCCAGGTAGTCCTGGTAAGAGAGACCGTCATCACGTAGGACGTTGCAGTATGACCACAGCTTGCCAACCAGAGTTGATGCGTCACTCATGCCGTCACCTTCTTCCTACGAGCATTGCCGCCGGGGGACTCGTTCTGCCCACCTTGCTTGCGCTCTGGCAACACGCTTGCAGGCTCCTCATCTGGGTCCTGCGCTACGAGCTTGCCCGAGAACGCCTGCAGGAGCAGAGTCTGCCGGACAATGGGGATGCGGCTCAGTGCCTTATCGACCGAATCATTGACTCTGTCCGCCACAACGTTGGCTGCCTGGACTTGTGCAACGACTCGTTCTTGGTCGGCAATGGGTGGGTACGGAATCAGCAAGTCCCTGATCAGCCCTTGTGAGATATTGGGCTGAGCGCCGCCTTTGCCTTGAGCAACCAGCTCGGGTCGCTTCCACAGCAGAACCTGCCAGAGGTAATCCGTCGAGGCAGGATCATTTGGGGTGATCGCACACACCGCCTGATTAGTCGCCGCAGACTCCATGCCCACTACACCCAGCTTCCCGATGGTCGCTCCGTACATGGCCATCAATAGAGTCCCTCGCTTGATGAGCTTGGCACTAGATTCCTTGAGAGCAAGGGGCGTGATTGCTTCTGCAGTAGCGCTGACCTCGCCGTCTCCCAACTCCCCAGACTTGATCCAGGGGATATCACCACCGAAGTAGGCGGGATTGCCACGGCTCGGTGTGCCACCACTCTGCGTTGTAGCCACCTCTGCCAGCCGACGTGTTGGCTGAAGTGGTCCAATAGAGCGTTCCAGCATCAGCCTCCGGAGAACGTGCGTGCTCTTACGTGCGTAACGAAGCGACTTCTCCGCAGCGTCGATCCGGCTGAAGTGCTCCTCGATGGCGTCCACGATCCGCCGCTGCTCTTCGATAGGTGCAACGGGTATGGGTAGTGATGAGAATCTCGCCTTATTCAAGATTGCAACGGTGGTCGCAGATGAAAGCGCTTGCATTTGCAACTGGGAATGCGGAGAGCACAGTGAGTACATCAAGTAATGTCCCTCCACTGCGTCTGTCGGAATGACCGAGTTGATCTGCTGGTTCGTAACGCTCATTTCCGTAGCGATGGATACCCGCCCGATGTTGCCAATGCACGTCACCATCACCGAACCGGGTGGGATAGGTCGTCCTCTGTCGGCCCCCGCTTCCGTTACCGTTCGTTTTGTCGCCCGAACACGACCCGCATGGAAGAGGTCGCCGGGTGTGACAAACGGGATCGTTCCTCCCCAACATTCGGCCTGTTTCGTCGGGGGAGTAGATCCAGTTACAACGTCTCCAAGAACGTTAAGCGGCACTTCGGCCCAACCCTTCGGTAGCTCGCTCATGAGACCAGCGCCTCGTTGAGTTCGGCAAGAACGCTGTCAAGCTCGTCACCTAGGGCTGCGTAAGCTCCTCCAAGACCACCGTGCTGGTTGAATGGTGCATAGTCGAAGTCTTCCGGCGTAATCCTCAGTGAGGCTGCGACGTGGTCACGGATGCGGTCTAGCCAGACTCGCTGCTCGTCTGAGTACGTCCGGCCAACGGCGGCCTGCTCTTCCAACCAAGCCGTGTAGCGCTCAGCCACGATCTCGGGGAAGGGTACGAGTTCGCCATCAGGGTCGAGGGCATGACGCACGAGCGACACGAGGTCGGTGAGGAGTCGCTGCCCAGTTCCCCTGACCTTGTCAGCCTGCACGGCACCGTAGGCATCCCACAATCGGTCAGGTGTCCAGTTGTGCGGCGGACGCTCGATGGCCTGGGCGAGTTCCTTGATCTCCCTGAAGTTCAAGTCCTTCGATCCGTAGGGCTGGCTGTAGAGGATCTGCAACGCCGTGATGTCGTTACGGTGGTCTCGGATGAACTGCTCCCACGACTGAACGGTATGACGTGCCTTCTCGGTGGCTTCCAGTGAGTATTCAGCCGACAGTACGACATCGACGCTGATCTCATCGATGAACTGGTCGTGGGCCTGACGGATCGCTACCAGTTCTTCACGGAGCTTGGGATTGTCGGCAATGGGCTTCACGGCTGCTGCGAGGAGTTGCTTGCTTGCGAGAGCGACTGCCTCAGGTGCGGGATCATCGAGGCCCGTTACAGCTTGGGCAGCCTCAAGGCGGATGTCGGGATCAATGGCGCCTACAAGACCGTGGATCACATCAACCATCGGAGTGCCAGCAATCCTATCGAGTCGTTGCTGTTCCGATGTTGTTAGCTGGGTATTGAGCCTCGCCAGGCGTGAGGCGATGGACGAAACGTCATCGTCGTCGTAGGCACCGGTCGCAACCCGCATCAGGAGCTTGTCGAGCGAGACCGTGATGCGCCGTTCGAGAGGTTGGTTCTCATTCAGGTCTGTCTCGGTGGCCCCCACGGCGTCCACGATCACGAACCGATCCTTCACGCCAGCGCTGGGGGTCCGGGCTTGCAGGTCATCCTGACCGATGATGCGAGATCCTCGGCCCTTCATCTGCTCGAAGTAGTTGCGGCTCTTCACGATTCGCATAAACAGCAAGCACTCGACCGCAGGCACATCGGTGCCCGTGGCGATCATGTCCACTGTGACGGCAACACGAGGGTTGTAGGTATTGCGGAAGTCGGACAACAATTGAGCGGCATGTCCGGCCTTCGAGGTGATTTTGACGGCAAAGTCATTCCCCTTGCCGAACTCCTCCCGCACAACTTGGACAATGTCGTCAGCGTGGGCATCACTGCGAGCGAAGATCAGGGTCTTGGGGACTTCATTGCGCTTCGGGAAGATCTCAGGAAGCTTTTCCTTGAATGTCTGGATGATCGTGCGGATCTGATCCAGTGCAATGACACTGGTGCCAACCGAACTGGCCTCGTAGTCGAAGTCCTTATCCAACTTCTCCATGCGCACCGCTCGGGTCTCCCGATCCCGGAACTTCCCGAAGTAACCCGCCTCAACTGTCGATCCATGCTCGGCAATCTCGGTACGGATGCGGTACACGTCGAAGTCGACATTGACTCCGTCAGCGACGGCCTGCTCTCGTGGGTATTCCATCACCAAGTTCTGGTTGAAGTACCCGAACGCCTGCGCCCCTGGCGTGGCCGTCAGTCCAATCTGGAATGCGTCGAAGTATTCAAGCACCTGGCGCCACACTCCGTAGATCGAGCGGTGGCACTCATCGATGATGATCACGTCGTAGAACTCAATGGGCAGAGCCGAGGCGTAAGACACTTCCACGGGGCGGGACGGTTCGATCTCGAATCCCCCTTGCTCCTCGACCTCTGGATCGAGTTCTGGTTCGCCTCGCATGATCGAGTAGAGGCGCTGGATGGTGGTGATCGTCACCTTCGCTACAGGGTCGATGGTGTTGCTGGTGAGTTGTTGCAGGTTGTACAACTCAGAGAACTTGCGACCGTCGTCGGGGGTGGTGAAATGCTGGAACTCTTTGAGAGTCTGAGTACCCAGGTTTGATCGGTCCACCAGGAACAAGATGCGTTGTGCCCCGGCATCCTTGATCAGTCGGTAAGCGACATTGGCAGCCGTGTAGGTCTTACCGGAACCTGTCGCCATCTGGATCAGTGCACGAGGCTTGAATAGCTGCATCGACATCTCAAGGTTGCGGATCGCCCGCTGTTGGGCATCCCAGAGCCAAGGGGTCTCTGATGGCAACGGTGCGAACTGGTGGACCAAGCGTTGACGGAGCGTGGCGGATTTTGGGTCGGCACTCCAATCGTCCAGCCACTCAACCAATGTCTCGGGTCGGTGGAACGAGAAGACACGCCGACTGGCGGGTTCGGGGTCGAGGCCACAGGTGAAGCGAGTCTCGACCCCGGTCGACTCATATAGGAATGGCAGTGGACGACGGCGCACCTGAAGCTTGTCTGGAACACCTGTCCCGTACTTGTTGGACTGCCACTCCACGCCGACGAGAGTCGTGCCCGCCTTCTTGGCCTCGACCACCCCAACTGCGCCTCCGTCCACGAAGAGCAGGTAGTCAGCCGTGCCGTGTCCAGTGGCCATTGGGTACTCCCTGACAGCCACCCCAGGTGCAACACCAAGTGCAATCTTCTTGAGGTCTTGCACGACCCAGCCGGACGCCGAGAGCATGGCGTCGATTTGCAGCCGTGCAGCCGCCTCAGGGCCTAGGTAGTCGTCGGGGGTCATTGCTGATCGACTCTAGGTGCATGAACCATTCCAAGGTGCATTGTCCGACCCGATCCATGATGGAATCGCAGAAGCACTGGGTCATCCGATCACCTGATCGAGAAGCTCCTCGATGGCTCCGGTCTTCGTCCGCCCACACAGCCTTCATCGGCTCGCAGGGCATCTGCCTTGAGGATTCGACCGAGCGAACCGGAATGTCGAAGGCCCTGCCTTCAGCGGCAACGAAGTGATGCCGATGATCTCTGAGATGAAGAACCGCCCCGGAGTGCGTGCGAGGCTAGAAGTGCGAAGAGCTTGGCGGAGCATTGCCCATAGGAGATCCCGGGTCGGAAGACGGCCTTGGTTCGATAGTCTGTTCGGCCCGAGCCCTTGCGATCTCGGGGTCAAGAGGGTCTCCAATGGGATACGGCGGTGGCTGAGGCGCACGAAGGATGAAGCTCCTCCTGTCCTGCCGCTTACCTGGACCCGACCGCACATGTCCGTGCGGTAAGGCTCGAATCCTGCGTAGGGATCGCCGATAACGGCGTCCAGGAAACTCCGTCTGCCCCCAGAAGTCCTCTATTCCCCAGTGCCAACCGTCTGGCCACCAGGACTTCGAGGTCAGCCTTTGAATGGTCTGTAAACCTTCGCCTTGTACACGATGCGCCCAAGACGGCCAAAGACGGTTCCCTGACGCTGAAAGCCCCACTGCCTCAATCGAGATCGCAAAGAAGTAGGGATGCTCCAGAAGGTGCTGACCATGATCGAAGGTCACACCCACATCAATCATGACGGGCAGAGTGGGATAGAACTCATCGACCCGCATGGCGGTCCACCTGACCCTATTGTCGGGTGGATCACTAATGACGGGATCTCCGCTGTCGTAGTTCGGAAGCTCCCGCCCGTCTCGTTTGTCGGTCGCATGAAAGTTGACGAAGGAAGGACCAAGAAGATTGAGGATTGCTCCATCGGCGGCTCCGGTTCCCACATTGGTAATGGCGAGTCGAAGCGTGAAGAGTTGGTTCGCTGTCAAAGACAATGGACCGTCCTCTGGCCCCCAGAGGTCACCATCGGGCCGGTACCACTGAAAGCGGACTTCTGGGGTCTTCCTAAGCTGGATCACCCACGCCCATACTCCGACGGCCGCTCCTGTGGCCGCAATCGCCGCCAAGACGAAGAGCGCTATATCCCAAGCGCTACGGCCCGTTGGCCGCATCCTGACCACTATGGGTGGATAATGGCGAAAGTGACCGAAGGGGTAAGCGCCCACCTAATCCTCTAAGTCAAACGACTGAGGTGGATGCGTCTGGGGCGGATGAAGCTTCAGCGAGCGCAGGTCGCCTGTACTCCTGTGGAGTGTTGGCTGCGGCACGGCCTCACTCATTCGGGCCAGGCGATAGCTCGCCGTCCCCACCATGGGTCATGAGACCTTGAGGCGTCACCATGATGCGAGGGTACGGGTCATCGGGCCATTATGACGGCGGGGTGCGACAGGGTGCCGGTACGCCGTGGATCTTGCCATCAGAAAGAAGGCAGACCGTGAACACCGGGAATGATCCCC
This sequence comes from Acidimicrobiaceae bacterium, assembly GCA_003139255.1. GTDB lineage: Bacteria > Actinomycetota > Acidimicrobiia > Acidimicrobiales > UBA8190 > Bog-564. Next base: position 276 of record PLIG01000213.1, on the reverse strand, counting down.
ATCACATGCCCGACGTACAGGGGAGCCAGCCAAAACATCGCTCGAACCGGAGCCGGAAGATCTCGGTAGTTGTCCCTGAGCCAGAGGATGCATGGAAGAGTCCGGCTCTGGTCGCCGTCGCTAGTCTTCGGCTTCGACTTCGAAACTGGGGACTTGATAAGACATGGTATCCGGCGTTTGCAAAAGTGCCGGACCATCCGAGGACTTCTCGTCTACCAGGGAGTATGCAAGTAGTACCAGGTGATGCTTTAGCTGCACAGAACGTCAGGTCGTATC
>PLIG01000012.1 GCA_003139255.1 Acidimicrobiaceae bacterium | reverse complement strand
GGTTCGTTCGCGACATCATGCCAACCATCGAGAGTGCCGGGAGGCATCTCGTTATTCTCGGGTCGGATCCTCCACGTCGCATCATGGCGCTGAGGTCGCCGGAGGTGGACGTCACCGGCTACGTCGAGGATGCGGATCCGTACTTCAATGCGGCTGCGGTTTTCGTTGCGCCACTGCGCTACGGGGCTGGGGTGAAAGGGAAGGTAGGACACGCCATGTCGCGTGGCTTGCCGGTGGTTACGACCAGTATCGGGGCAGAGGGAATTGGGATCATCGATGGCGTGCACGGCCTGATCCGGGACGACGCCGAGTCGTTCGCCGCTGCTGTGGCGGAAGTCTCATCGAACCGGGAACTGTGGGGCCGCTTGTCGCAAGCGGGCTTGGAACTCATTCGCTCGACGCTGGGTAGAGAGTGCATGCGTGAGCGACTGCGGAATCTCCTCGCGGACCTCATCGCCTATCATGCAGGAAAGGAAGGCGACTCGACTTGACCCCAGCGCGGACTTGTCGGAGCGATGATGGGGGTGGCGCCAACCCGGGCGAAGTGGAGAGAGCGGGTGAGGCCGAGTGCTTTGTTGGGCCGACGAGATCCTGACCCCGCTACACCGTCAATGTTCTCAGGAGACAGTGCACTGAATGAGGGAGTGCTCGGGGATGGCTGAGGAAAGATGGTGACCACGTCGCCAAAGTCCGCGGGAAGCCCGGAGCTTGCGCAGAAACAGGCAGGGGGGATCAGCGAAGGTACCGACCCGCACCGGCAGATGTGGCGGCCGACACGCTGGCTGTCTACTGCCGTGGTGGTCGGCCTTCTCGCCGTCTTCGTGTATATCGCAACCAGGAACATCAGGTCTCCGGGCCTCTACTACGACGAGCTCGACTTTGTAAATGCCGCCCTCGGTGGCCCCGCGGGCACGCAGTTCATCTCGACACGCATATTCGGTGTGCCCGTGATGATCATGCCCTACATCGGCGCTCTGAAGTCGTACATCTACTACCCGGTGTTTGCGCTCTTCGGAGTCTCGGCAGTCACCATCAGACTACCGATAATCCTGGTGGCTGCGGTGGGCCTGTTTGTCTGGTATGAGGTCGGGGTGCTGATCTACAGGACTAGGGTGACCGCCCTGTTCATGCTTGCCGCCCTGTCGGTGGACCCCGCCTACATATTTCAATCGAAGCTAGACTGGGGGCCGACAGTGCTCCAGGTGGTCTTCTCCGGCGTGCTGATCTACTTTGTCCTGAGAGCGCTGCGAGGCTCGATGAGGTCGGCGGTGCGGATCTGGCTACCCCTCGCATATGTTGCCGCGCTGCTGGGCCTGTTCAACAAGCTCAACTTCATATGGATAATCGTTGCTGTCCCTATCGCTATCGGCGCCCTCTACCCGGCGCGGGTACGGACCTGGTTCAGGTCGGGGCTCCTCTTCCTTCTGCCACTGGGTGCGACCACCGCGTTGGTGGGGCTCGCCGGGTGGTTCCTCATCCTTCCGCTCATCACCAGCTCAGGACCCGCGATGGGCCTGTTGGCAAGAGCCCAGTTCACCGTGAACCTCTACACCGCCACGATGAATGGGGCCGCTGTCTTCGGATACATCACAGGGGGCGGAGTGCTGACGAGCGTTTCTTGGACGGACAGCGTGGAGCTTTGGGTGGCAGTTGCCTGGGTGGTGGCACTGGCCCTAACCGTCAGACGGTTGCGGGAGGACCAGAAGGAGGCACTGAGGACGACAGTCTTCTTCGCCATCGTCTTCGTCATCATTGCTGCTCAGATAGTTCTCACCAAACAGGCGACGGGACCGTACCACATGATGGCCCTGTGGCCGATCAACGTCCTGGTCATATTCCTGATGGTGGAGTTCACCGCACTGTGCGCGTGCCGGGTCGCACCGGTCGAGTGGAAAGCCGCAGCGGGCAGGATCGTGCAAACTGCCATGGTGGCCATAACGTCCGCAGCACTGTTTTGTGGCTCGGTGATGGGCGACAATGCGTACAACGCGGCATTCGCTCAGGGTACGAGCCTAGCGCCGATCTGGAGTGACCAGATCTATCAGCTCAGTGAGTTTATCAATGCGCGGTACCCGACGCGAGGATACGTGCTCTTTCCGGACTGGGGCATGGCCAACCAAGCGCTCGCACTGGCGAGCTCAGATGGCGAGCGCAGTCGCCTGCTGGACGTTTGGCCATGGTTTTCAGATCCGGGTCCCAGTTTGGCGATGTCCAATTGGATCGTTGAGACGTACTTTGAAGGTCAGACCGACATGGTCGTCATGTTCAAGAATATCGACGTCATCCCGGGGACAAAGGCGAACTTCTGGACTTTTGCAAGCGATGAAGGATTGAGCGTGACCCAGGTGGACTGGATGCCCTCGCAGGACAAGCCTATATACGTGATCTACATGGTGACGGTGGCTCCTAGTGGCGCGAATCCAGCGGGGGCGGGCTAGCCAGGAGCGTGTCTACCTACACCCGAGGAACGAGGCGGCAGCAACGGCGCAGGCACTAGGGAGCCGGAGTGACGTGGGTGGGTGTGACCCCAGTTGATGCTGGTCGGCCGAGCCTTGAGCGAAAACGAACCACGTATCCAAGGAGCAGCAGAAACCCGACAAGCGATAGGAGCGTGCCGGCCGAGTACCAGGGGTTGGAATAACGAAGCACCACTTTGTGCGAACCACCCGGCAGGTCAACGAGGTCAAAGCCCAAACCTCCCGGTATCGGCCGTAACTCGGCAGTTGCGCCGGTCACCTGCCAGTACGTCGAGAAGTTGATCGTCGCGCGGACCACACAATCGGGGTGAGGGGCCACGATGGTGAAGGAGAGTTGGTTTGTGGTGAGCTGCACTCCTGACACGGAGCCACACCGGTTGTCGATAGAGATGAGCGGCTTCGCATTGTGCAATCGCCACACATCGAGTCCGTCTCCGCTGAAGATCAGATCCCGTTCCCGGGGATTGGCTGGATAGGCTCCCGAAGGGGCGAGGACGTATTTCACCCCGTTGCTGGCCAACCAGCTGAAGTTCGGGGCCACGCCCAGCACGGGCGTCCGGTTGGGCGGATTCACCCCCGCATCGCCCTCGGCGTCGAGAAGTTGCAGATACTGGCTCTGAACCAAGGGGTCCTGGCCCCCAAGCGATCGGACGCCGATCATCCGGAACTCGTTGACATCTCCGGAGAAGAGGTCATCGAACACCGAGTACTCAGGACTGTCCGCGAGGATCATCCTGGTTGTGGCGGGATCGCCAAGGAACACCGTGTCAGCGGCGACCGCTGCGGGCGACCCTTGGACCGTGTTGAACTGAGCCGGTCGGTTGAACACGAGTATCGTGATGATGGATAACGCCACCAGCAAGAGAGCGAGCACGGCCGTTGGTCGGCCGGTCTTCCAGCATGTGTCTAAACCCAGTGCTAGG
>PLIG01000154.1 GCA_003139255.1 Acidimicrobiaceae bacterium | reverse complement strand
ATCGAGCGCTGGATGCGGGAGAGCCGCTCGAGGAGCAGCTGGCGCTCCTGGAGCGAGGCGGCCAGGGCAGCGTTCTCGGTGGCCCGCCGCTCACTCAGTGCGCGAGCCCCCCGCTCCGCCTCGAGCAGCCGCATCGTCTCCTGGCTCATCCGCAGCGCTCCGGCCATCCCGCGGAGGAGGTTGATCTCCTCGGGGAAGAAGCGCTGATCGCCAAGCCGCGCCAGCACCACGTAGCTGGCGGTCCTCGGACCGAGGGGTACCGAGACCGCGGTGCAGTGCCCGAGGCCGGGCAGCTCGATCCCCCGCGACCGGGTCCGACCGGCGACGGCGAGCAGCTCGGCGGGCGCAGGCCCGGGCAGCCCGACGACGAGGACCGCCGCCTCGTCGCGGACCAGGACGGCGATCTCCGCCTCCAGGGTCTCCGCGGCGTTCTCCAACCCGATCCGGATCGCCGTGGCCTCGTCCGGTGAGTGCACCAGGGTCGAGACGTACTCGACGAGCTGATGGGTGGCCCACCAGTTCGCGCGCACCTCAGCAGCTCCCCTGCGCCCGACGACGGTCCGATCCATGCGATTCGACCGATCCTGGATTCAGGAGAGTGCCAGGGCCACGAGGGTCTGGTTGTGGAAGCCGTTGCCGCCGCGGACTCGCGCGATCTCGCCGTAGCCGTAGAAGCCGGCGACCGGCGCGCCCCCGGCGTGCTCGACCATCCGGTCGACCTCGGCGGCGGCGCCGTCAACACCGAGGACGGCCCTCCGACCGGCGCAATCAAAGGCCAGCAGCCCGATCGCCGGATTGCTGTCGAGGCCGCGGAGGGCCTCGGCGCAGACCTGATCGGTGGATTCGAGCACCGACGCCGGGCTGCACTCCATGAACCAGGTGACCGCGCCGCTCGGCACCTGAGCGTTGCAGGAGATCGACCGGCTCTCGAAGTCGACCTTGAAGACGCAGCGGAGACGTTCGCCGCTGCGCCGGCTGAGCCCGAGCGGATGGGTCATGGCGAAGTGGGTGAACGCCGCCTCATCCCGGAAGCATTCGGCGGGCGCCTCCAGGCGGAGGAGGTAGACGTCAAGCGCCGGCTCGTCATCCAGGCTGTGGATCCAGCTTCCCGAGCTGCCGGTGACCAGCATGGGCTCGCCGAAGGGCCTCCAGCTGTGCCGCACGCCGATGCCCATGGGGGCGTCGGAGCCGAGGGCGGTCGCCACGACCGCGTTGTCGAGCACGTCGCCCCCGTGGAACTGGTGAGTGCCGGTCATCCGCATGTCGTCAGCGGCTGACCCGCCAACCAGAGGGATGGCGGCACCGGCGACGCTGTAGGCACCGCGCAGGATCTCCTGATGATCGCCGGCCAGGCCGTCGGTGAGCAAGAGCAGGACACGGTGGGGCTTGGCGGCGACGGCATTGACACAGGTGGCGACCTCCGCACCCGCCTGCCGCAGCCGGGGGCTGATGCCCGTGGCGGCGGCTGTCGCCACCGCGAAGCCGGGCCCGCCCAGGGCCAGGACCACGACACCGCCATCGATCAGCTGCGCCATCGCCACGAGACCCTCTCCGAACGGGCCGAGCTCGGTTCCACCGAGATCCGCCTGTCTGCTCTCGACGGGCGCACGAAAGAAGTCAGCATGCAGCGCGACGAGCTTGCTTCGCGCCAGTCGGGCCTCGAACAACAGATCGAGGCTTCCAAGTCACGCCGGGCTGAGCTCGAACGTCGAATGTACGGTGGACAAGTCACCGCCCCCCGGGAGCTGCAAGCGATGGACGACGAGGTCAAGCACCTCATGCGGCACATCGCCGAGCTGGAGGACCGCGAGATCGAGGTGATGGAAGCGCTCGAGCCTCTCGACGCCGAGCTGGAGACGGCGGAGAGAGAGCGGGTCGCACTCGAGGAGGCTGCTATGCGGCTGCGCGAAGCGATCGCATTGTCCGAAGCCTCGCTCAGTGCCGACCTCGCTGTGCAGAGCGAAGAGCGTGACGGCGCGGCAGGTGATGTTCCGCGGGAGCTGCTTGTACGCTACGAGCAGCTACGCAAGAAGCTCGGCGGGACCGGAGCGGCGCGTCTGATTGGGGGTTCGTGCGGCGGGTGTCACTTGGCACTTCCATCGATGGAGGTCGACAGAATTCGAAAGGCGCTTCCGGACGCTGTCATCACCTGCGACCAGTGTGGCCGCATCCTGGTCCGTTGATCGGCGTGTGACTTACGGTTACCACTTCAGGTGCGCTCAGGGCCGTGGTCGTACGCGCCGCCGTTCCTGCGATAGGCGTTGCGGTGCGTTCCCGTTTGGTGACAGGTTGATGAAGTGCTCGTGCTCGTACGTCACGGAGAAGCGGCTGCCAACGCGGCGAGAGTGCTCCTAGGTCGCGTCGACTCTCCGCTAACCGACCGGGGGCGTGCCCAGGCTGCTGCTCTCGCACCGGCATTGGGTAACGTGGGTCGCCTCATAGCCAGCCCGCTCGCTCGCGCCCGCGAGACTGCGGCGGCACTGGGGTCGGGGCTCTCGGTAGAGGTAGATGACCGCTGGGTGGAGGTCGACTACGGCGAATACGAGGGACGCCCACTTTCATCTGTGGAGAGCTCGGCTTGGGAACGGTGGCGATCGGACCCGGCCTCCCCGTGGCCCGGCGGAGAGTCGCTGGCCGATGTCGGTCGGCGGGTGCGCCAGTCGTGCGAGGAGCTCTTCGCGCTCGAGGGGACGGGAGCGCGTGCCGATGCGGACGTGGTTGTGGTGAGTCATGTCTCGCCGATCAAGGCGGCAGTCGCCTGGGCGCTTGGGACCGGTGACGAGGTGGTGTGGCACCTGTACCTCGCCACCGCTTCGCTCACCCGGGTCGCATGGGGTATCGACGCGCCGGTCCTGCGTTCCTATAACGAGAGGGCTCAGGCGCGGACTTCGACCGCGACTTCTTCATGATCAACCCCGGCGGCGAAAGAGCAGTCTCGCGGTTGTGGTCCCCGAACAGGCCCGCGATGAAGGACCATTCGGTTATAGGGTTTCACTGGTGAAGGGTGACCGGGTCGAAGTGCTCGTCGACGTGGGAGGCGGCGTGCAACGCTTTGAGGTTCTTGCCACGAGAGCGGGCCGGAGGATCGACATCTCGAACGTTCGCGGCATCGTCGAGATCACCGAGGTGACTCGGTCCGGTCATCCGGTCCGGTCGGCGCGGTTCATGTCCGCGAGAGTCGTGGCCGTGGTCGAGCATCCCGCTCAGGGCCGCGCAGACGACTAAGTATCTCCAAGAGCGCCACGGCTGACCGACCGAGCGCCACAACCCGTTGCCGCCGAGCTTGGCTCTGCTGGCTCAGCGTTGGTTACCGACCTCGTCGCCTTGGTGGTGCTGTGCGCGCCGGGCCTGAGAAGCACCGGGATCGGCAGCATGTTCATGCCCCTCGTGTCGATTCTCGTCGTGAACACACTGCTCCTGGCGTTGCTCGGCGGTTTAGGCCCGCGTGTCGATTGGCCGCGGCTCAGAAAGGAGCAGCACGCCAGCCGCTCATGGAGCGCGTGGGGCCGAGGAGTGGTGCGTTGGCGCTGGGCGGCGGCAGGTCTCGCCATCGTCCTGCTCACGCTCTTCGCCGTTCCGGCTCTGCAGATAGAGGTTGGCTTGACCGAGGTGAACGCCCTGACGAAGACGGGCATCGCTCACGCTGAGTACGAGAACCTCGTGCGCGGTGGGGTACCCCAGGGAGTGCTCACTCCCATCGAGGTGCTCACCACCACTCAGGCAGCGCCACAGGTGCGAGCGACCCTCGCCGGTGTGCCCGGTATCACAACCGCTGTGGCGCCCTCGGGATCCACCGGCAGCCGGGCGGGGACCTCCGACATCATCGCGGTGCCCGACTCCGCCATCGTGAACAACACGACGCTGGCCCCGGTGCGCGTAGTCGAGGCCGCGGTCGAGCACAGCCCGGGTGCGATCGGCGTGACCGGAACGGGCGCCATCGAGCAGGACTACGGCCGTGCGGTGTTCGGCATTCCGCCACCGGCGCGATCAC
>PLIG01000072.1 GCA_003139255.1 Acidimicrobiaceae bacterium | reverse complement strand
TGGCGGAGGTCCACGTGGCCATTAGAGCCCGGCGGGGTCAGCGGGAGACTCACCGTGCCACCCGACGCCGACAGGCTGTCTCGCTTCGGTTGAGCGGCGCTACCTACGGCGAGATTGGTGAGGCCCTCGGCGTCTCCGGCGAGGCCGCCCGCAAGTTGTACCGGGCTGCGATTCGGGACGCGTACGCCGCCGAGGCTGCTGAGGCCCTAGAGCTTGAGTTGCTCAGGCTCGACGCGATCACGGCCCGCTGGTGGCCGTCGCTCACCGACCCCGACGACAAGGTGGCCGACGTAGCGACGAAGAACTTGATTCGGGTGATGCAACATCGGGCGAGCCTTCTTGGGCTCGAGCGCACCGCTGTCGATGTGACTGTGGCCGACCCGCTACGGATCCCCTCAGGCCCGGAGGTGTGGGAGGCGTTGCAGGAGTACCGCCAGCGCGCTTTGTCCGGGGAGTGAGTCGCCGCCAAGCCGTAAGGTCACCAACGAGAATCGACCCGTGGGGGTCACCGATCGCCGGTGCGATCACCGTGCTCGACGTTGTTCAGAGGCGAGCGGTGCGAAACTACTTGGCGTTCGACTACAGCACTGGTGCCGCCACGCAGTAGTCGGTTAAGCGAATTGACTCAAACCCTCGCCCACCCGGTCCCCTGACTTCCTGACTGGCTGCCTCTCGTCCAGCGATCCGGAGATTCAGGTCAAGGAGGGATTCAAGGACCTCGGTGGATGCGTCGAAACCATAAGCTGCCATGACGACCTCATCCAGCCTTTCGTGCGCCAGAAGCAGTTCGTTTTTGCCGGGGTCATGCAGTGAGTCGTACTGCTGTGCGAGAGAGAGACCCGCTGAGAGGAGCGACTCACGTACCTTGAGCAGTTGTGCAGTCGCACTTACCACGCCTGCAACTTCGCTGGGGCTTGGGTCTTGCGGCCATGGAAAAGAATTGAAGACGGTCTTTGGGGTATAGCGAAGATCCATCTTCAACGTCGAACATCGACCACGGAACCACGCCTCATGCGCAGTAGATTGAAGTATCCCAAGCGAGTAGTCATCGTCGAAGGCGAAACACTGCACCGCATGGCTGGGATGAATAGCAGTCGAGACAAAGGTGTAGACGGGCCTTCGCTTCTGGGATGCCGTTGCCGAAAGTGTGATGAAACGGTCCAATGGAAGGATGGCCGCCAAGAACTCCTCGCGACGATACGAGTGTTGCCACCATTTGGCAAGGAAGTTGCGATGATGCCAGTTCACTCGAGCCTTTGGATTCTTAGAAAGGATCTCCTGGTTCGCCTCAGCCTCCTTCTGTGCGCTCGACTTACGGTCAGGTAAGACGAACTGTCGAACCCGCTCGAATGCGCCCGGCGCTTGGGCCTTTGCCGCTGTGGCATCGGGCGCATTGATGTCAATGACCCAGCGCCCCGGGGACCCTAGATGAAGGAGTTCGTCTCCTACAATGTACGGATACAGCACTTGTCGACTCTTCTCGTCGGTTGCGACCAAGGCCCGAGCTTCCTTCTCAGTCATGACAAAGCCCTTAGTGTGGCCAGGCGTCTGTCCCTGAAAGAAGACTTTTGGTTTCTGATTGACTCCAAGGGAGAGTGCGTAACGCAGATCCAGATCTGGTGAGAGCGACCCGGTGATCAACGGCAGTAGGACCTTGCGTTGCCCGTCATCGAGCCAGAGCGTCCTGTCACCGAACCACGGACCCTTGATCCAGTTGACAATGGAAACGTAGACGGCAGCCTCGCCCGACCATTCGAGGCTCGACCAGGCATCGGTGATCACACCACCGTGATCGACGATGTAGTCAAGACTGACCTTCCGCGTGTCCGTCTGTCGGATCGTGTTGGTTCCAACGAGGCCTGCTCGTCCACCCTCTGGCAGGAGATCATGGGTCTTACGAAACCAATAGGTGACGTAGTCCGATACCCCTCCAACCTTTGGGTAGGCAGTGGTCAACTGTTGCGAGTATTCCGCTCCCCGTTCCTGGACCAGGCGTCGTCGGCCCAGGTAGGGCGGATTGCCGATGCAGACGTCGAATTCGGGCCACTCGACAAACAGTGCATCGCCAGCAATGAAGTTCTCATCGAGATCATCCAGGGGAAGGACCTGGTGCTCGTCTCCCAATTCAGCAGCGGCAAGCTGCTTGCCCAACATCAATGTGACCTTTGCGATTTCGACCGCAAACCCGTTGATGTCGATACCGAAGAACTGGCCTGGTCGAACGAAACTCAGAGCGGCCGTGCCTCCAGGTCCCCCTCTCGTTCGCCGCCGCGACAAGGCAACTCGTTTCTCGTGGATAAGCTTTTCGAGCTTCCTCAGCTCGCGGTAGGCGATGTAAAGAAAGTTGCCGCACCCACATGCTGGGTCGAGCACCCTTAGATTGAGTAGGTCCTGTTCGATGCGACCAAGTTCTTTGGCCGTATCGGCGTCATCAATGCGCCGTCGCCATGGCCTCACGATCGTGGGAAGTACAACCCGTTGGATATCCGCGCCACTTGTGAAATAGGCACCGAACGCGTGCCGCTCCTCTTTGCCAAGACTCTGTTCGAACAGAGTGCCAAAGATCTCCGGCCGAATCGCGCTCCAGTCGTAAGACGCTGCGTGGTGGAGACCCGTGAGTTCAGTGACGTTAAGGTCGAACGGCTCTGCCTCTCGGAAAAGACCTCCGTTGAAGTATGGAACACCCGCATATCGCCCGGCCGGTGTCACCCCTGGACGATTCATCTCCTCGAAAAGACTAAAAATGAGGTCGTACGCGCTGCCGCCCTCAAGACTGGATTCGAGCGCCTCGGCGAACAGATGACGAGGTAGCAGCCCGATATCTTCAGCCACCATGGTCACCAGAGCTTGCATCGCGAATCTCTGGGCACGCTGACGAATGACCCCGCGCTCGATTAGCGAGTTCGTGACCCGAACAAGCGTTTCGGCTGCACCACGAGTCACCGCTTCGAGATCGTTCTGGAAGACAGGCGCTACGGGGGTCGGAAGCATGAACCCGAGTGCTTCCCATCGCTTTGTCAAATCGTCGAGGCCGACTCGGTCAACAGGCTCGTCGAGTTGGCGATTCAGGTCATAGATCCAAAATTCGTCAAAGTTACAGAGAACAACATATTGAGGTCGACCGGGAACCAGGTCAATCCAGTATTCGAACGCCTGTTGGTAATGCTTCGCGAGTGGCGTCGTCGCCTTCTTCATCTCCAGCAGTAGTCGAGGCTTCCACACCAAGTCAGCGAATGCAGTTCCTCCATGAGCCCTACGAGCCACGCGCATTTCGAGCGTCGCGCCAGCCTCCTTAAGGCCGAGGTAGCCGAATGCCTGAAAGAGTCGCTCCAGGAAGAGTTGGGCTTCCCCTTTTTCGTCGCCGTCGAGATGCTCGTGCCGCCACTGCACGAACGCCCGTAGACGGTCGTGAAGGACGCCCAGTGGGGCCGGCTCCGGCATAACGGCAAAGCTAGAACAACAGTTGATCGTTGACCGCGCCCGGCAGGAGCGGACCTCCCTTGGCTGCTTGAGTCTGGGTCTTGAAAGCAAATGACCGTTTGCTATAATGGTCTTATGGCAAAAAGGCCCGACGGGAGTACGAATCGGACACTCGGAGTGGTCGCGTACCTCCGGGTCTCCACCGAGGAGCAGGTTGTTTCCGGTCTGGGACTGGCCGCCCAGGAGAAGGCTGTCAGGGCCGAGTGCAAGCGACGGAGGCTGCCCCTCATCGCCGCCCATACCGATGCCGGTGTGTCGGCCAAGACGCTCGCTCGACCGGCCCTCTCTGCTGCCTTAGCCGATCTCGACGCTGGCCGGGGCTCGGTGCTCATGGTGGCGAAGCTCGACAGGCTGAGCCGCAACGTCCACGACGCTACGGGGCTCCTCCAGCGAGCCGAGCGGGCGGGGTGGGACCTTGTGGCCTTGGATGCCCCTGTTGATACCACTACCCCCCAAGGGGCCGCCATGGCGCAGGTGCTTGCTGTCTTTGCGGAGCTAGAGCGGCGGCTCATTGGTGAACGCACCAAGGCAGCGCTAGCGGTGAGGAAGTCGCAGGGCGTGCGCTTGGGTCGACCACAGACACTGCCGGCCGAAGTTGTCGAGCGGATCGTGGCCGCTCGGGAGGTCGGCGATACCTGGTCAGCAATCGCTCGTGAGTTGAACGAAGACCGCATTCCCACCGCTCAAGGCGGTCGTCAGTGGTACCCCGCCACCGTGCGGTACGTAGCGCTGTCTGCTGGAAGCGCTGCCTGAACGTTCACACCTAGTCGTCCCGTAGTCGGCGGTTGGGGGAAAGGGTCTCCCGAGTGTTTGGTGGGTGTTAGACGGCCCTCCTGCGGTGCCCCTCCTTCCCGCTGAGGACACTCCGCCGCCATCCGAGGTGCCTGGCTCAACACCAGGCACAGCCACGCCATGACCGGTGGGCTGGCCCTACACTCAGTTCGCACGAGAGACGGCGGGAGATGACATTGGATGTTCCGATCTGAACTGCTCGACCTAATCAACAGCGGGGAGGCGTGGGCCTTCATCGGCAGTGGGGTATCCATCGATGCCGACTGTCCATCTTGGCCGGAACTCACGGACGAAGTGGAGCGCCTAGCGACGACAGGTGAGGGCTTCTCAGATGCACTCCTGTCCGAGGCGCGCCGTATCGATAATTACCCTCGTTGTTTCAGCAGAATCGAGGAACTCCTCGGGCGTGACGAGATGGAACGCCTTGTAAGGGTGACACTCGAGGGTGAGCCGACAGGGAGGTTGCCCGGTCGACTTCACAAGATGCTCGTTGATCTTCCTTTCGCTGGCTACATCACGACCAACTATGACCTCCTGCTGGAGCGAGCTCTCGATCGCTACCCAGGATGGCAGGCAGTTGGGAACCTAGGGGACGAAGTCAGGAAGGCCTCGGGGACGACGAAGGGTGTTGTGTGGCACGTACATGGCGCACTCGGGATGGACCACGAACATTCTCGGCTAGTCCTGACTCAGGAGGACTATGACGCTCTGTATGCCGACGAATCGCCGGTCACGCGCCAACTCAGAGGCCTCGTGGGCCACCGACAAGTCATCTTTATTGGCTTTGGCCTACGGGACCCCGATGTCATCGAGCTACTTAGACGCGCTGGTCGCCTTACTAATCCAGCGCGTCCTCTCTACGCTCTGCTTCCAGCTCAGGGCCGCTTTGAACACCGCTCAGAAAAGTTGGATCTTCTGCATCGCTTCAACATTGAAGTCATAACATATCCAGTATCTGGTTCCTCACACGCTGAACTGACTGAACTCGTCTCCGTCTACTCTTCGCTAACCCTTCGGCGATCAATCAGATATGGGCGAGCTCTGTTGCCACCACCCTCGTATGATCCAGAGACCACAGGACTCCTGATTTACAACGAACTCGTGCTGAGAGAGGGCCTTGAGGTCCCAACCAATGTCAAGGGATCTCTCCTCAAGGCGTGGCTGCTCTCCAGTCTCAATGATGACGAGCGGAGTCTCGCTTCTCTGGCTGAAATGTTGGCCGGCGACATTGCACTTCTTGCCGCAAGAGCGGAGGGGACTCTCCATCGTGATGACGCTCGAGCTGAGGTCGAAAGAGGTTTGAGCGAACTCATAGTTGAGGGCTACGTGGAAGAGGTCCCCCTGGCAGACGGCGAACGGCGCATCCGTTTGACCAACGAAGGGCTTGCCCAAGTGGTAGACCACTCAGCTCACGCAGAGCTGTTGGGCCAGCAATTCTCAGCTTCGCTGGTGGCGCGAGCCCGAACCATAACTCGTGATGCAGCCTCCAGTGCCCGCATTACGCAAGTTGCCGAGGTATTTCTGAAGGAATGTATTGCTCGCCGCGCCCTTGGTGTTGCGAGAGCCACCATGCCAGGTCGGTTTAGCGAGCAGGACTACCACATGTTGGCGTTGCTCCAGTCAGTTCGAGAGCATCTCGCGCAGGTTAACGATGCCAGTGAGGCTGTCGCGCTCCTGACCGTCCTAGAAGGTCTTCTACGTGAGCCGACTGATGCAGAGCGAACTTATTTCGGATTGGCGATCCAAGCTCGATTCGGAATGCACCTTCTAAGTCTCGATGAAGACACTCTACGGGCGCGATCAGAGGAATGCCACCAGACCGCGTTTCTTATGGACAGCAATATCCTCATCCCGTATATCGCGAGGTCGAGTTTGGGTCACGCCGCGGCCACGCTACTCGTTCAACGTCTTCGTGATCTTGGAGCGACCATTGTGACGACATATCCAATGGTCTACGAATTGGTCGAGCACGCCCAGTTCTCGCAGGATCTGGTCGGCAGCGGCGCGATTGATCTTTCGCCTATGGCACTAGAGGCCGCAAGTGGCCGCGCCGATGCGCGGTCCAATGCGTTTCTCGAGGGCTTCTTAACTGAATTTGCATCTGGCCAAGTGGGCCCGACCTTTAATGAATACTTATGGGATGTGGCCCACCTCTCTAAGAGGACACCGCGGGTCTTGGATGATCTGGATGGTTTTGCAGGTGTTCTAGCCGAGGCGGACATCCACACGCTTCATGTGGAGAATGTGGATGGGTTTGAAGCTCAGATGAACAGGAACGTTGCGACTTACGCGGATCAGCTCGCTCGTGAGAGGGGGGCCACCTACCGGCATCGTCGTCAAGTTCAGGCGGAAGCCGAAATACTTCTCCTGATACGAGGTTTGCGATCCGGAATACTCGCGCTTCCAAACCAGCCCGTTCGGAACGCCTGGTTTATCTCAAGCACTCATGTAATTGATGATGTAGCGGGTGAACGAATGACCATGCGAGTGGAAGCAGCGCTTCACTGGCTCGCGACACTGAGGCCATGTTCCGAAGAACAAGCCGGGGCGATATATAACGGCCTCTTGTGGGAGCTACAAGAGCGCCACGTCGACTTTGTGCCGAAGGAAACACTCCGAACGGTATTCCGCCCGCTGCTTGTCTCTGCGCGTGAACGTCTCGATGAGGAGTTAGAGCGCCATCGAGAACTTATCGCGCAGAACTATGGCAGCGGCGGCGTGGGAGCGCTAGCAGGTGTACGGGAGCTCGATGTCCCCACCGTCCTGACAGGCCATTCGATCCAGCTGACCGAGGTGCTGGCTGATCGTCTTGCGGAAAAAGAAGCCGAAGTCACTAAGTTGCGAACACGCCTAGCTGAAGCGGAAAAGGTCGGCGAGCGATCAGCGAAGAAAGAGCGGGGACGCGAGCGGTATGAGAGGCAGTTTCGACGCAAGAAGTAATCGTATCCCCACGTAGCTTCCCGAAGTCGAGAACGTAGCCAATGGTTGTCATTGCTCGCGCCAGGAGCAGATCAGACATCTAACACCTCTTGACAGGCTGCCGAGACCGATGTGACGCGTAATGCCCGTTCCTTCTCCGCGTGTTCTGAATGGCAACCTGCCCGAAACCGCTCGGTATCGCGGTCCCGACCGGGTTGGGCTCGCGCCATGCGCTGGGCGTTTCCAACGTCCAATGCGGACCAGGAACTTCTGAGGTTAGGTCGGACTTGGTCACATCGTGGTCACAGACGCTTGCGGATTACCTCGGACAGGCCATCATGAAAGCAGTGCCGGAACGGTCAGAAGGGGCCTTCTACCTGGATTCTTGCGGACAGCGTGGACGCGGCCGGATGAGACCAGCGGGAGTTCGAGTCCTCCCCCCCGAGCTCTTGTTCAACTGACGGACACCGTTCAAACGGGGGTCGTCTCTTGCCGTAGGCATTCGTAAGGGGTCTGGCTTCAGTGAGCCGTAGAGGCGATAGTAGCTGTAGTTGAAGGACCGACTTCTGGGACGAAACTGGAGGGAGCACGGTGTTCATGTTGACGCGCCGTCAACGGAGGATCCGTTCGAACATTGCTCGAAGGGTTGGTCGGTTCTTGGGAGTGTCGGACCTCTTCACGACCACTCAGGAATTGGCGCAGCAGGTGCAATCACTCGACGCCGGTCTGAACTCGTGCAAGGCATCGATGCAGAGACTGTCGGCCTCACCGGCCGCACCGGACACGATGCCCAGCGCGTTACCTAGCGCCACACCGGGCGAGATCTATTCTGGTTACTCGGCCAGCGACCTTTGGGTGTTCGACATCTTCTCCCACGAACCCCCGACACCAATGCCGGGTTTTGTCACAGATTTTCTCGGCACGCGAACACGCACTTCCTCGCTATGGGACGGGGTCCGCAACCTCGATGGACAGGTCATGGGTCGGCCAATTCCACACGATCTGTTCGAAGCGGTCGAGTGGGTTGGTTTTCTCAAGGCTGTCGCCACAGCCCGCGACGGCCGTTTCGCGATCATGGAGCTCGGCGCCGGATTGGGCCCCTGGCTCGTCGCCGGTGCCGTTGCCGCGCGGCTGCGCAGAATAAACGACCTACGTCTTGTCGGTGTGGAGGCCGATCCTGGTCGTTTTGCTCTGATGCGCCAGCATTTCCTCGACAATGATCTCGATCCTGAGAAACATCGTCTGATCTGCGCTGCGGTGGGAGTGGAGAAAGGCCACGCCCGATGGCCACGAATCACCAATCCTCCAAATGCAGCCGGGCATCGGCCGGTGCGAGAGGTGGGAGGAGGACTGGATCAAGGCGACGTCGCCTACATGCAACAGGCGATCGAGGATTTCATCGACGTCGAGATAGTGCCTTTCGAAGACCTCCTCTTGCTGGAGCCCACCTGGGATCTCGTCCACATCGACGTTCAGGGTTGGGAATCGAAGCTATGTGCGGGTTGTGTGCAGGCATTGAATTCCCGCGTCCGGTGGATGGTCATAGGCACCCACTCGCGAGCCATTGACGGAGAGGTCATAGAAGTGCTTCATGGTGCTGGGTGGGTCTTGGAACAGGAGAAGCCCACTCGGTTTCGTTTCGATCCGGCTCAAGCGTCTCTCGAACTCATGACCGAGGTCGATGGTGTTCAGGTATGGCGAAACCCGCGGCTCTCGGAGAGCCCGCAACCGCCATAGGATTGCCCGGACACACCGTCATAGGCCCTACGCGCCTCTCGGGCTGGTGCTGAGCCCCTCCTATAGCGTCAGCTACGCAGGCAGAACCAACTACCTCGCTTCTAACGCCATCGGAGTCGTCCGGCTGTTGTGATCAGACGGCCGCCGGGCTTGTGCCTGGGTGGACCCTGATCCCGGGCGACAGCGATGTGAAGAGCGAACCTCCCTGAACCGCGGTCAAACGGTGGTCACAGACGCTTGCGGATTACCCCGGACGGGCCAACATGTGGTTGTCGTCTACGGGCTGAGGATCGCCCCTTTACCTGGACGATTGCGGACAGCTTGGACGTGGCCGGATGAGCCGGGCGGGAGTTCGAGTCCTCCCCCCCGAGCTTGATCCGAGAAGCAAAGCCGCTGGTAAATGGGCTTGCCGCCTGGGTGTGAAGTATCACGAAGTGCAGTCTGTGGTCACAACGGTCCGCCCGTAATCGGCCGGGGCGGCGACGCCACTCATGAATCCATTGGCGACGTTCTGGCGTGATTCAAGCCCTAAGCCCGCACGCGCGATCCGTCGATCGGTGCGCGGCAGATGCGCTGGGGACCAGGTCGGCGAGCAACACGTAATGGATTGTCGGGCGCGCCGCACTTGAGAAGGGGGAGCGTTCGCCCCGAAGATCACCCCACTGGCGGACGCCGACGAGCAGACCCAGCTCCTCAACTTTGGCGGTCGGGCTGTCCGCACCCCTCCGGCCGGACCCGGCGAGCTCTGACCTTTCTCCAGTTCCCGGAGAGCTCAGGTGTTAGTCCTTGCGCCCGGTGACTGCGAGGCTCACGCCAAGGCCGATCATTGCCAGTCCCCCGGTCCCGCCGATCGTCGCGAGTCGCTGAGGCGATCGCGAGAGCCACTGGCTAGCCGTGCCTGCGGCGATTGCCCAGATGCTGTCTAGTACGAGCGCGATCAGGGGGAATAGCGCGCCGAGAAGCAACATCTGAGGTGCCAAGTCCCCGGAGGCTCGATTCGTGAACTGCGGCAGTGCAACGACGAAGAACGCGATCGTCTTCGGGTTCGTGGCCCCGACGATGGCCCCGTCGCGCACCGCTTTGAGTGGCCGCATTGGTGCCGTGTGTTGAGAGACCGCTTTGGCGAGGGAGCGACGATGCCGGACCGCCTGTACGCCCAAATAGACGAGGTAGGCAGCGCCCAGCAACTTCACGACGGTAAACACCTGCGCTGAGCGTTCTATGACCGCGCCTATCCCGAATGCCACAGCGACTACCTGCATCACAAGCCCGAGTTCGTTCCCGACAACGTTCAGCAACGCAGTCCGCCGCCCCGTCGTGAGAGCACGGCTAATGGTGAACAGCACGCTCGGCCCTGGAATGGCAATGACGATTGTTGCGACACCTGCGAACTCCAGAAGGTGTCTCGCCGACATCACGAACTCAACCTAGTAGAAGAATTGGGCGCGCTCCAGAACAGGACATACCAAGAGCATGTTTTACATGGTCGGTCGGACTCGTGGCCGCGCCCGAATCGGCGATCCTGAGCATGCCGTGCTTCTGGGCCGTTGGGCAGTCGCTGGTACAAAACGTTAGATCCGGCTGACCCTCTCGGAGTGGTCGCAACCGCTCGACCGAACGACAAGCTCGTCAGGACGTGGGTGGGAGTTCGATGACGCGGCCATCCTGTTTGCCGAACGCCCAGACGTCGATAGCCGGTGGTTCCACGCCGAGCGTCGTGAGGGCGGTGCAGATCTGGCTCCGATGATCCGTTCCGTGGTGCAGCGCCTACGCGAGCCGTATGCCCATCACGGTGTGGGTCTCGGACCCGTCGTCGTGGTGCCTCACGAGGACGGCATCCGGATCGAGGTCCTGTGCCAGAAGCCACTACCAGGCGGCGCTGTGGCCTTCCATCGCGGCCCGGAGCTCCGGGAGGTCCATGTGGTTCTCGTCGATGAGATGGGTGCGGTCACCAGTCGTGGCGAACAGATACGACGAGTCAGACCCGACCAGGTGGCGGACCGTCTCGAGGATCGAGCCGTAGGTCCCCGTGACTGCGGTCCCTAGCTGCTCTGGGCTGAGCCCGAGACATGCCATCGACTAACCGCAGTGTCGCCCACAAGTGGTGCGCGAACGCGTCCCCTAGCACGGACTCGCTCACGCGGCCACCGTAACACTGGACGGCTGGGCTACCAAAGCTGCATAGTCCACAGAACGCGCGACCACGCAAGCCTTCAACAAGCTTCAGCACCGCGCCCTATTCGGCGATATGGCGTCGCTGCGCGACACCCAATTTCGGTCGGAAATATCTGTTATGCGCACCTCCGGGCCTGAGTGGCGCTATGCGCAAGTGCCGGGTCTGTACGGGGCCACCGAGGGTCGCAGGTGACCACGCCCACTCTGGATCCATCAGGGTGCTCGATCCCGTGCGGTCGGATGTCAAGGTCCGGCGAGTAACACGGCACGTTACGCGCACCCCCGCCGGGTCCAGCGGACCATCCCAGCCTCTTCTGTCCGGCGGCGGGGGTGCCCCGAGGCACCGTTCATCTGTCCGGCGGCGGGGGTGCCCCGAGGCACCGTTCATTTACAGAAGTCCGAGCAGACCCTCACCAGCGACGAACTGCACAGCCGGCGACGGTAATCGCCGAGCGCATCGGCCGGGAGCACGGTACCGTAGAACACAACGAAGGAGATCCACCATGACCATGCCAAGCTCCACCCTTCCCAAGGTCGGTACGTACGTCGTCGACGGTGCCCACACCGAAGTCGGCTTCGTCGCTCGTCACTTGGTGGGCACCAAGGTGCGGGGCCGCTTCGCCGAGTTTTCCGCCACGTTCACCGTGGCCGAGAATCCAGAAGCGTCCACCCTGGAAGCCGAAGTGAAGCCTGCCAGCATCCACACGAACCAAACGATGCGCGACGACCACTTGCGCACGAACGATTTCCTCGATGCCGAGACGTACCCCACCCTGACCCTCAAGAGCACGGGGCTCAAGAAGGTGACCGACACCGAGTGGAAGCTCTTCACCGACCTCACCATTCGTGGCGTAACCAAACTAGTGGAGTTCGATCTCGAGTTCCTGGGCGAGGGTGCCTCCATGCAGGAAGGCAAGACCGTGGTCGCCTTCTCTGCTACGGCCGAGATCGACCGGCGGGACTTCGGCGTGAGCTTCAACCACTCCCTACTTGACGGAAGTGTCGTGGTGGGCAACAAGGTCAAGATCGAATTGGAAATCGAAGCCAGCCTGGCTGAATAAGCGAGCACTATTGCTCGGGGCATCGTTTCCGGGCGGGAAGCTATCGACCCAGACCACACTTCGAGGGTAGGCATGCGGGGGCCGTTCCGAGCATTATGGGACAGTGCTGAACAGGCGGTCACTGCTCGTGTGCAGCAGCACGCGCCGCCGGTCGACATCGTCATTGAGGTCGAAGAACGCCGGCCACCGCCACCTCGGAAGAACCCAGCTGGTCGCAGTAAGGAGGAATCGGTCTGCGTCGGTCAGCCTCGGCTGATGGACCTGGTAGCGCAGGACGGCAAGCTCGTGGCGCGATACCACGATCTCGAGGTCCTTCGCGTGTCGCGAACGAAAACGCAGCACCATGAATTCAAAGACGCGTCGCGCCAGAGGGTAGAGAAAGGAAACCAGCACGCCAGGTCTCCAGGTTTGCGGTCGAGGACGGGCGAACCTTACGACAGGGGAACCATGGTCCGCTGTCCAGCTCCCAACTGGCCCAGCGCGAAATCCCTCGTCGCCGAGTCGATCAACTATTGGCACCCCACAGGCT
>PLIG01000130.1 GCA_003139255.1 Acidimicrobiaceae bacterium | reverse complement strand
CTACGAGGTGTTCATCCTCACCAGGGTGAGACAGGAGTACGACCGAACGCGCAGCACGAACGCAGCGGTGGCCGAGGGTCTCGGGCGGACCGGGCGTCTGGTTACGAGCGCAGCGCTAATCTTGTTCTTGGCGTTCTCCTCGCTGGCCTCGGCGCCGGACACGGACATCAAGGTGCTGGCTACTGGCCTCGGCGCGGGGATCCTGCTCGACGCCACAATCATCCGGGCGTTGCTCGTGCCGGTCCTCGTGTCGTTGTTCGGCAAGTGGAATTGGTGGTTCTCGCAACATGTCTCACGCGCNNACAAGCGCGAAGGTCTTGGTCCTCACTCGGTGCAGATGCCTTGCTCGGCGCCGTTCGTCCGACGGCTCGTCTCGGTGCAGACGATCAGATCGCGTCACCGATCCGATGCACCCTCACCGTGTTCGTGCTCCCCGGCTGTCCCGGAGGAGTTCCGGCGACGATGACAACCCGGTCGCCGTCTCCGGCTCTGCCCGTTGCCTGGAGTGCCTCGTANNCCTCGTCGACCTGTCGCACCATCCCGTCGGTGGTGGCGGCGGTCGGAACGATGAACGTCTCCACCCCCCAGCTCAACGCGAGTTGGCTTCGCACGACCGGTTCCGGCGTGAACGCAAGGATCGGAACCACCGGGCGGGCCCTCGCCAACCGGCGCGCGGTGGCGCCAGTCTGTGTGAAGGCGACGAGAGCAGCTGCCTGTACATCGGTTGCCACCTCGATCGCGGCTGCCGCGAGGGCTGCGCCGCTCGTGCCCAAGTGTGATTCGATGGGCGGGAGGTGCCCGACCGCCTCGGACTCGGCTGCCTCGATGATGCGAGCCATTGTGTCCACTGCCTGGCGCGGGTTGGCTCCCACGCTGGTTTCGCCCGAGAGCATCAACGCATCCGCACCGTCGAACACGGCCGTTGCCACGTCGGAGGCCTCGGCCCGGGTGGGGCGCGCCTGGGTTGTCATCGACTCGAGCATCTGGGTGGCGACGATGACCGGCTTGCCGGCCTCACGCGCAAGACGGATCACCCGCTTCTGCACAAGAGGCACCTGCTCCAAGGGTGTCTCGACCCCGAGGTCCCCCCGGGCGATCATGATCGCGTCGAATGCGGCCACGATCTCTGACAGCTGTGACACGGCTTGAGGCTTTTCGACCTTGGCGATGACCCCGGCAGGCGATCCTGTTTCCCGCAACACCTGACGGATCTTTTTCGCGTCATCTGCCTGCCGCACGAACGAGAGCGCGACTATGTCAACACGCAACTTCAGCGCGAAGCGAAGATCGATCAGGTCCTTGTCGGTCAGGGCCGGCACCGCTAGGTCAATGCCCGGCAGCGACAGGCTCTTGTGGTCGCTCACATTCCCGCCTGTCACCACCCGGCAGGCCACGTCCACGGCCTCCACCCCGATCACCTCGAGCACCAGGTTCCCGTCATCGACGAGCAGCGAATCTCCCGGATGGACGATGCCGGGGAACCCAACATAGGTGGTGGATACCCGCTCGGCCGTTCCCGGCACGTCCTCAGTGGTTATGACGACCCGATCCCCGGTCGTCCAGACGGCGCGTCCGCTGCTAAACGTGCCGAGCCGGATCTTCGGTCCCTGCAGGTCGGCGAGCACGGCGACCGCACGACCGGTTTCGTCTCCAGCCTGACGGACCCATTCGTAGCGCCGGGCGTGCTCGTCGTGATTGCCGTGCGAAAGGTTCAATCGGGCCACGTCCATCCCGGACGTAACCAGGTTCCGCACCGACGGCAGATCCGGTGTAGCCGGTCCGAGCGTACAAACGATCTTCGCCCGCCGGCTCACATACCGATCCTAGCGGTGCGTTGCGCGCTGGTCGTCGTACGCGCAGGCACTTTCACCGACTGATGCGCGCTCATTCGTGCGAAAAGACGTCGTCCTCCGGTCGGACGCGACGCGCGGTTTGCTCGAAGTCCACTGAATGTCCTCAGCTGGAAGGGCGAGGTGAGTCGTCGCGTGTGAGGTGCGCGGCCACGAAGAGGCGTCCGTCGACGCGTACCGGTTGCAGTCGGCCCTTCACGGGGACGATCTTGCCCTCGGAGGTCTCGGCCTCGGGGTAGAGGCCGGGGTCCATCTCCCGGTCACGGGGCTCCACCAGGTACCCGCGGCGGTAAGCTTGGTGTCCCCAGCGCTTGTTGCGCGGAACCAACATTTCTACGAACTCTCCTACGACGTCCTCGCCCTCCACCTTGAACAGCTCCTCGGCTGGTTTATTCATCGCGAGCACGACCCCCTGGAAGTCCACTATCACCACCGCTTCGTCGTTCGTTTCGAACTCGGGGACGGCGGCGACCACCTCGTCGGGGATCTCGAGGGAAGGCATCTCTTCGGAGCTCAAGGCTGCATCTCCTTCGTGAGGCATCTTCGAACCTAATCGGTGCGGAAAGGTGCTGCGTGCTCGGCGACAGCGGCCTCGATGGCCACCGGAACCGGCGCGTGCCCGCCTTCGTGGTCGCCGTGAACCAGGCGGCTACGGCTCAGCGACACGACCCCCCAGAGCAAGGCGGCCAGGGCGATCAGCTCGACCACCAGGTCGACCGGCGCCAGCTGCAGGTGCTCGGAGAAGATGTACACCCCCAGCAAGCTGGCGACCAACGGGTCGACGATCGTGAACCCGGGCTGCGAGGCCGCAAGCGGGCCTGCCTGCAGAGCGTGCGAAGCCAAGAGCATCGAGGTGGCTCCCACCAGCACGAGCACATACGGGGACCACGTCGAGAAGAGTACGCCCGGACCACCGGTATGCGAGCTCAACTCTTTGATCACAGCTGCCACAAAGCCCCACGAGATCCCGGTTGCGACCCCGAGGGTCGCGGCTCGCCGGGCGGGGGAAGGTCGGGTACCTCGGCGAAGTGGGATGAATGCGGCGACCGTGGCAATGACCGCTAGGCCCATCGCGGAGAAACCGGAGAGCCACCAGGACGTGGCTGAAGCGTGCAGGTGACCGCCTGAGGGAGAAGCGGTGAACAGGAAGACTCCCAAGCCCAAAGCCATGGCGGTGGCGGCCACCCAGTCGCTTCGCAGCACCCGGCCCGACCCGATGACTGCCATGTACGAGAACACGAAGAGCAGCTCGGTGGCGAGGATCGGCTGCACCAGAGCCAGGCTTCCGAAGTGCAAGGCCGTGACCTGGAACACGAACCCGAGGATCATGCTTGCGACCCCTACGAGCCAGATCGGCTGGCGCACCAGGTAGAGGAGGAGCTTCAAGCTGAAGGTCCCAGCCCCAGGGGCAGTGGCCGCTGCGAGGCGCTGGCAGACCGATGACGTGGCTGTGCAGAAGCTCGCGGCCAGTGCAAGGACGATCGCCTTGGGCATGAGCCGGTTCCCCTCTCCTGCATCTGGAGCCTTCCCGGGCTCGGCTCTCCCACAGATGCTATTGCCTCTCATGCGAGGCCCGGTCAGTCGGATCTCCTCGTCTGTGGTGTCAACGTCGGTGAAGGTGCCCACGCCGTCAATCCCCGTTTGCAGGTTCAAGTTCGGCGGGTACCCTCTTCGACATGGCGACGGAAAGGCATCTCTGTACTTTGCGACCTGGTCCGCCGAGCGACCACCCACCTCTGTAGTAGATCGGTGAAGAGCCGACCGCTGGCCGAGGCATCTGGAGCGAACAACGGTGTCCGTTCGTCGTGGCATCGCTATGATGCCTCCGCCGACGTTGATGAGTCGAAGGGCGAAGTGGGCCTGGATGTCCTTGGTGTCTCAAAGACGTTCGACACCCGAAAGGGTCGTGTCGCCGCGCTCCGCGACGTCAGCCTTCGGGTCGGTCGTGGCCGATTCGTTTCGCTGATCGGGCCGACGGGGTGCGGGAAGTCGACATTGCTTCGGATCGTCGCCGGTCTCGTCGAAGCCGACGGCGGCACGGTTTCGATCTTCGGCGAGCCCCCCGAAAGAGCAACCGCGGCAAAGCACGTCGGATTCGTGCCGCAGTCGCCTGCCCTGCTTCCCTGGCGAACGGTCCTCGACAACGTGCGGGTGCCGTTCCAGGTGAATCGGAAGGCCGACAGCGTTCTAGGACGTCGGTTCCGTGACCCGGTCGAGGTGCTCGAGTCCTTCGGACTCGGCGACGTCCTGCATAGCCGACCTGACCAGCTCTCGGGAGGGATGCAGCAGAAGGTGGCGATCGCCCGAGCGTTCGTCTTCGATCCCTCCATCCTCCTCATGGACGAACCGTTCTCGGCACTCGACGAGCTCACTCGTGAGCGACAGCGCCACGAGCTTCTCGACATCTGGCAGTCGGACCAAAAGACGGTCCTGTTCGTGACCCACTCGGTTCCCGAGGCCGTCGCGCTCTCCGACGCGGTCGTGGTCATGTCCGCGCAGCCTGGGAGAGTGCGAGCTGTGATCCCCGTGAACCTTCCCAGACCGCGCGGCGAGCTTGTCGAAGCCACAGATGTCTTCCACGACTTGGAACGCCGCGTCCGATCGGAACTGCGAGTTGCCTGGAACGACAACCATGCATAACGACAACCATGCATAACGACAACCATGCATGAGGAGACAGCCACCGAGACGTCCGCTCTCGTGGACGCCACCGATCAGTCGAGCGAGGAGCACAGGCTGGTGGAGGAGGATGTTTCGCGCGGATTGCACTACTGGATCCATCCTCGAGTCTGGCTGCCACCACTGGTTGCCTTCGGTCTCCTCGCCCTCGGATGGCAGCTGTACGCGGTTCACAACCGGTTCATCATTCCCACCGTCCCGCAGATCCTTACGCAGCTCGTCGATCACCCCGGCCTCTTTTGGCGGAATCTGCTCGTGACCCTGCAGGAGGCGGTGGTCGGTGCCTCGATCGGGATGCTCGCGGCGTTCGTTCTTGCGATGGGTATGTGCCAGGTGCGGCTGGTCGAGCGAGCCTTGATGCCGCTAGCCGTCATGATCAACGTGACACCGATCATCGCGATTGCCCCAGTTCTTGTCTTGGCGTTCGGGTTTGGTATGACGCCGAAGTACATAGTGACGGCTGTCATCGTCTTCTTCCCGTTCCTGATCAACTCGCTGACCGGTCTCAGATCGTCAGATCCCCAGGCCCACGACGTGTTCACGACGCTTCACGCCTCGAAATGGGAGATCCTGTTGCGCCTACGTCTTCCCAGCAGTCTCCCCTTCCTGTTTGCGGCTGCGCGCATCTGCGTGCCCCTGTCCGTCGTCGGCGCCGTCGTGGCGGAGTACGTTGCGCCGGGGAAAGCGAGCGGTCTCGGCTCCCTGATCGAGACCGCAATGTCGCTGTCGGACTTGAAGACCGTCTACGCCTCTGTCCTCGTGCTGGCGCTGCTGGGTATCGGTCTCAGCGCGGTGGTGGTAGTCCTTCAGCGCAGACTGCTGGGTTGGCACCAGACGGCACCGAGGAGGCCGTGAGCCGTGGGGCAGGTGATGACGACTTGGGTGGTCGTTCGGTGCGTCCGGGGATTCGGGACGTGGACGCCGAGTTGTGGCGGATGAGGCCCATGGCGTCGAAAGGGGACCGATGAAGGCCACGGACGGGTTCAATGTCACGAAGAGAGGCGGGGCCCTCGCGGGTCCGGTGCTGATCGTGGCGATCCTCATGGCGGCGTGCGGTGGCGGCTCGCCGGCGGCGAGGTCGTCAGGTTCGCTGCTCGACTCGTCGCAGTGCGCGGCGAACCGAGCTGCAGGGACGATGACCTATGTCTCTCCCTTCGGCTTCGACGCGTCGGCGGGAATCATCGACGTCTTCGCAGCCCAAAGGCTGCGCTACTTCAAGGACATGTGCCTGGGCGTCGACGTGGTCACGAGCTCGCAGATGTCGACGGAGCTGGTGGCTTCTGGCAGGGCGACTGTTTCGAGCATCGGAAGCGCCGCCGACGATCTCGGAGAAGTCACCCGAGGAGCGGACGTCGTAGCCGTTGCCACCTACGGCGATACGTCCGACTACGCGATCCTGACCGGGCCGAACATCACGAACCTGAAGCAGCTCGAGGGAAAGACGTTCGGGTACCACTCCACCGTCCCAGTGGCCATTCTGGAGATGTTTCACGCAGCCGGTGTCGACGTGTCGAAGGTCCAGCAGGTGGACACCCAGAACTACGACCCGAACCAACTCGTGCGGGGACAAGAGAGTGCCATACAGGCGTACCAGTCGAACGAGCCGCTGGTGCTCAGCGCGGAGAAGGCGCAGTTCAACGAGTTCATCCCGAGCCAGTTCGGTGTGAAAGGCACTTTCAACGTCCAGATCTTCAACGGTGAGTTCCTGGCGCACCACAGGCAGGCTGTGACGGATTTCATGCGAGCAGAGCTTCACGCCTTTTACTACTGCGCCGCGCACCGGACGTCGTGCATTGACATCGAACAGCATTACGCCCAGGCGGCAGGATCCGAGTACCAGGTCTCGCACGAGAGGGCTGTGTGGAATCTGGAGGCTGCGTTGGCATTGGGCCACACGCTGCCCGACAAGGGTGTGGGGGTGGAGACCAAAGCCGAGTGGCAGCCCGAGGCAACTGCCCTCGAGCAGTACGGCATCTCCAAGAGCGTGCGCCCGCTCGGCAAATGGGAGGACACCTCGATAGTGGCCTCCCTTTATGACGGCAAGACCCTGATCTGGCCGTGACACCCATTCGGGACGTTGTCAGGGATTCTGTGCCGGGTCGCGACGAACATGTGTCTGTGCGTCCAGCGGTGCTGGGGGACAGCCAAGCGCTTATCGAGCTCTACGCCCAGCTCGCCGAGGACCGCGGCGCGGCTCGCCCTACGCGTGGCGACGACGCGGTGTCGCTCCTTGCATCGATCTTGTGCCAGGAGAACAGGTGTTTGTTGGTCGCCATGATGGGAAGTACCGTGGCGGGCACAGCGGACATGCTGATCGTCGACAACCTGACCTACGGGGGGCGTCCCTGGGTCATCGTCGAGAACGTGGTCGTCGACCAGAAGCATCGACGACACGGCGTCGGAAGAGCCCTTTTCGGAGAGGTGTTTCGCCGCGCTCGTGAAGCACACTGCTGCAAGGTTCAGCTGCTGTCGCTCAAGCACCGGAAGGACGCGCACGAGTTCTACCGATCACTCGGATTCAAATCACTCGTCGAGGGGTTCCGCCTGTACCTCGATTGAGCGGTTGAACGCCGAGCTCAACGGCCGGATCTCATGATCGCGCCGCACAGCTTGCGTGATGCGTCAGAAGAGCGGAGAGTTGTGCGGTGTCCCGAGCCCGTCATCTGGCGCGCGACTCGGCCCGGCGGCGAAGGACCCGGCACCGGCGGGTCCGTTCGGTCGTGGTCCTGGTCGTTGTCGCGGGCGTGGCCGCCTTTGCCTGGACCATGTCGTCGACGACCGCCTCACCGAAGGCGAGCCGAGGGCCCGCCGCGCAGTCCCGGCGAGCCCTGAAGAGGTCTGGGGTCGGCGGTAGCTCTGCTACGACTGTTTCACCAACCCG
The DNA here is from genome assembly GCA_003139255.1 of Acidimicrobiaceae bacterium. GTDB lineage: Bacteria > Actinomycetota > Acidimicrobiia > Acidimicrobiales > UBA8190 > Bog-564. The sequence goes on along the minus strand of PLIG01000130.1, from coordinate 2,797 downwards.
GCGTGTCCCCCCGGGACCCCCGAGCGACCAGCGCAGGATGACCCTGGTGGACACAATTGGCGGCGAAATATCTCCCAAGTCCGTCGATGCGTCGGACACGGGCCTTGTGTTCGCCCAGAACATGATGTACCGGCACACCATGACGGTGTACAGCAGTGCCGGCAATCTTGTGAAGACGATTCCAGACACTGTGGACATGAGTCAGTTCGGCGTCTCGGGGCATCCCGGGTTAACGCACGGTGCGCCAGTCGAAGCGGCCTTCACCCCCGACGCGCGCAACGTCTACGTTTCGAACTACTCGATGTACGGGGCTGGGTTCGGGCCCGAGGGAAGCGACACCTGCACCCCGGCCTCGGCGGAGGCCGCCGGCGACACCGACAGCTACGTCTACCGCGTCGATACAGCCAACCTGGTTGTAGACCAAGTGATCAAAGTCGGCCTGGTCCCCAAATTCCTGGCTATCTCCCCCGACGACCGGTACCTGCTGGTTGCCAATTGGTGTTCCTACGACCTGAGCATCGTGGACATAGCCACGGCCAAAGAGGTCGCGCGCCTTCCCATGGGCGCTTACCCGCGCGGCATCGCCATCTCACCCGACTCGTCCACGGCCTACGTGGCGATAATGGGTGGTGACGAGGTCGTGAAGGTTAATCTGGCGACGCTGACGAAGGTCGGTGACATAACCGTCGGGTCCAACCCGCGTCACGTGGTGATCGACCCGACAGGTCGGTACCTCTACGTCTCGTTGAACAGCCCGGGCGACGTCGTGAAAGTGGACCTGGCCACCGACTCGGTGGTGGGATCGGTGCACACTGGGGAAGAGTGCCGCTCGCTCGCCATCTCCACCGACGGGCGTTCGCTTTACGTCGTGAACTACCAGTCGAACACCGTGACGAAGCTGCGCTCCTCGGACCTGGCAGTACTGCAGACCGTGTCAACCGGGGTCCATCCCATCGGGATCACCTACGATGCCACCATCGGGGATGTGTGGGTGGCCGTCTATACCGGTCAGATCCTGGTGTTCGCCGATCGCTGAGCTGCGGGCAGGGGGATTACGTGACCAATCTGGACCTTGGGTAGTCATGAACAAGGCGGCGGTATTTTCCTTGGCGGTCCTGACCGCATCCGCGCTTGGAAGTTGTGGAACTACGACGACGAGCTGCGAGCTGCCTTCAACCAGCAGGTTCAGGAGGCTCTGGTGTCCGGTGAGCTTTCGGCGGTGGGCGAGACATACCAGCGCCTGGCCGGCCTGAGTCAGGCGCCGGCCGTCTCGCTCTCGGCTCTGAGAGAATCACACTCAGACATGGATGCCGAATCAGACACGCGACACCCTTGGACCACCCTCCGTCAGCGTGCCCGCGCGAATGCCGACCCCATGCTCGGCACACAGAGAGCGATGAGGAAGGTTCCGGAACTTACCGTCTACTTCTGGGTCATCAAAGTGTTGACCACTGCGGTGGGCGAGTCGATCTCGGACTACCTAGTCCACACGATCAATCCCTACATTGCAGTGACACTCGGCGGCATCGGCCTGGCAGTTTCGCTTGTACTGCAGTTCTCGGTGCGCCGATATGTGGCATGGATCTACTGGTTGACTGTTGTCATGGTTGCTGTATTCGGCACGATGGCCGCGGATGTACTTCATATCGAATTTGGCGTTTCTTACCTCGCATCGGCGACGCTCTTTGCGATTGTGCTAGTAGTCGCCTTCGTAGCCTGGTACGCACGCGAGAAGACCCTGTCTATTCACAGCATCTACACTCCTCGTCGCGAGCTGTTCTACTGGACCGCTGTGCTAGCGGCATTTGCGCTCGGCACTGCTACAGGTGACATGACGGCGAGAACGATGCACCTGGGTTACTTTTCTTCGGGTGTAATGTTTGTCCTCGTCTTCGCCGTTCCGGCCCTGGCCTACTGGCGGTTCGGTCTGAACGCGATTCTCGCCTTCTGGTTTGCCTACATAGTGACCCGGCCTCTGGGCGCTTCGTTTGCGGACTGGATGGGCAAGCCGCACGGCGTGGGAGGCCTTGGGTGGGGCGATGGGCCGGTGAGCTTGGTCTTGACGATCCTGATCGTCGGCTTCGTCGGATACCTGCAGGTCAGCCGCGTGGATATCGAGAACGAACTCGCCGTGTTTCCCGCTCGGCAACGAGATCAATCTACGCAAGACGAGCCCTGATCTCAGCCAGCCGGTCTGCCGCCTGCTGTGCCGGCGAATCTTCACATAGCTGTGACAGCGAGTTCACCTACGTAGGTCATCATGGTTCTCGTGCGGGTGCGAGCAGGCCAGTCTTCCTTGTCTCAGCGGGTGCACGAGATGCCCCCTTGCCTACGCATCGCGCTTGTGGCACACGACAGCTGCAAGCGCGACCTCTTGGAATGGGCGCGCTTCAACAGGTCTGTGCTGGCGGTTCACTCCCTGTTCGCTACCGGCGCGACCGGCAGGCTCTTGCAGAACGAACTAGGGCTCGACGTAAGCCGCCTGCAGAGTGGTCCCCTGGGCGGCGATCTTCAGATCGGTGCGATGATCACAGGGAGCGCGATCGACATGCTGGTCTTCTTCTGGGATCCTTTTGAGCCGCAGCCGCATGATCCCGATGTGAAGGCCCTGCTGCGGATCGCCGTGGTCTGGAACATTCCCATCGCGTCCAATCGCGCCACCGCTGACTTCATCATCTCGTCTCCCCTGATGAACCAGCGCTACGAACGGGTGATGGCTGACTACGGCGGCGCCAGGGAATGAAGTGCACCCGCGAAGCCGGAATGACGGTGAGCCGGCCTATAGGCGGGGTTCTGT
>PLIG01000173.1 GCA_003139255.1 Acidimicrobiaceae bacterium | reverse complement strand
GCATCCGCGAGCGGTGCAGCCCGACAATTTGGTTCCGCCCCCGCGAGTCCCCAGTTTTTCAATCGAGTCAGGGTCTCGCAGGCGCTCGCCCTTCCCGCCTTTGGGCTGCTTGCGCCTTTGCAGTTTTATGCGTTTTGCCTTGAGCCTTCCGCGCGTTTGGCGTTCCGCGTGGGCAAAAAGCCTCCGGCGATTCTGGACAAACTTGGCGCTCTCTGCCAGTGTTTCTGAATGGACAAGCGCCCGGCAACGAAATCGAGACCGAAAGAGGCGAAGTACCTATATTTGCCCGGGAATGACCAACCCCAGAGCACATTCACATGAGCGAGGAATATGGAGGTCAGGAAATGGAAGCCATCCACAAGCAGGTTGCCGGGTGGTTCGATGGTTTCGTCAGCAGCCCTCATTACGACCCCTTGACGGAAACGCAAAAGGACAAGGCGCCGGGCATTGTCCGGTGCTTTGCCGAATACAGTTTCCGCCATATCGGGGTGGCGCCGGAGAAATGGAACCCTGGCGACCTCACCGAGTGCTGTCTCGATATCCTGCCCCAAAAAATATCAGCCGGACCCGACTTTTTCCAGGCGCTGGCCCCCGTGCTGTCCGCCTTCTTCATTTTCCTGGCGGAGAAGGGCCTGTTGAGCAATGCCCGCGCCTTGGCCAGGACCGTGGCCGAACTGGATAAGCAAATCGTTGCCGCCTCACAGGATGAAGTCCATTGGGGGCCAGCCAAAGCCTTCGCGATGGCAGCCCTGAAAGCGGGCGTTGATCTCAACGATCGGCAGGCCGTGGACGAGTTCATGGCCTCATTCAATCTCCAACTCATGGCCCGGAGGCGACCGGCCCCACAAGCGCCTTTTTATCCGACACCCCCCTTCCCTGCGCCAGTGGCGCCCGTGCGTCGCTCCGAACCCAAAGTCGGACGCAACGACCCCTGCCCGTGCGGCAGTGGGGCCAAGTACAAGCACTGCTGCCTGTCGACGCGCAGGCGCTGATCAGCCACGGAACCGCCTCGAGCTGGTGCTGTTTGATCTCGCCGGGATCCCCGATGTATGAACACCAGCGGAAGACGACGCAGTCGAGGAGAGACATGAGCGGAATATGCGCTGGAAGGGTCGTTATCGTCACCGGAGCGGGTCGAGGCATTGGACGCGGGCATGCGATCGAGTTCGCCCGCCAAGGCGCCAAGGTCGTCGTCAACGACCTGGGCGCCGGCGTGGACGGTTCGGGGTCCTCGGAGGGTCCCGCCGGTGAGGTCGTGGAGAACATCCGCGCGATGGGCGGAGAGGCGATCGTCAACGGCGAGGACGTCTCGGATTGGGAGGGCGCGCAACGTCTCATAAACGCCGCCGTGGAGACTTTCGGCGGTCTCGACGTCCTGGTCAACAACGCAGGCATTCTGCGTGACCGCATGTTGGTGAACATGAGCATCGAGGAGTGGGACGCGGTGATCAAGGTCCACCTCCGGGGCACCTTTGTCCCCACCCGTTGGGCAGCCGCCTATTGGAGGGGGCGGTCCAAGGAGGGGAAGGACAACGACGCCCGGATCATCAACACCACCTCGTCTTCGGGAATCTACGGAAACCCCGGACAGTGCAACTACGGCGCGGCCAAGGCGGGTATCGCCGGCTTCACCGTGATTACCGCGATGGAGCTCGGCCGTTACGGGGTCACGGTCAATGCCGTCGCGCCGGGCGCCTTTACGCGTATGACCGAGAATCTCCCCAGGTGGGCGGCGGATCCCGAGCTCAAGGAGGAGTTTGACCCGCGAAGCCCCGACAACATCGCACCGCTCGTCGTGTGGCTGGCCAGTCCGGAAGCGGCAGGTGTTACCGGACGGGTGTTCAACGCCGCCGGTGGACACATAAGCGTGGCCGAGGGTTGGGTGGCCGGCCCTGTTGCGGAGAAGCACGGGCGCTGGGATCCTTCCGAGCTGGGCAAGGTCGTACCCGACCTGGTGGCCCGAGCCGCACCGAACGCCGAGACAAACGGGAATCGTCCCGCCATGGCAGGGGAAGGATCGGCATGAACGTCGTCTTCAGCCTTCAGCGACGAACAGGAGAGGAAGAAGAACCTGGCGCAGGCGAGGCAGGCCATGCGTGAGGCGGTGATCTGCGAGCCGGTGCGGACGCCCGTGGGCCGATTCGGAGGGGTGTTGCGCGACGTACCGGCGGCAGAGCTCGCCGCCACCGTGATACGCGCGGTTCTCGATCGAACGAAGCTTGATCCGGCTGCCATCGACGATGTCGTGCTTGGCCAGGGGTACCCCAACGGCGACGCGCCGGCAGTGGGTCGAGTCGCAGCCCTCGATGCCGGGCTACCAATCGAAGTCACTGGTCTTCAGTTGGATCGTCGATGTGGCTCGGGTCTGCAGGCGGTGCTGTATGCAGCGATGCAGGTGCAGACCGGCGCCGGAGAGGTGCTGTTGGCCGGGGGCGTGGAGAGCATGAGCCAGGTCGAGTTCTACAGCTCTGCGTTTCGGCGAGGTGTGAAGGGTCCCGGCGTCATGTTGCATGACCGGCTGGCCCGTTCTCGGGTAACTGCCGGGGGCGTCAACTTCCCGGTTGCGGGCGGAATGCTGGAGACCGCCGAGAACCTCCGTCGTGAGTACTCCATTCCCCGCGAGGAGCAGGACGCGCTGGCGCTCGAGTCACATCGTCGGGCCGTTGCCGCCCAAACGAGTGGGCGGTTCGACGACGAGATCGTGCCTGTCAGGGTGGTCACGTCACGCGAGACCGTTGACGTCGAGCGTGACGAGCATCCTCGGGCTGACTCGACGATGGAGCAGCTCGCGAAGTTGCGACCGGTATTGGCGAAGACCGATCCGGAAGCGACGGTCACAGCTGCCAACGCGAGCGGCCAGAACGATGCTGCTGCGATCTGCATCGTCACCCATCCGGCTCGTGCCGCCGAGCTGGGAATGCGTCCCATGGCACGGCTGGTGTCGTGGGCCTCGGCCGGAGTCTCTCCGCTGACGATGGGCCTCGGCCCCGTGCCGGCGACTCAACGCGCGCTCGACCGCGCGGGTCTGCAATTCACCGACATGGATCTGATCGAGCTGAATGAGGCGTTTGCGGCGCAGGTGCTCGCGGTCACGCGAGAGTGGAAACTCTCTGACAGCGACTTTCAGCGACTGAACGTCAACGGGTCAGGGATCTCCCTCGGCCACCCGGTGGGGGCGACCGGAGGACGAATCCTGGCAACCCTTATGCACGAGATGGGCCGCCGACAGGTGCGATACGGCCTCGAGGCAATGTGCATCGGTGGTGGCCAGGGTCTGGCCGCCGTCTTCGAACGGGTCTGACGAGCAAGCAGCGAGCCTCCGGCTGTCGACGACGGCGACGCAAGTTGTGCCGGCCACACGGTTACGCCGGCCACACGGTTACGCCGGCCACACGGTTACACCGAGCGAGGCCCCGTCAGCTTCCACGCGCCTGGGAGCAATGCCGCGGCGATGCCCGCCTTGACAGCGTCACCGGCAAGGAACGGCGTCAATCCCAGGGCGACGGCTCTCGTCGGGCCTACGTGGAGGCTGATGCCCAGCCAGATCACCCCGACGGCGTACATGACGACCTCGCCCGCCACCATTGCCGGTATCGACTTCACGAGGGACCGGTCGGCACCCCGCTCAGCGAGAAAGCCGCACAACGCGGCGGACAGTACGAAACCCACGACGTAGCCGAACGACGCCCCCACGTATCCGCTCGAGTGGCCGGCGAACCACGGAACGCCCGCGAGCCCTGCTAGTCCGTAGAGCGCCATGGCGGCGGTGCCCCGCTTCGAACCGAGCGCAGTGCCCGCGACCAGCACGCCCAGGGTTTGGCCTGTGATCGGGACAGGCGTGAAGGAGACGTGGATCGAGAGCTGTGCGAGTGCCCCGACGAAGCCGGCAGCACCGATCACGAGCAGTACGTCGCGCACGAGTGTTCCTGGTAGCAGGTCCGCGAGGACGAGCCGCCTCGGTCGTGTGAGGGTGACGGCGTTGGACATGCGGTTGGGAGCTCCTCAAGAGGGACTTGGACATCGCTACGGCCGGGCGACTGCGCGGACCCTACCAACATGGCCCAGGACGGGTCGAGGCCGAACATGGGCGTACTGTGGAACCATGTCTCTGGAAGGCGAGTACGCGCCGAGCACCTGGGACTGGGTACGCGAGCAGGTCGAAGCCTACGAGCGGTCCGGTGGACGCGAGCGAACGACTCTGTGGGACACCGGCTTGCCGGTCATCATCATCACCATGCGCGGCCAGCGGAGCGGGAGCATCCGCAAAGCGCCGGTGATGCGCGTGGAGCACGACGGCCGGTACGCCCTGGTTGCCTCGAAGGGAGGGGATCCGAAGCATCCCTCCTGGTACTTCAACCTGAAGGCCAAACCCGACGAGGTTCGAATCCAAGATGGCCCCGAGGTCTTCGATGTCACCTTGCACGAGACAGACGGCGAAGAACGCGAACGATGGTGGAAGCGAGCGGTTGCGGCCTATCCCCCTTACGCGCAGTACCAGGCCAATACCGAGCGACGGATCCCGGTCCTCGTCGCAGATCGCAAGCCCTGAGGGGATGTGCCTGAAAGCCGCCGAGGTACGAGCCGATCTTCACTCATGACCCGGCGCGCGACGGTACGTGATCGACGGCCCGCATCGAACGGATCGGTGTGTTCGCGCGTCGGTCAGGCATGATGGGCCAGGTGCGGGACCCGTTCCGACGGGTGAGGATTGGCCTTGGGGCCCTGACGCTGGTGCTCGTGGTGGGCACTGTCGGGTACCTGCTGTTCGGGTTCAGTCTCCTCGACGCCCTCTATCAGACCGTCATCACCGTCACCACCGTAGGGTTCAACTCCCCACGGTCAGTCGGTGCAGGCAGCAAGGTCTTCACGATCATCCTGATCCTCGTAGGCGTGGGTACCGCGCTCTATACGTTCTCGGCCGTGCTCGAGGTGCTTATCGAGGGCCATATGCGAGACCTGGTGAGGAGGCGCAAGATGGAACGGGACATCGCCCGGATGGACCGGCACGTGATCGTTTGCGGATGGGGGAGGGTCGGGCGCGAGGTGGCCCAGTTCTTGACGAACGCCGGGCGGGATGTGGTCGTCATCGACCATGATCTCGAGCGGCTGAGTGGTGTGCCCTATGCGTCGGTTCGTGGTGACGCGACGGATGACGAGATTCTGCACCAGGCCGGAATCGATCGGGCCGCGACATTGGTGGCCGCGCTCGACGCCGACGCCGACAACCTCTACGTGACCATGGCCGGCAAGTCGATGCGACCCGACCTTCAGATCATCGCGCGTGCCCGCAACGAATCGTCGGAGTCCAAGCTCGTGCGCGCCGGCGCCGACCGGGTGGTCAACCCTCAACAGCTCGGCGGCGCGCGCATGGCGTCGTTCGTGACCCATCCCCACGTGGTGGACTTCGTCGACGTGGTCATGCACGACGGTACGCTCAAGTTCCGATTGGAGGAGCTGGCCGTGGCGGTCGATTCTCCTCTGACCGGCAGCACGCTTGGCTCGATGCAACTGCGCGATCGCACGGGTGCACTGGTGCTCGCAATTCGGCGTCCCGATGGCGGCTTCGTCACCAACCCTTCGCCCGGCCACACCATCGAGGCGGGGGACGTCCTCATCGGTGTGGGCACTGCCGAGCAGCTCAGCGCGCTTGCCGAGTTCGCGATGCGACCCTGAGGTCGCGGTCACGACCCGGAGGTCGTGGTTGGGCGCGACCCGGGACCCCCGTCAACCACTCGATTCGAGGGTCCGGGCTTGTGCTCGGGGTGTGACGACGGAGAAATGGCCGCCGAAGCCGCGGGGTCCCTTGACGCCGTTTCCGTTTCCGGTGTTGGCGGGTGTCAGAGGGTTCCCTTGCACATCTGGACATGGTTGTTCGTTCGAGTAGAGGTACAGCGGCTTTCCGCGGAAGGTCACCTGGTGGGTTCCGTCAGATTGCACTATGGCACCGAGATCGCGCCCCGGCAGGCCCGTAGTCACCTGAGGAGAGCCCGTCGTCAGAAGTGGCGGCCAAACGAGCGCACAGCTGCTCGTGCAGGAACTGTGGCGCTTTGTGTCCTTGCTGAAGGAGTACACGGTGATCGCCACCGAGCCGCTCGCCGGGAGCATCACTGCCGCGAGGACGTTCTGCCCGCTCGGAAGGGTCTGGGTCGTGAGCGACGCCGCGCCCACCACGGGTAGCCCGTTCCTGGGCGATACGAGGTACCAAATCCCGTGCCACGGTGGGACCGGGAGAACGGTCTCCAAGAAGAGCTCGCCGCTGAACTGGTGAGGCGCCATGTCGAACAGGTAGAGGGGGTGGCCCGCGTAAGTGACTTGGCGCGCTCCCAGGTTCGTCCGGTAGATGCTGCTGAGCAGCCGGCGGTCGACTCCAGGTCCTGCCACCGGCTTGCCCTGCGTCTCCAACACCGGCCAGTCGGCGGTCTGATCAGCTGGGGGTCTTGCACAGGACAGCTTCACGGCGGCCACGATGGTCGTCTTGCAAGCGATGTGGTGTGCCTGGTCGCGGTTGAACTCGTATAGCGAGTAACCGACGTAGGTGCCTGACCCCACCATGAGAACCTGGCCATAGGGGCTGCTCTCGGCCGAGACGGTTGTTCCTGTGGTTCCCGAGGCGCCCGCCGGGGTCACGGGGGCGATGCTGCAGAAGCCGACGCCGAACGCGACGACCACCGCCGCGAATGCAATGGCGCCAACGTGCCGCGTCTTTATTGGTCGATCAGTGTCTTCGTTCTTTGCGACGTTGGATCTCATGAACACATTGACTCAGATCGTGACGAGACCCGAAAGGGTGACAGCCAGCCAGCGTTGCCGGGTGCCTGCACTACCTCGGTGGAGTGGGCTCTACTCGGCGGTGACGATCCTCAGTACGTCGAGCCGGCCCGCTCGCCTGCCCGGTGCGATTGCCGCCACGATCCCGGCGAGCCCAGCCAGCATGGCGACCACCAGCAGTTGGGGCACCGGAACAACGAGGTGTGTGATGCCTTGTGAACCAAGTGCAGCAACTGTCGCCCAGCCGAACAGCACCCCTACGACCAAGCCCTCGACCGCGCTGAGCAGGGAGATTATGAAGGACTCGGACCGCACCGTCGAGCGCAGTTGGCCCCGAGTCATGCCGACGGCGCTCAGCAGCCCCAGCTCTCGAGTCCGCTCGTAGATCGACAGTGCGAGCGTGTTGGCGATGCCGATGAGCGCGATGATGACGGCGAGCGCCAGCAGCCCGTAGACGAGGTTGAGCAGCTGGTCGGCCTGCGACGCCTGCTGCTGCTTGTACTGGGCCTGGTCCATCAGCTTGGCCGTGGGATACGCGGCGAGCGCCGAGCCGACGGCGTGGCGGCCGGTGGTCGCCGACACACCCGGGGCGAGCTTGACGTACACCTGGAAGTCGAGCTGCTGGGGGAAGTTGGCTTCGGCCGCGGCCAAGGGCAGGACGTAGTCGCTTGCGAGCTCGCGCGCCTTGTGGCCGGTCTCGTGGAAGCCAGCGTGATGAAATCTACACCGCGCCAAACGACGTCAACAGACGCGTGGGTGTGCTCGGCCTCGCCGGGCTGAGGTGGTACTGGCAGAGGTGAGCTCCTCGGTCATGGCGCGATGAAACACAACTTCCTGAAACGCTTAGGTGACAAAGAGGCGAACAACGTTCATCAGGCGGGCTGAGTTGTCGCGGGGTGGAAGGTTCGACCTGCCCATGGCATCAATCACCAGACCTGATCCGTCGGCCTACGAGGATCGGGATTCGTGAGCTCGCGGTGTCATGCTACGGATAGCTGTACACGATGAGCCAGTGGCCCAGGCGGTCGATGAACACCACCTCGGCAGCAAGCGCCGGATAAGCATCGCACGCCTGTGCGCCGGTCAGTCCAGAAGGATTAATGCAAACCTGCGCTATCCAAGAGCTGGCGACTGTCCGGTAGCCGCAGTGGCTGACCAGGAAGGCGTAGCCCGATTGCGACGCCCGAGTTACGACAAGCAACGAGACCAGCTGTGAGACCGTGCGAGATCCTCCCCCGTAGTAGATCCCGTACTTGTTCGTCAGGATCATCGGCCAGAACGCAGGGTCGGTGACTTGCAGCGCTTCGGTCTGCGAACCACCGAGGTCGTACAGCGCCTGTGCTAGTTGGTCGAGCGAGGGCTGGGCGGAGCTGTCGACGCCTGCCAGGCTGGGGCAACCCGACTGACTATCGACCTTTGCCGGGGCTGATCGGGGTTGGGTAGATGTTGGGGTCCAAACCGATCGTAAGGCTCTGTCTGCCGGCAGTTGGCCGAGGAGACATGGGCGGCGCAAATCGGGCCACCGAGGATCTCGTCGGAGCAGTCGCTACCGAAACGCTGGCGGCACCACCGGCAAGGAGGATGAGGGAGAAGACCGTCGCCCAGGAGCTTGCTCTGCCTGAAAGCCTCATATGGCCTCCCCGATCCAACTCAATCATTATCCTTCANNGCTGGCGTACTCTGACGCCGTGCGTTGCAAGGTCATCGCCGTCGTAGCGGTCTTCCTGCTCTATGTAGGGGTCATCGTCGTCGTGCGCTGTCGCGGCTATTCGGTCGGTGGCAACATTGTGGTGCGGTGCCGAGATGGCCACCTGTACACCACGCTTTGGATCCCGGGCGCTTCCCTGAAAGCGGTCCGTCTTGGCTGGTGGAGGTTCCAGCGCTGTCCAGTAGGAGAGCACTGGAGCCTCGTCACTCCCGTCAGAGAATCAGACTTGACCGAGGAAGAGAGGCGACTCGCCGCGCAAAGCCGCGACGTACGGATTCCCTGAACACGCTTGGCACTGCGACCGCTGCCACGCGGTGGCGTCCGGTCCCCGGTGTAAATAGACGACGGGCGTAGACTAGGTTCACTCGATCGTTG